>JAHZKW010000093.1 GCA_022600175.1 Campylobacterota bacterium
CTTTCGTTTCGATCTCTTTTGCTCGTGCCTCATTGGCTTGTGATTTTGCAAGTGATTCTGCTTTTGCCTTCTCAGAAATCTCAATCTCTTTTGCTTGCATCGCTAACTTTAACGCTTTATCTTTTTCAATACTATACTCTTCTATCGATCTATTTTTAATAATCTCTTCTTCTGCAAGCTTCTTCTCTTTGATAATCTTTTGATTCTCAATTCGCTCATCTGCTGTAATCTGTGCAATTTCAGACTCTCTTTGCTTTTCAGCCTCCTCTTTTGCAATCTCAGCCATCTGCCCTGCTCTTCGCAGTGCAATCTCTTGTGACTGCGTTAACTTTGCATACTCTTCCTCTTTTGAAAGCTCTAATGACTGTTTTTCAGTTTCAAGATCTTTTTGTTGAATCTTTAGTGCAGTATCTCTTTCAATATCATTTCTTGTTTTTCTCTTTGCTTCAATCGCTTCGGTGAGTTTTGTAAGTCCCTCTGCATCAAAAACATTATCAGGATTAAACCACTGCTTATCTGTTTGATCAAGCCCTGTTAAAGAGACAGTTTCAAGCTCTAAACCATTTTTTTGTAGATCTTCATTTACCGTAGTTTGTACCCTTTGTACAAAATCAGATCTATTTTCATGAAGCTCTTCCATATTCATCTCAGCAGCCACCGTACGCAGGGCATCTACAAACTTACCCTCTATCAACTCTTTAAGCTTTGTAGGCTCTAGGGTTCTTTTTCCTAATGTTTGTGCGGCATTGGAGATCGCTTCAACTGAGGGCTTCACACGAACATAAAACTCTGCCAAAACATCCACTCTTAAACGATCTTTGGTGATAAGTGCTTGCCCATCTCTTCGACTCACTTCAAGCTTTAAAGTATTCATGTTCACTGGTACAATCTCTTGTAACACAGGTAACACCACAGCACCACCATCCATGATCACCTTTTGTCCACCAAGTCCCGTACGCACAAATGACTTCTCTTTGGTAGATCTTTTATAAAGTTTTGCAAAAACCAACCCTAAAGTGATCAACCCAACTAAAATTATAATCGCAATAATCAAACCCATATTTAATACCATCTATCTCTCCTTTTTAGATATTTTCATCTTATAAACTATCTTTGAAATGTGACTCAACAGGTGCAGTCACTTTGAAAATTGCACCCTCTTTTTTAACAATCAAAACCTCATCCCCCTGTTTAAACACCACATCCTCTACAGGTTCAACCATGATATATTGTGTATGTGCATTGACATCTACAAATTTTGCCTCAGCAGGTCGCCCCAACTTCGCTTGACCAATCACAATCGTTGCACTATATCCTATAAAACTCTCTTCAGATATGGCACTACTCTCATCTTTAGGAATCACTTTAGCAATATAAACACTAGAGACCCTGATTGTCACCAGTGTGAGAAAAAATGCAGGGATTGCTACCAAATATTGACTAAAAATCATCCCTGTCAATGCTTGAAGCAGTAAGCCATAAATACCAAAAAACATCAAAAATAGAATAAAAAGCATCAATACAGGTACACGCCCTTTATTGACCCAACCAAAAAACTCTGTTAAAGCTGGTAATTTACTCTCCGTGATATCTAACTCAGTATCAAGATCAAAATCAGGAGCTAATGAATCTAAAAAAGAGGAAAACCCAAACCCAATAAGTGTCAACAACCCCTCTAACACTGCAATCAATAAAAACAGAACAATTGCCGTGAAAAAGAGTATATTTTGATTACTCATGGCAAAAGATAAAACTTCACTCATCACTATCTCCTCTCAAATTATGTAAAACATACTTAAATAATAGCTTATTATATCGGTATCTATATATTTATTTTTATATAAAGTAAAAAATTATACTTAAATTTTCCCTAATATTTTACAAAGATGAGAGGCAAATTGACTTTTGACAGAGCGTATAAAGATAAAGCAGAGTATCTCACACTTTTTTTAGCACCTCTGCTACACGAAAGGCATTGGCATAGATTGTCCATGTATACGGAACACTACCTCCTGTAGGCATAAAACTTCCATCAGTAACAAAGAGATTTGGTACTTCATGTGCTCGACACTGCGCATCTAATACACTGCTTTTAGGATCATCACCAAAACGACACCCTCCTGCTTGTAAATTTTGTGGTGGATAAGGTGTCACTGAGGTACTGATATCTTTAGCACCTATCTTTTTTAATACCTCTACTGTTTTATCTGCCAGTATCTCACCCACCTTTTCATTTTGCGGATGTGAACCTGCCCTAATTTTGGCTACAGGTACACCATGTTTATCACGATAACTTGGTGATACACTTACAAAACAGTCATCATGAGGTATCCAGTCATTAAAGATTTCAAAATTGAGCTGTTTTTTGTGATTAAGTTTTTCATAAATTTTTTTCTGTAGTGGCTCACCCCATAACAGTTTCCCATTTTGCCATTTTTGTTTATTGGCTTTTACGATAGGATTTGCATGTTCAAAAAGTGCCTCACTAATCCCTCCTTTAGTCTTTTCATCAATAAAATACCAATCTTTGATCGTACGATTGACAAAGAGACCAGGTGTCATAAGATCCTTAAGTGGCATCACACCCTCATCTAACACACCTGTCACTAATCCCCCAGCAGAAAAAAGTAGATTTTTACCCACTTGACCGCTATTGTTGGCTAACCCCTGAGGAAAGTTTTTAGACTTAGAGTTTAACAACAACCGACAACTCTCTACCGCTTGTGCTGCTAACACAAACTGTTTTGCCTCCACCGTTTTTACTACTCCCGACTTCTCCACATAAGAAGCAAAAACCACACGTCCCTCTTTTTCAACAAGCGCTTTTACAAAAGATTGAGAGATAATGGTTAAGTTACCTGTTTTAAGCGCAGGTTGCAAAAGTGCAGCACGTGAACTTCCCTTAGCCCCACTACTACAGCCATAACTACCACAATAGTTTGAGTAGTAACAGGCATTTCGATCCTCTTTTGGCACACTTAAAATCGCTCTTGGTGTCTTCACTGCGACTACTCCCAATGCTTGACAACTACGATCAATCAGCGTTGAGATAGGGTGTTCGATAGTAGGAGCATAGGGGAAGTTTTTTGTTGATCTAGGCTCTTGAAACTTGTAAGGCGTCACCTCACCACTAATCCCTATAATCCGCTCTGCTTTTTCATAATAGGGCTCTAAATCTTCATAACCAATCGGCCAATCTACAACATTGGCTCCCTCAATAGCCCCAAACTCGCTTAACAACCTAAAATCTTTAGGATGCAATCTATGAAAAAAGCCACTCATAAAGTTTGATGATCCACCGACAATATTACCATTCCAAAAATCCCAACCTGACTTATACGTAGGTATGGCTTCCCACTTTCCCTCTTCTAACGTCTCAATCACATGATACTCATCTTTGAGTTTAGGAGTAACTATACTTCGCCGACAAAAAGCGATCTCATCTTTGGAAAAGTCCTCCTCTTTATAAAAGTCACCCTTCTCTAAGATAACAACACGCTTTCCAGCTTTACAAAGCTCATAAGCTACAGGTCCTGCCCCTGCACCACTCCCCACAATACACACATCAAACATCAACTACTCCAAATCTCTTTTGAGGTCTTGGATAACCAGGAATATGATCAAAACTCTGCCATCCTATTGTATTTCTATTACCACCATATAGAGGGTCACTAAAAAGTGCTTCTAAGGTATAGTTTAAAAGCAAAGAGAGCCAATTTTCACCAAAAGCTGTTTGGGTAAAAGTTTGCAGTATCTGCTCTTTTTCAAGAGGACTTGCATCTACAAAGTTACTACGTTCTTGTAACGCTCTAGCCCCATTTAAGATAAATGCCAAATCCTCCTTATCAAAAGAGTCATCAGCAGATACAAACTTCAAATAACGCGTTGCTGCAACATCATCTGCACTCGGAAACGCTTTACTCTGTGGAAGTAGATGCTGTTGTACACTCGCTATAATTTCCCACTCATCTACTTTTTTCCAAAATGAGAAAAATGCATAAGAGGAAACACTCATTGTTGATAAACCAAGAAAAATTCTTCGTGTCATAATAGTTACCTTTAGAAAGAATCATAACAAACTTTTGTGTAGTTAAAATAAAAATAATATTACACATTCACTACATAAAGTACAGATAATATTTCGGAGTCAACAAATTAAAAAGGGAGATTAACATGACAACTTTAGTCAAAAACTTATTGGTAACAACGCTGTTTGCTTTTGCACTTCTTTCACTACAAGGGTGTGTGCAAAAAACACAGAGCTGTCAGGCAAAAACATCAGCTGTTAAGAAGTGTGGTTCAGCAGTGAAAGATAAATGTGGTGCTGGTAAATGTGGAACAAGTACAAAAGTAGAGAGCAAAAAATGTGGTTCTAGCAAGTGTGGTGCTGGTAAATGCGGATCAAGTAAATAAACAAGGAATCATCTATGAAAAAAAGTAAACTATCAAGTGCATTAAAAGTCTTTATTGGTGCGGTATTTTTGAGTTCTTCACTTATCGCTATGTCAGCAGACCATGAAGCAACAGCACCTGCAGCAGAAAACAATACAACAAAAAGTATGAAAAAGTGTGGTTCAGGGAAATGTGGAACAGGTACAAAAGTAGAGAGCAAAAAATGTGGTTCTAGCAAGTGTGGTGCTGGAAAATGTGGAAATGGTAAATAATATATTACCTTATGTAACAAAAACTCGCTGATATAGCGACTGTCACACTAATTATTCACATTTCTTATATTATTTAGGTAAAGTATATTTATCCAAATAATATAAGGAGTTGCACATGAAAAAAGTACTTTTAACTTCAATCTTAGCGGTTGCTGTTATGACTATTTCAGGATGTAGTGTGAAATCAAGTTGTGGAACTTGTACACCTAGCTACCCAGCTTGCGAAAAGCCTGTTTGCGGCTGTAAGTAAGACCTTTAGGAGAAGCAGTTACTGCTCTCCTGTCACTAAATATCTACAAGCTTATCTTTCATTTTAAAACTTCACCTTTAGTAACACCCTCGTCCCTAAACAGATAAAATGATAATAATATTTGCCTTTTTAATCCCTTTTTGGTAAACTTTATTTATCTTTTATAAGGAGTAGTAATGAATAAATTACTTTTAGGATCTTTTTTAGCGGTTTCCATGCTTATGGTCAGTGGCTGTAGCGTCAAAACTGCAAACAGTTCAACCACTTCGTCAACATGTATCGGTTGTGAAGGTTTACCTGACTGTGTACCTGGTCCATATGGTGATTGTCTACCAAAAACAAAAAAATAAAGTCCTCGGTGATATCCGTGACTTTAGATAATATAAATTAAAATAAAGGAGATATGATGAAAAAGATCGTTATCGGTTCTGTTATTGCAGCAGCTGTTTTAGCGTTTAGTGGTTGTACATATAAAAGTTCATGCAACACACCTAAACTACCTAAATGTGTTTCTACATGCGCACCAGCTCCATGCCCTACAAAGTAGTTATGTTATCCAAAGTAAACCTTTTTACTTTGGATCTACAATCTCAAATATCGTTAAAATCGTATTTTGCAGTAGATTATTGTTATCATCGCTAATCATAAAATAGATATTATCTTTGTAATGTGTTAACCCCTCAAAGTTATCTAAGTTCCATCCATCATCACTTTTCATCACCGCAATATTTTTACTACTACATCTACCTGTAATAGTCCTCTCCAAAGATATTTTTTTCAATATTATGACCGTGCTAAAATCTTTAAAGCTAAAGTTTCTCTGTAGTGCTAAAAGATTACCATCAGGCATCATCTCAAACTCTGTCACTGCATTATCAAAATCATCTTTAGCAAATTTACACACCTCACCATTGATATTATAAATACCTTGATAACCGCTTTTTTGCCCTTTGAGTGGAAACTCAGGCGTCGTAAGAAATCCAAATTTAGGATGATACGTCAACGCTTCTAATGCACCATTTGTCCCTTGATAACTCTTAATATTTTGTAATTCAGATGGTAAATTTAACAATGGATTTTTTACTGCCTTACCATCAATGCTAAATTGCATAATCCTAGGAGAGCGCTCAAAAGAGACCCATAAAGATTTTTCATCCCCTTTGGAGACAATCGCAATCCCCTCAGAATCACTTTTAGGTTTTAAAAGTTTTTTACCTTCACTATCCTTAAGACGACAACTTGAAATTGGCTTGAGTAGATGCAACTGTTTCTCTTTTAACGCAATCTGAAAACTAAATAACCGACCTCGATCATTGAGCATATAGAGCACTTCTCTATTGGCATCATACGCAAGTCCAGAGATCCCAAAAAACTGTTCACCTGCTATACGTCCAAAATCAAGAATACGACTATCGTGTATCTTAATCCCCATAAACTGTGTATCTTTTATACTCTCAGGCATTATATAATGCTTCTCAAATGCCCATGTCAAACTCAAACACAAAGTAATAAAAACAAAAACCCTCATGCAATAATCTCTTGCACCGCTTTAGAACAAAGTGCCAATCCAAAAGCACCCGTCACTCCTACAAAACTTCCCAAATCTTTACAGCGAGACGCTTCTGGAGAAAAAGCGACAGGGAAATCTCCCTTAAAACCGCTCTTTTTCAGTTCATAACGAAACTTTTTTGCTAAAGGATCACCATGTGTATTCCAGATAGAGTTCATCTCTATTTTTGTAGGATCAAGCTTTTTAGCCCCTCCCGTAGAACTGATCAGCTTCTGCGAAACATGATGTGCAAGTGCCACTTTTGCCTTCATATCATCAATCGCATCAATCACCAGATCATAAGGTGAAAAATCAAATGACTCACACCACTCAACAGTCACTTTTTGATGTAAAGCTTCCACCGTAGGATAAAGTGTTTGTAGATGCATCACCTTAATCTCATCAACAGCTTCACTCCCGATTTGACGGTTCTGATTGGAGATCTCAAAACTGTCATAATCAACAATAGTCACATTTTGGATGCCTGAGCGAAAAAGACAATCCAAACAAAATCCACCTACACCACCAACACCTAAAAGTAGTACTTTAGCATTTTGTAATTTTGTAAAATCTTCACCAAAGAGCGCACGGCTACGCGCAAATCTCATAGCCAATCTTCTAAAGTCTTGATATCCTCATACGAAGTCAAATCCAAATGCACTGGGGTGATAGAGACATACCCATCATCAATGGCAGAGAGATCACAAATCTGCGCTCCACTGCTTGGTATCCACTCAAGAGCAGGAAGCCCTATCCAGTAGTACTCTTCTCCACGAGGATTGCGGTGTAAATGTGCACTATTTGCATAGACACGATAGCCTGCTTTAGTAACTTTATACCCTTTAAATTCTGACTTTTTAATCGGAGGAACATTGACATTGATCAGTTTTCGCTCGCCAAGTGGAAATGCACCATCTAAAACTTTAATCGCCAACTCTTTAGCAACCTCAGCCGCTAAGTCATACCCAAAATCAAAAATATTTTGACACTTATCTTTACAAACTTGAGAAATCGCGATAGAAGGCACCCCTAAAAGTACCCCTTCCATCGCACCTGCCACCGTACCGCTATAGGTGATATCTTCACCCATATTCGAACCTCGGTTAATACCGCTGATCACAAGATCAGGTTTCTCTTTTTCACAAAAATAGGCATTTAGTGCTAAAAAAACACAATCTGTTGGTGTACCATCATCGAGTTTATAAAAATCATCATCTACTTCTACAAACCGCATAGGACGTGTCAAGGTCAAACTATGCGCACACGCTGACTTCTCTGTTGCAGGTGCAGCAACAATCACTCTTGCTACTGTACGCATCGCTTCAACGAGGGCTTTTAACCCCTCGCTCTCATATCCATCATCATTGGTAATTAGTATTGTTTTATCTGTTCTCATGAGCAATATTATAGTCAAAATAGATATCAATATGATTATAGTCACATTTATGACGTCTAATACCCATTACATCAGGTATCTCTATAAACTATTACCATCACAATTATTATCCATATTATCCCCTATAATCTCAGTTGCACCAGGGAAAATTGTCGGATCTTGATCATTACACTCTCCAGTTGATTGTGAGAAACCATCACCATCAAGATCAGAAGTAGGCGTAATTGCTTCGCATTGAAAACTAAGATTACACCCTTCACTGACTCCACACGTACCACAAGTACCACCACACCCATCACTGCCACACGTTTTACCCGCACATAAAGGGACACAAGCACCACTTGCCATGATGCTTAAAATCTGATCTTTTGCTGTTTGATTGAACATCACATCATCCATAATATCATCGCTCCTCTGCCCAATAGAGAGTATACGACCTGCCAACTGCTTTGCACCATAACGAACAGCACCACCAATCTCTACTAAAAAAATCTCGCTTTCATCCAGTACAAGATCTGTCTGTAGATATTGATTACTCCCTACAGTCACTAACTGCCAAGTACCATTTTGTATATTCATATTACTAAGCTGTTGCAGTGTAGCTGTACCATCATTGATAATGCGAAGTCTATACCCTCCTTGGTCTATCAAAAAAGTAGACCCTAATGTTGGAAGAATCGTAAAATCGTAAGTTGTTAAATTGCCATTTGCATTGGCCACAACATTAGAGTTATCATCTTCTAAAAGAAACATATCTTGTGTAAAAACAACCGTTCCATTTAGACGTTGGGTACCCATCGCAAAAGTTTGTGTAGGGGTGGTAAGATTATCTGCCAACTCTACTTCAAGCTCAGGATAGTGATGCAAGATAAGATCTCCACCCACATCTTGAGCGGTAAGATAAAGATCATAACTTAAAACTCCGTTATAGTGACTAAAAGAGGCTCGACTCCCTTGACAAGCACTTTTGGTGGCTGGAAATAGTCCAATATCTCCTAATGGCACTCGTGTCATGTTGTCCATATCCACAAGGTAAGAGTCAGCTGGTGTTCCTACCCAAGTTGCACTACTTGAATCACTGACTGTCGTAAAAATTGTAGCACTGCTATACTCTACCTCTTGTAAGTTCAGTATATTTGCATTATCAATCTTTAAAGTTTTAAGATCACTATCTGACGTAGTAGCATAAGCATCATCTGTACTTGCCCCCTCTGTTTTCCATGACTCAAAAGCATAGATACCCGTAGAGAGAAGTTGACAACTATCCGTTGCTACCACAGAATCACGTGTACCTATCCGCAAAAGCTCGTCTGCAAAGGTTTGTGCACTGCTATCAAAACGAATCCATTGATCATAATTACTAGCATCAAAGTTTGTAGGTACAGAGCTTGGAAGATTGTCTAGAAGATCAGGTAAATTATTTAAAATCTGTTGTGAAGCGTACCAAAATCGCTCTTGATCACTTAACGCACTACTATTTTGCATATCTCCAATATTCTCTAAAAGTGCAGAAAAGATCACCTCAGCCAACAAATGTAACTGACTATTTTGCGTTGTACCACTCAAATAATCATCAAATAGACTGACACTGCTATTGATACCAAACCCCAAACGTATTTTCAGCAGATTTTCTGCATCGCTTAGACTGAGTGTGGGGTCTTGCATCATGATACTCTCTATCAAAGTTGAAAAGGGAGAGACAAATACACTGCTTGTATTAGCAGGTAGAAAATACCAAAGTGCTGATTGTATCGTCTGTGGTGCGGTCAAACTACTGTTGACGAAGGGACCATAGTCCTTAGCCCCTACAGGAACTTCTACTAAAAGTCTCTGTGTTGCATCAAAATTACCCAAACTAAAAGAGCCATTTGTGCTAGTGACCGCATAGATTGCCTCATCACGACACTGCATATCATTGTCACTATCATGACAGACATAAGCTCCTTCTATATAACCATCACTGACTATTCCCGTTGTCACTGTTGGTGTAGTTGTCGTTGCATTTGTTGATCCACCACACCCAATGAGTAGCCCAATCACCAATAACGTTAATAATACTAATGCTCTATTTCTCATCTTATACTCCTTTTAATCATACTTCATCACTGAGAGGTGTCCATTGTAAGAACCTCCTTCAGAGGAGAACATCACATACGGTACGTTTGCAGGACTAAACAGTAACTGCTGATCATGACTATGCAGTGCTGAGATCGCAGGATGTCCTAACGCAGACCACTGCATACCATCAAATTTCATCACCGTCGTTTTGCCTTGATTTCCATAATCTTCATACGCTATATAAGGCATACCACCCTGCACTACTAGATCAATATTTTCAACAGGGCCTGCTGAAAAGGCAGGTTGTCCCACATGAGTCCACTGGGTACCATCATACTTTTTCACTACAGCTTTTAAATTTTGCGTATAGTCTCCATAAGCAAGATAAAGTATACCTTGGGAACTCGACAAGCTTGGTGAACTTGCAAAGTTTCCTGAGTTAACCTGCCCGACACTTACCCACTGTGTACCATCAAATCGCATCACAAGTATATTGTAGTTATTGGCTGTATCAATCACGGCAACATGAGGCTGACCATTATGGATGACTAAACTAGGAGATCTTACATCACCATTACCAAAACCCGCTTGCCCTGTAGTCATCCACTGGGTACCATCAAACTGCATAACGGTCACACCATTACTACTATCATCACGATACGCAACATATAAGGTACCATTGTCATTTAACAGATCTGGGTGTTGCCCATGGTTTGCAGAAAACCCAGCTTGTCCCACAGTCACCCACTGTGTCCCATCAAACCGCATAGTAGTCAACTTTTGTGACTGTGCCGCATCCAAAAAGACAACATACGGTACACCATTTACAATTGTGATACTTGGATGGTAAGCAGAGTCTTGTGTAAAACCAGCTTGCCCTACATAAATCCACTGTGTACCATCAAACTTCATGACTGTCAGTTTATATGGATTTGAAAAGTCAGTAAAAGCGACATAAGGTGTACCATTGTCATCCATCGCAAATGATGGAGTATAGGCAATACCTGTTGAAAAGCCTACAGCACCTACATAGTTCCATGAAAGTTGATCAAGCATACTTGTTAAATCTGAAAGCAGTTCATGTGAAACACTCAATGTATCTCCATTGATCACTTCATACCCAATATCAAACGTTGTGTCGTTTAGATCATCAACACTACTATTAACCTCATCAGCCTCTGTACATTTGCCTCTGTGCCCTATAAAATTAAGTCTACCATCTATCGCTCCCCCGCTATTTCCAACAAAATTTTTCACTTTAAAATAGAGCGTATGATCTACCCCACTACCTGTTGCAGAAAATGTCATAGAACCATTGACATCACTACCCCATGATGCCATATTCGCTTGGGTATTGGTTGTGCGAGAAACAATAGTACCATTTGCTTCATTGTCAAGATAGACCCAGCTTCTATCATCTGACTTCATTGCATCAATCTGCACCTCGCCTCCACCACAAGCACAAAAATCGATACTAAGCTCCGTATTACTAGCACGATTAAAATCAAACCAATTCATATTGCCATCCCAAACAATACCTGCATACTGTGTCCCATCAAACACATTATTTTCAGTAGGAGGATTACCCAAACTATCACGCCAAGAGAGTGCAGGACTCAGATCAATAGAGACATTTTCACGACAACTCTCAGGTAGTGTGATATTTACATCTGTAGTGATATTATTTTCACATCCTACCCAAATGCGTGGATTTAAAGGTGCACAATCCTCATTGTCACATACACCATCTCCATCACTATCCCCTTCAGGACACGGTATGCTATCATCAATAATACACATCTGTAAACTTACAACATCTACTTCTGTATCATGTCCAACAATCACATCCAATGCACTCACACCAGAGTTTAAGAGTGTCAGTAGATCACCAGAAGCTAATCCACTATTACCATTATAAAGTATCTCATTAGCATTGATGGTATGAGCAGTACCACCATTTAGTGTGGCAATACCACTTGGATCATTAGGGTCGCGTTGTGCCAAGATAAGATTGGTAGCATCGCCTGCATAGATATTGTCATTAAAAGCGTTATTATTGCTTGGGCGTGTATTGACAAGCAGACTTGCCTGTGAGATATATGATCCCGTAGGAAGTGAAAGTGAATCTACCAATGTACCCACCTTGACAACAGGCACATCATAGTTGATACGATTGGCCATTGCTTGTAATGATGCTGATGGTGTCGCAGGATCCATTGGCTGTGCAAAATCATCAGCCACCCCACCAATCACCTCTCTAAAATCTTCATCTTTGGCAATATCACACTGTACACGACGAGGGATACCATCCACAGATACTGCATCAGGTTTACTTTGAGGTCGACACATAGCCACTGCCACAAAATCAACTGTGACTAAATTTGCCATCACCAGATCAAGATAATGCTGTCCACCTTGCAATTTGGAGAGAAGCGATTGGCTATTTACATCAATAATCTGTTGTAAATCTTGATAGTAGACAACACCTGCAGGATTTTGCCAACTATTTCTGATATCTGAGACCAAACCATTTGCATTATCTACAAACTGACTACCACCAAAAGAGTAGATACTGTTATACTGACTTGTAAATGGGTTTTGTCCCTCTTTAAATCCCAACACTAACACTCCAGAAGTCAAATCTGTCGGCAAGTTTTGCAATGTTTCAGCAAAAAAGTTAGGGCTTGTCATAGAAGCTTGAAAGTCATAAGGTTGAACCATATTTGCAGGATAACTGCTAATCAACGTACTTAACGAGACTTGTGGCGTTGTTGGTTCACTACTTGTAGGGGAAAATAGATCAGGTAATCCTCCCATAAAAACCTCTTTTTGTTCATTATCCTCACATACTAGAGCATCAAATGCCATCTCATGTGCTGTCGTTTTATCTTTTGTACTTCTAATATCATAAGCAATTTTCACAGCATCTTGTTGATTTAACCCCAAAAAGTAAGCACTACTTTGATCACGAGGAGGTGTTTTCACCATAGTATCTGGTGTCACATCCACACCGACTATCTGACCATTTGCTTTAATCACCTCTAATCCTGAAAGATCAGGTGCATTATTGTCTGGGGCCTTGATAGTGACATTAATCAGTGACTCTGCCATCGCTTTGATATCTGCATCATACGCTTGTTTAAGTGTGAGATTATGTTCACCTAACTGTTCAAGATTATAGTTAAAAACTTCCAGTATTGCTTCATTTTGTTTATCAGTACCTGTGAGTTTAAACTCTTGTGCTAACAATACTTTTGCTTCCTCATAGGAATTAGGCGCAACCATACGACAAGGACCACACCAATCTTCTCCCACTTCCTGTGCGTACAAAAAGAGTCCAAAGGCAAGCATATTGAGAGGAGAAACATCTTCTTCTCCAGCAGGCAAAGAGATATAACGTTTGCCCTCAAAAGTACTATACGCACCAATCCCTATAGCCTCTGGCACTAAGAGTTGTAACATCACTCTTGCCTCATCACCAAGTGCTTTTAAATCAACACCCTTATAGATATCTGCAACCTCCACAGCTGGTGCATCACAGACAAAATCTCCATCGGCATCGATACATCCACTGACCACGTAAGTGTTAGGAATACCTCGGGGTGTGACAACCACAGAAGAAGCTGTTTCATTACTCTCGTTGTGATCTATACTCTTGACACCGCTACTACCACCACAACCACTAAAACTTAACATGACTGAGATTGTAAATAAAAGTGGTATATAAAATTTTCTTTGCATCACTTTTCCTTATATGAAATAATGTGAAATGATGACAAAAGAGTGTGATGAAGTGTAATGATCTTTAAGATATTTAATTATTTCTTAAAAAAAAGAGGTAAAAGTATCACTGTTATTCATCAAAGAAGTATACAAACATGTAAAATTTTTTTGAGATGATGGTAGTAACCCAACTTCTAACACTTGAAGTCTCTGTAAGACTTGGAAATGACGTAGATATGCCAAGACACTTGGCGAAGTCGGTAACTGTGGAGTAAATTATAGTATAGCCAAAAAGTTTTTTCTTGGCTATACTAGTTAATGTTAATAATATTCAAACGTTATCCATATACCAATTGAAAGTATCCAACCGTCATCTAGTACATCTCGACTTGTTTTAATATCAATAATATTATAATATTCTGTATTTAGAGAAATACGCTCAATCATCTTTGCGATAACAAGATCAACAAAGTTCTAAATATTTCTTGATATTTTCAGCTATTTCATTGAGACTATTTAAATTTGTCAAATAACTGGCTACAAATTCATGTCCTGTTGGATCTGCTATACCATTATCACTACAAGGCATTTTTGCCTCTAAATGTCCAGGTATAGCACCAATTACAATATCACAGGTGAGTGTAGTATAGGGTTTATCACTCTCTAAAACTCTATTTGCAGGTGTACCCACAGAGACCAACTGAAACTTATCTTGATACTCTGAAAGTAAATTGTCATAGACTTCATTACCAAAGAGGTTACCTTGAGAGTGTGCGACAAGCAGTACTTTATCTCCTGTGGCTAGTGTATTGTTCTCATATGATGCAATCATCTCTACAAGGTTTGCACCATTAATTGCCCGTGTATTTTCAGCATAGATTTCATCTAATAACTCAAGCAAGGCTACATTGATAAGATTTTTTGAGAGGTAGAGTTCAATGACTCGAAACAGTGAACTCTCATCCAACTGTCCACTATCTTTTAACTGATAAAAGGTCTCTATCACATCTTGCATTTTAGTCTCTATGCTTAGTGAGTCTCCTGGTCCTGTCCCTGTCCAATTAAAAGAGAGGGTGATTGGGGTATATTTTGCTATGAGTTCTGGGTTGTTTTCTAGTATCTTTTTTTTAACTATTTTTTCTAATCTAGCCATTCCAATTCTAGCACCTTTTTTATCATTCCAAACACCATTGCCAAAGTAGATATCGGTGCCTGCTATAAGGTTTAATGCAAATATCCACGAAAATAAAAATAGAAGTATAATTTTTTTCATCTTACTCTCCTAATACGTCAATATTAGTTTGACAATTTTGCAGTGATCGTACACGTCCTGGATACATACCTCCACTTAACGCTGTGTTATAACGAACATATTGTTTTAATCGCTCTTTGGTATTAAAGATAGTTTCTTTAATACTTGTATCATAAATTTCATGTTGTGATGACCATATAATAGCTTCATGAGCTGTCATATCTGTTGTCTTTTGGTCCTCCCAATAAAATTGACAATCAAGTGCATCATCTTCATATTGCATACTCTCTTTGGTCGGATTTTCAATCATCTTTTGATCTGCCCAAGCATACTGCAGAGCAATAGCAGTTTTAGTTTTTGGATATTGTGGATCTTGTGCATATCGTTTAATCACATAACGCTCTACATCATCCCGTACCCCATTAGCATTACTATCTACACCTAGCAATGTGGCATTGTTGATTTTTGGATCTGGTTCAGGAGGTAAGGTATAACCATTGATGATTTCTGGTTTGGCATTAACAGTGACACTAATTAGTTTTGAACTTTGTCCGTGATATTCGGCTTGTACTAAAGTGGTACCATTTTTTAATGCTGTTAATACACCTGTAGTCTCTATGGATACGATACTTTCATCTGCGATGATCCAGTTGATATTTTCTGTGATATTAGTACTATTGCTATCTTGGTAATGGACAGTCAGTTCAAGTGGTGTTGTTTCACCTTCGGTAAGTGTGATAATCTCAGGTGTAAGTGTGATCTCTGTAATACTATTTTTAGAGATTTCAAATCTATATGCAATCTTTTTAATTTTTTGATTCTCTTTTGTTTTTAGGCTTTTAACTTTGACTTCATAAAATCCAGGTTTAAGTCTTTTATGGGGATTAAAGAGGAGGATATCTCTCTTTTTAAGATATTTGACTTTGCCTTTGATCTCTTTTTTGTGACACTTTTGCTCTTTTTGGCATTGATAAATCTCTTTTGCACATTTGATGCAGAGTTTTTTAAATATTTTATTATTCTTATATTTATTTTTACATTGATCTATTGCATTATCTCTTTTGACTTTGAGTTTTGCTAATTTGGGTGTTTGACATCCTAGATAGGTAAGCTTCATGGTATCTTTATCAATGCTTTTGGGATCTAGTTTTTCAGCGAAGGTAATCTTAATGTTTTTCCCTCTTTTAGTCTCTATACTCATGGGTGCAGGAGTTAGAGCATTGATCACTTCCTGCTCAACGCCTTTTGTTTTGGTGATGTCGATCTCTTTGGCATTGAGTGTGATTCCTAGTGATAAGAGCAGGATAAAAGTTAATAACTTTCGCATTTGTTCTCCTAAAGATAATAATTAGGATAAACTATATTAGTAATAAACTTTTAAATTAATGTTATATTTATTACTAAGCATAAAAATAACTATCTTGCTACAATAAGTTACTATTTAATGATAAAGTGTATGATGGTGTTTTACATCTACTATTTTAAAAGATACCCCTTTCCATAAACACTTTCGATAAGATTTTTAGGTAGTTTTTTACGCAGATAACTTACCTGACTTTTAACAGAATCTATAGAGATCTCTTGATCATAAGATTCATCCCATACCACAGCCATGATCTCTTCAAAACTCACACACTCTCCTCGATGATCTACCAACAAAGCAAGTAACTTGCGCTCTTTTTGTGTTAATACTATCTCCTCTTCAATACGCAATAACTGCTTGGTATCTCGCTTCCATATGAAACTCTCACACAAAGAGATGAACTTATCAGAAAGTGCAACAAACTCTTTGGCTAAAAGATCTAAAGCCTCTTTAAACGCTTTTGGACTTACAGGCTTGACAAGATATTTGGTCAACTTTAACTCAACTGCACGAAGTAATTTTTCCTCATCAGTATGTGCGGTTAACATGATGATGCTCACATACTTATCTTTTTTTCGTATCTTTTTTGCTACACTCAATCCATCTTCATACGGTAGATTGATATCTAAAATCAACGCATCAGGTTTATATTTTTCATACAACGTTAACGCCTCTTTCCCATCACAAGCAACATAGACAAGTTTGAAAAAGCTCTCCAAATACTCTCGCATATTTGCCTGAACTGATAAATCATCCTCAACATATAAAATCGAATGATTGGCTAACACTGTTTTCATCTATCCCTCCTAAGCTCTAATGAAAAAATAGCACCCTCTTCACCATTTGAAATCTGCAATGTGCCATGCATATTATGCTCTATAATAATCTTTGCGATATACAAACCTAATCCCGTACCGCCTGACTGCTCTTTGGTTGTAAAGTAAGGATCAAAAATCTTTGTAACGGCATTTTCATCGATACCACCTGCATTATCTGCAATGGTAAGCTGCATAAACGCCTCTTGCCTACAAAGTGCTATAGTAATCTTTTTATCCTCTATCTCTCGAAGCAACAAAATATCTACAGCATTACTTAAAATAATAATAATTACCTGAGTCAGCTCTCCTCTATAACTTGTGATAGAGACTTGTGGATCACCGTGATACAAAACCTCCACATTGTCAAAGTTGTTATGCATCAACGCTAAAACATCTTTAACTACATCATCTATTTTAAAACTGCTCTGCTCTTTTTCAAGTTTAAAAAGCCCTCTAAAATCCTCAATCGTTTGTGACATATGTGCTGTTAAAGAGGTGGCTTCATCCACCTTATTTTCAATATAGAGCCCTTGATCATTTTGTGTATCAATCACTCGATCTATATTCATCAAAACTGCATTGATATTCATCAGTGGTTGTCGCCATTGATGCGCAATACTATCTATCATCTCTCCCATACTCGCCATACGACATTGGCGTAAAAGCATCTGCTCTTGTTCAAGACGTTGATGAAGTTCACGCTCTACACGCTCTTCAAGCTGTATATTTAACGCGCTGAGTTCATGTTGCTTTTGCTCTAAGACAAAATTTTTCTCTTTAAGTGTTTGGGTATGTTTTTGTACCTCTTTCTCTAACACCTCATTGTAGGTTAAAAGATGCTCTTTCTCTACCTCTTTCACTCTCTCATACGAGTATAATACCAATGAAGAGGTGGTAATAGTCGCAAAAAGTGTGATATACTCTGCCACACTATAAGGGTAGTTTGTCACCACTAAATAGAGCATAATCAATAGTAAAAGTACAAGTGTTAACAAACCCCCTTTACGATCTAAAAAGAAAAAGATCAGTACTGGAGAGATCACTAACCATAAGATATTTAACTTATTTTCAGGCACAAAGAAAAAGACAATATTGATATAGATAAAAAAGAGTAAGAAAAAAACGATGGAGTAGCGCTGATAATACTCTTTTCTATAACGAAGCAGTTGAAAACCAAAAAACAAAAAGAGAGAAAAAAATATCTGCGAATAACCAGCAACAAGATTACCTTCGCTAATGCGGTAAATACCAAAAAGAAAGATACCAATCCCTAAGAAAAAGGAGATAATAAAAAGTGCAGTAAGTTTATATTTTAAAATCCACTCATCTGCACTAAAATCATTTTTAGAACTAAAAAATGTTTTAATATAGACACCGATTTTCATGCTTTTATCTCTTAATAATCCATTTCTCATACAAAATCATAGCATTAATAGATGAATTAAAGATTAGAAATACTTATATTTAAAAAATTTTACTTTCGTATGCTTGACATCCTCGAAAATAGTGACTACAATTTCATTTAGAGATAAGGAAAATGATGAAAAACATTCATGTTGATTTTGAAAAATCCAGAGGCAAATCAATCCTCTTTTTAGGGAAAATGCATTCTCTATCACAAAAAGAGCTACAACTTTTTTTAGAAAAGTTTGAGATTACCTACACTGACACACTCAATGAAGATGTGACCATGTTTGTTGAAAGTACCATTATTTCACCCCTTGAAGAGCAGATCGCTTATGCAGCATTTTCACAAAAGATTCCTGCTTACTCAACCGATCAGTTTGACGCTCTTTATGCCAAAGCATTACACTCTGATTCGCTACTGATGAGCCTCAAACTCTCAAATGATCAAAAAAAGCTTACAAGACTACTACAAAACAGGCACCTTGATAACCCTCTGTTTTTAAAACTTTTTCGTATGTATGATTGGCAAGATGAAGGGCTGTTTGACAACAGTGAAAACATGGAAGTATCCACCCTTTTTGCCAAACGATTTTATACTAAAAAGCGTTTTGACCCTGCTACTTTCCACTCACCTATCTCTATCTTTGAAATCGCTATTATGAGTAAAGATGCTGATATATTAGAAGCCATTTTTAACCTGCCTGAGATGCACATTAAGCAGAGTAGAACGAAGCAAAAACGCCCTGTTACACTTAAACAAGCACTCGCCACCAATGAAGCACTCAATTTGTATACTTTACAACGACTACTAAGAGTTAACGACAAAGAGATAGACTATTTTCTCGCACAAAATCATTTAATAGATGATAAAATAACACAAACACTTTTAGATCGTGCCAATGACCAAACCAAACAGGCACTGGCATGCAATACTGAGATTTCAGATACTATTTTTACACAACTTTTACAAGAAGAGATAGCAATTGAAATGTTACTTGCATTTCAAAGAATCAACCTTGATCGATTTAGCATCATAAAAACTTTACATGCAAGTATTGGTGAAAATGAAACTCTTGCACCTGAAGTCATTGAAAAATTGATCAGGCAAAATAGAAAAGATATTATGCAAAACCTCAGTGCCAATGAGACATTAACACAAAATCAACTCAACAAGATCTATACACTAGATGAAGTAGACTACTTTCCCTACTTAGCCTCAAATCCAAATCTAGCAAAGCACCTTTTAAACGAACTATACAAAAAGAAAATATTTGATATAGATCGCTATTTAGCACTAAACCCTAATACCCCTATGGATATTTTAGAAGCCCTCTATCAACGTGATAATTTTGAACTAAACCAATCCTTAGCACTCAACGAATCTTTACCAATTGCCTATTTACAACAATTACAACTTGATACAAGATTAATGCACTATCTTAAAGAGAACAAAACTTTTACTGAAAATATCTTAAATGGATTAGGTATTTAAGTATTATTACTTTCGTGATCTTACACACCTTACCTTATAGAGGTTAGACTTTTTATAACTTCCATAATAGTTTAAGTTAAAATGTACACCCCAAGCATATCCTTCATAACCAAAATGTTGGTTCAAACTCCAATAATGCTCTGATAACTTCTCTTGAAATATCTTTTCACGTTCAGATCTTTTGTGCAACAGTAATAGCTCATCTTTCGTAGGTAATCTCCACCCTTTCATATCTAAATCTAATGCTCTACAGTACGCTTTTGCATCTTGCCAATTTGCTTTTTTGATTACCTGTTCATTATCACTATAATCATCTTGCCACTCCAAACCTTGCTTACTATCTAAAACGATACCAAAATGGTTACGTGTGAAGTCAGCATACACCATAACCGAAATAGTAATCAACACTAGGAAAATTTTGTACATCTATAACTCCCTTTAGCCTATTTCTATTTTCAAAGTGTACCAAAAATCACTTCAGCCTCTATAGAAATACTTGACACATCAAAAAATACTCACTACAATTTCACTTAAGATACGAAGGGTATAAAAACGATGAAACTGACCACCATTTATACAGCACTTAAACACTTTACACAAGCCAATCTTCCCGTCTTTATCTGGGGGCCTCCAGGGATTGGAAAATCCTCTGTCGTCAAGCAAATTGCAAGCGATCATGACCTCATATTTATCGATCTTCGCCTCTCTCTTTTAGATCCAACAGACCTAAAAGGTATCCCCTTTTTTGATAGTGACAACAATGAAGCGGTCTGGGCATCCCCTAACTTTCTTCCCAAAGACAAGGCCTCCAAAGGGATCCTCTTTTTAGATGAAATCAATACAGCCGCACCCTCTGTACAAGCTTCGGCCTATCAACTCGTACTAGATCGAAAAGTAGGTGACTATACACTACCTGATGGATGGAGTATCGTAGCGGCAGGCAATCGTGAAAATGACCGTGGAGTCACTTATCGTATGCCTCCACCTTTGGCAAACCGATTTGTACATCTTGAAATGGAAGTTGATTTTGAAGATTGGAAACTTTGGGCACATCAACACCAAATTGATCCAGCTATCATTGGGTTTTTAAACTTTGACAAAGCAAAACTATTCATATTTGATCCAAACAGTCATGAAAAAAGCTTTCCAACACCAAGATCATGGGAATATGTTGACAAGATCATCAAATCAGGACTTAGTGAAGAGATGCTGTTAGAGTCTATCTCTGGAGCCGTTGGAAAAGCCAATAGTGTAGAGTTTATGAGTTTTCGCAAAGTGATGGATAAATTACCAGATATCCAACAGATCATGACAGGAGCACTCAAAACAGTTGAAGAGGAAGATCATAAAGTACTCTTTGCACTTTGTGCAGGACTGATCAACGCACTAAAAGAGAAAAACCTTAAAGCATTTATCGATAACGTTCTTACTTTTTCGATGACACTACCAAGTGAATTTTCAATCATGCTGGTCAAAGATATGCAAAAAAATAGCATCCCTGTAGAAAATGCGCCCTCTTGGGAAAAATGGGTACGAAAATTTAGCTACCTACTAACATGAATACCCTTGAGGAAAAACTAAACAAAGCGAAAGCAAAATTGATGCTTGAGCATCCCTACTTTGGATCTATTTCAAGTATGTTAAAACTCAAAGTTAATGAAAATATTGAATCTTTTGAGAGTGATGGTAATCACTTTAGCTACAATGATGACTACCTCTTTGCATTGCATATTGAAGAAATAGAGTTTACACTTGCCAATGCCTCTATGCACTACGCATTAAGTCACCAAAATCGTATGCATCAGCGTGAAGGATGGCTTTGGCAACTTGCCACTGACTATGCGATCAATGCTATGCTGATACAAAATAATATGTTCCCACCAGCGCGTATCAATCATGATCCACGCTTTGAGGGTATGTATGCAGAAGAGATTTATGCCATACTTAAACACGAAATCGATGAAAAAGAGTTCACCGAACAAGAGGAGAAGTTTCGTAATAAAGAGCAAGTCAAAGCTGATGATAATGAGCCTATTGATGAAGCACTTTTAGAACAGATTCATCAAAAAATAAAAGAGCAAGGTGAACTCCCTAAAGCGTTAAAACGACTCTTTCCAGAGCTTTATATTGATTCAATAGATTGGCGAGCTGAACTACATCGATACCTCAATGTCCACGCCAAAGAGGATTATCAGTTTTTCCCTCCCAATAAGAAGTACATCCACCAAGGCTTTGCACTGCCAAGTCTCAAAAGTGAACTACTCAAGATTGTTGTGGCTATCGATACATCAGGTTCAATTGATATAGACCTACTTGCAACTTTTTTTGCACACTTTCAATCAATCATGGAGAGTTTTAAATCTTATGAAATAGACCTCATCGAATGTGATGCAAAGATACAAGCACATCGCACCTTTTATCCAGGTGACATGATAGCCTACAATGCAATAGGCGGTGGAGGTACAGACTTTAGACCTCTTTTTGCCTATGTAGATACAAAACTTCAAGATGCACAGATCATCATCTACTTTACCGATGGTTTTGGCAGCTTCCCCAAAACCCCACCAACGTGTGATGTACTCTGGGTTATGCCAGAAAAGATTACCGTACCCTTTGGAGAAGTACTCCAAGTTCTCTAAGTAAAACTACCTTATAATAGTTAATTAAAAAATAAGGAATATACATGAAGAAACACTTATCAATAGCATTACTATTCGCATCAACGCTCATGGCTTCAGGACAAACACAGATACATTGGAGTTACGGTGGTACCGAAGGACCTGAATTTTGGGGAAAACTCTCTGAAAAGTATAGCATGTGCACCCAAGGACAAAACCAATCTCCTGTCAATATCACAGATCTTACAGAAGCAGATATGGAAACACTCAAACTCGATTATAGTGCCTTAGCAAAAGACTTTGTCAATAATGGCCATACCGTACAAGTCAACTTTCCACAAGGAAGTACACTGACCATCGATGAAAAAGAGTTTACACTCAAACAGTTTCACTTTCACACCCCTAGTGAAAACCATATCAATGGGAAAAGCTACCCAATGGAAGCACACCTTGTACATGCAAACCAAACTGGTGCACTCGCAGTAATCGCAATCATGTTAACGGAAGGTAAAGAGAATCCATTTTTTAAAACATTGGTTGCTAATCTTCCACAACAAGCAAAAGAACATAAAGATATAAGCAAGACGCAACTAAATGCAATTGATATGCTTCCAAAAGATAAAGATTATTATAGATTTAGTGGATCTTTAACAACACCACCTTGTAGTGAAGGGGTTCGATGGATTGTTCTAAAAAATGCTGTCGAAATCTCAAAAGAGTCTTTAGCAGCATTTAGTAACGTAATGGGGAAAAATAACCGCCCTATTCAAGCAATTAATGCAAGAGAAATTTTACAATGATTTCAAAATAGGGAGGGGAAGGAAAATACTGCCCCCCTATTTTATACTTATACAGCATTTCTATTTTATATGCCCATCAGGGTGATTTATGCGCCATGAATAATCAGATTTTATAATATCATCTAAACTATATTCTACTCTCCATCCAAGTTCATTATATGCCTTTTCACTATTAGCTAACACTTGTGCTGGGTCACCGAGTCTACGTTCCGTATATGCATGATTGATATCACATTCTAATATTCGTGAAGTGTTATCAACTATATCCTTAACACTGTATCCATTTTTAGAACCAAGATTAAAAAGGTTTGATTTCCCTCCATTACAAAGATATTTCATTCCAACGGAGTGGGCATTGGCTAAATCAAGTACATGAATATAATCTCGAACACATGTACC
>JAHZKW010000094.1 GCA_022600175.1 Campylobacterota bacterium
AAAATCGTATTATTTATTCTGCTCGTCCTCCCCAGTATTGTTGCCGCCACAAATATATTGCGCGGCGAAGTTGCAGAACCCGCAGATTACATTACGCACATTACTGGCGAGTGGACTCTACGGTTATTACTCCTCACCTTTGAAAATCCAAACTTTAATACCAATAATTCCATAAGTTGTATGCGCTTCAGCAAAACCATAATCGATTTTTGCTCTAAGTGTATGAAGTGGAACACGTCCCTCTAAATACCACTCAGTTCTTGCCATCTCAGCACCACCAAGACGACCAGCTACAGAGATTTTGATACCTTTGGCACCACTTTTCATAGCACCTTGGATCACTTTTTTCATAGCACGTCTAAATGCAACACGACGCTCTAACTGTGTCGCAACATTTTCAGCAGCTAATTGCGCAGAAGCTTGTGGCTTTCTCTCTTCTTTGATATTAACGTTAACTGGTTTACCCACTAACTTATCAAGTTTAGCTCTTAGTTTTTCAATATCTGCACCTTTTTTACCGATAATAATACCAGGACGTGCAGAAACTACAGTTACTCTTAATTTTTTCGCTGTTCTCTCAATAATAATTTGACTTACACCTGCATAGTAAAGCTCTTTTTTTACAAAAGTTCTAATTTTATGATCTTCACCAATATTCGCTACTGTAGTCTCAGAAGATGGATACCATCTTGAGTCCCAGTTTCTGTTTAAACCTAGTCTAAGACCAATCGGATTAACTTTTTGACCCATCTTTTAAGACTCCTTTCCACTGTTTTCTATAAGTTCTTTAGCTTCTGTTTGCCATAGATCTTCGATTTTACCTTTTACACCAATTTTAGCGTCAAGGTCAGCAATTTGTTCAGTCGTCATATCAGCTATTTGATTAATAGTTGTGATACCTTCTGCATGAAGTTTTTTCTCCATTGCAGGTCCAACACCTGAAAGTAGTTTAAGATCTGTTAAATCAACAGCTTTAGCAGCTTTTTTTGGTGCTTCAGTTTTACTAGGCGCCTCTTTTTTAGGAGCCTCTTCTTTTAATTCTTTCTCTACTTTTTTTGGTGCTTCAGTTTTTGTAGCTGATGTACCAACTTCTACCATAATATGAGAAGTAGGTTTTAAGATTCTAGATGCACTACCTCTAGCTCTTGGTCTAAATCTTTTAAGAACAGGACCTTTATCTACTCTACATGAAATAATTTCAACTTCTTCTGGCTCATAATCACCATTTGCCACTGCAGATGCAATAACTTTTGCAATAATACCAGCTGCTTTATTTGGCATAAACTCTAAAGAAGCTAATGCTAGTTCTGCGTTCATACCCTGTACTTCTCTTGCAATAAGTCTCGCTTTTGTAGGAGATAATCTAATAAATTTTAGTGTTGCTTTACTCATTATCCTACCCTTAACCTATCTTCTTCTGAACAGAACCTTTATGGCCCTTAAATGTTCTAGTTGGAGCAAACTCACCAAGTTTATAACCAATATGGTTTTCAGTGATATATACTGGAATAAAGTTCCTACCATTGTGTACTGAAAAAGTAAGACCAATCATATCTGGTAAAATAGTGCTTCTTCTTGACCAAGTCTTGATAGGTTTTTTATCTCCTGCCTCTTTGGCTTTGATCACTTTTTTAAGTAAATGACCATCAATAAATGGACCTTTTTTTAAACTTCTAGCCATCTATCTTCCTTTCTTTCTAGAGATAATCAACTTATCGCTAGCTTTTTTTCTTCTCGTTTTCTTACCTTTAGTTGGCATACCCCATGGACTTACAGGATGTCTACTGGCATTGGTCTTACCTTCACCACCACCATGCGGGTGATCGATTGGGTTCATTGCAGAACCACGTGTTTGCGGTCTGATACCTCTATGACGATTACGGCCAGCTTTACCAATTACAACGTTTGCCCAATCTTCACTACCCACAGTACCAATTGTTGCCATACATTCAGAAAGAATTTGTCTCATCTCACCGCTTGGCAATCTAAGCACTACATACTTCTCTTCTTTACCCATAAGTTGTGCATATCCACCAGCTGAACGTGCAATTTGCCCACCTTTACCAGGTTTCATCTCAATATTATGAATAATAGTACCAACTGGAATATTCTTCATCTTCATTGCATTACCTGGTTTAATATCAAGACCAGAAATTGCCGCTTCAATTTTATCACCAACTTTAAGACCTGATGGTTGAAGGATATATCTTTTATCACCATCTGCATAGGTAATTAGTGCAATTCTACAATTTCTATATGGATCATATTCAATAGTTGAAACTGTTCCAGGAATGTCAAATTTTCTTCTTTTAAAATCAATGATTCTATAATGTTTCTTAGCACCTGCTTCTTTATGACGTGAAGTGATACGACCGTTGTTATTTCTACCTGCACTTCTTGGAAGTTTTTTAAGCAGACCTGGTACTGTTGGCTTACTAGTAATATCACTAGAGTCAAGACCAGTCATATATCTTCTACTCGGTGTATAAGGTCTATATGATTTTATTGCCATCTTATACCTCCAAACTTTCTATTTTGGCACCTTCAGGAAGTGTGACATAAAACTTTTTAAAGTCATCACGTTTCCCCTCAATACCTTTAAACCTTTTTACTTTCCCGTTCATTCTCATTGAATTAACTTTCAAAGGAACAAAACCAAAGTACTCTCTTAAAACCTCTTTTAAACCGTTTTTAGTCATTCTTGGGCTTGTTTGGATTACAACAATACCATCTTCTTGAAGACCTAAACTTTTCTCTGTATAAAGAATCGATTTAATATCTGTAATATCTGCCATCTTAGCCCTCTTTTGTTAGTGTCTCAAATACACTTTTTTCAATTACAACTGCTTCAAACGCCGCTGCTGTATAACCATTAAGCTCGTTACCTTCAACAAGGTATGCGTTTGATAGGTTTCTAAATGCATAAAAACTTTTTTCATCTACTAGGTCTTTTACAACTAATACGTCTCTTACATTCAATGCATTTACAAATGCTGCTGCATCTTTAGTTTTTCCAGATTCAATTGAAACACTGTCAACTATCATAAGTTTTCCCGCTTCAGCTTTTTCATTAAGTGCACAAATAAGAGCTAGTCTCTTTTGCTTTTTATTCACTTTTTGAAAATAGTTTCTATTGTTTTTAGGTCCATGAGCAACGCCACCGCCTACCCAGATAGGTGATCTGTTAGAACCAGCACGTGCGCCACCTCTACCTTTTTGAGCCCAAGGCTTCTTACCACCACCACTTACTTCAGCTCTTGTCTTAGTAACTGCAGTATTTGCACGAAGCGCTGCTTGATAAGACTTTACATAAAGATATAAGTTATGTGGGTTTGCTTCACCAAAACTTGCTGGTAACTCAAGCTCACCACTTTTTTCAAATTTGCTATCTAGCACTACTGCTTTACTCATTTAACAATCCTTACTTTTCCAAATGCACCGTTTGCACCAGGTACTGCACCTTTAAGCGCTAACACACCAGTTTCAGCATCAAATGAAACAATATCATTTTTAACAGTTACTTGCGTATTACCATATTGTCCTGGCATTTTTCTACCCTTTTGAACACGACCTGGCCATTCAGCATTACCAATTGAACCAACACGTCTATGAAATCTAGAACCGTGTGCTCCAGGACCACCAGCAAAGTTATGTCTTTTCATTGCACCTGTAAAACCTCTACCTTTAGTATTAAATGTTGTTTTTACAACAGCACTATCACTTAAAGGTGCAGTATCAAGATCACCAGTTTCAGTGTTTGCAACACTTAGTGTCATAAATCTATTAAACTCTGGTGTTAAACTATATTTCTTTTGTTGTCCAGAAATTGCTTTATTATTCACCTTACCTTTTCCGTAAGCAACAATTGCAGTTTTGTTCTCATCAACTTCGCATACTTTAGCCTCAACAACTCTTACAAGTGTTACTGGGATACTAGGAACTGTAGTTGTTCTACTCATTCCGATTTTTTCTACTATATATTCCATCATACCTTCCTTACTTACCCATTGCTCTTACTTCAACATTAACTTCAGGAGCAAGATCAAGTTTCATAAGAGAATCAACTGTATCAGTTGTAGCAGAAACGATATCAATCAATCTTGCATGCATTCTCATTTCAAATTGTTCTCGTGAATCTTTGTTAACGTGAGGTGATCTAAGTACTGTGTACTTTTTGATTTTTGTAGGAAGAGGAATTGGTCCTCTGATCTCAGCACCGGTTCGCTTCACTGAATCGACAATTGCCTCAACAGATCTATCTAAAACCCTATGGTCATAAGCCTTAAGCTTAAGTCTAATTTTTTCCATAATTTTCCTTAAAAGAACTCGTCGAAGAAGCCCTCGACGTAATTTTGAACGTGGAGTATACTTAAAATGTATCTTAATGTCAAGGTTTTTAGGGCTTCTTAGAGGAATTTGATCAGTTTTGTTTCCTTTTTTCAAGGAAACAAAACTATTTTAAGATTAAAGATATTGTTTTAAATAATTTTCCTATTTAAGCTTACTTTTAAGGATGAGGAATTTTCAACTTTGAATTCAACAGAGTAGCAATAATAGCGACAAATAATAAGAGAATATAAAGATTGGTAACGACCCCATAACTATATATTAAGTATAACACCCATAAGAGTATTGCTCCTAATGGTGTAGGTATACCTTCAAAATACTTAGCTACATCCCCTGCTTCACTTTTTAGATTAAATTCAATCAAACGACGAAGTCCACTAATAATATAATAAATAAATACAGCACCTGCTAAGAGTGTTTCAAATGCACTACCTTTCAAAAGTGCATAAAAGAGTAAAAATGCTGGCATGATAACAAAAGAGAGAAAATCTGCAAAAGAATCAAGCTGTATTCCAAATTCACATGAGAGATTAAATTTACGTGCAATCTTCCCATCTAGAATATCAAGTACTCCTGCAATCCAAGCAAAGACAATTGCAGTAAAAAAATCACCTTGTTGTATAAAGTACAAGGCGATGACTCCAGCGGTTATATTTAAAAATGTCACGAGATTTGCAAGATTAAACCTAGACTCTTTATTGTATAAAAACATTGAAGCTATGCTCCTCTTTTTGATAATAACATGCTATCAAAGATTTAGTAAAAATTCTCTCCATAAATAATCTATAACTTAGAATTATGATACATATAATCAATTTAAGGTTGATGTTATTTATCTTTTGTATACTTTTCTATGCTATAAATACATAATAACAATTATAGGAACATATTATGAATATAAAACGACCAAACTATAACCCTCTCTATTTTCTTGCTGCACTTGGTGCTGGTGGGTTATCTGTTTCATTTTTTGTCTATATCAACTTTATGGTGCCGCATAAAGGTGTGCCTATGGCAACCTTTGAATTTATCTATCAAGCGGTTAAACAAGGAGATTGGCTCTCATTTTTTACACTCTTTTCTCTACTTTTGGTACTCTTTTTTGCCTTTTTTCATATCAAATTATTGATATGGAATATCAAAGAGTTTTCTAAATTTAAAAAAACCGATGCTTATCAAACACTTAAAAACAGTAACGCCGAAGTGACTCTGATGACAATACCACTAACATTAGCGATGAGTGTAAATGTTGCTTTTGTGATCTTTGCTGTATTTGTTCCAGGACTTTGGAATATTGTTGAGTATCTATTTCCAGGTGCATTACTTGCTTTTGCGGTGGCTGGTTACTATGCACTAAAAATATTTGTACATTTTTTTACGCGACTGTTAATTACTGGAGAGTTTGACTGTGATGCAAATAACTCACTTGCACAAATGATCTCTATTTTTGCTTTTGCTATGGTCGCAGTAGGATTTGCTGCACCTGCAGCAATGAGTCATACAATAGCAGTTAATGCTATTGGGACTGTAGGGGCAATCTTTTTCTCCTCTATCGCTATTGTTTTGATTGTGATCAAAATTGTTTTAGGCTTTAAGAACATGTTTGAACATGGTATCAGTGTGGAAGCTTCACCAACACTATGGATTATGATCCCTATTTTGACACTACTAGGGATTACAATGATTAGAGTAAACTTTGGCTTTGACCATCACTTTGATGCTGCAGTACCAAAAACCTACTTTTTTCTTTTAACTTCAATTGTCATTTCACTACAAGTACTCTTTGGTGCTTTAGGATACAGTGTCATGAAAAAAATGCGTTATTTTGAAGACTATATAGATGGAGAAAAGCAATCTGTACCAAGTTTTGCTTTAATCTGTCCAGGTGTTGCATTTACTGTATTTTGGATCTTTTTTGTACATCTAGGACTCGTTTATAATGGTGTAGTCGATAAATTTTCACTATGGTACTTTGTTGTACTCACACCAATTTTATTTATCCATTTAAGAACAGTGCAATATTTCTTTAAATTAAAAAAACACTTTGCACTTTAACACCTTATCTTGATCTCTTACTAATAGGAGATCAAGATAGCTATGATCCTCTATCCGAAGTATAAATAAAACGAATATCAGTTACAATAAGTCATCTATGCCATAAGCAAAAGGGACTTAATGTTTAAAATCTTATCTGTATTTATCATCACCTCAATACAACTGTTGGCAATGACTAACACATGTATAGAGTGTCACCAAGGCATAGCCCCTATCCGTGACCACCAATCCCAAATGATGAAAGAAATCTTTGAAATTGCAGATAAGGCTGGTGCAAAAGGGAATGATTGTGTCGTTTGTCATGGTGGTAGTCCAACAGAAAAGACAAAAGAAAAAGCCCATAACGGCACGCTGAATTACTTTAAATCACATAAAGGACCTAAAGCATTTTATCCTTATCCAGGTAGTGCATGGATCAATGAACATACATGTGGTATGTGTCATCAAGAACAAGTGAGTGCCCAATGGAATAACCTTATGGCAACAGAACAAGGTAAGATACATGGTGCACTCTGGGGGTTTGGGGCTAAAGAGGGATATAAACACACTTATACAAACTTTGGTGGAAAATCACCTGATCCACATAAACGACTCGGGACTGAAACTTATAAAAAGTATATGAACGAACTTGCAGAATTAGAACCACAAGGCTTTCCTAAAAAGACAAAAGAGCTCCCACCTGCACCTACGGCAGAAGAGATAGAGAAAGATCCTAGTCTCTCTGTTTATACCTATCTTAGACAAGAGTGTTTACGCTGTCATACAAGTGGTAAAGGACGTAAACGAAGGGGTGACTATAGAGGTCTAGGATGTGCTTCATGTCATATACCCTACTCCAATGCAGGTCTTTATGAAGGTAAAGATAAAAGTATCTCAAAAACAGAAGATGGACATATGTTGATACATGCTATCCAGTCTTCAAGGGAAGTAAAAGTCAACATCCACGATATCAACTATTCAGGTATTCCTGTTGAAACATGTACTACCTGTCATAATAGAGGTAAGCGTATCGGCGTCTCTTACCAAGGATTGATGGAGACAGAGTATCAAGCTACTTTTGATGTAGAAGGTAACGGACAACCAAAACTACATACAAAGCGATACTTACATCTTACAGAAGATATCCACTATACCAAAGGGATGCTCTGTCAAGATTGTCACACTTCCAATGATATGCATGGAGATGGCTTTTTTAGAGGAGCAAATTTAGGTGCTGTAGAGATTGAGTGTCAGGATTGTCATGGCACCACAGATAAATACCCATGGGAACTTCCACTAGGGTATAGCGATGAGTTTGATACTAAACCTAAAATAGGTAAATCAAGAGGGACAACCTATACACTTGCAGAGTATCTTAAAGATGGCGCTATACCTAAAGACCAAGGTGATGGCTTCTTACTCTCAGCACGAGGCAATCCACTTACAAAAGCGGTAAAAAAAGGTAACAAGATTGTGATGCATCTTGCTTCAGGCAAAGATATAATACTCACACCACTCAAAGCACTCAAAGCGGAAAATAAGATCTCTAAAGAGGGACTTGTCACTATGGATCAGATTCAAGCCCATACAGATAAGTTAGAGTGTTACACCTGCCATGCAACTTGGGCACCACAATGTTATGGTTGTCATGTCAAAATAGATTACTCCAATGGTAATCAAAACCCTGATTATTTAGCAGCCTCTAAAGCACATCTCAATGGTAAAACAGCAGAAGTAGAACATCTCAAAGATTTTCTTGTTGATGGGAAAGTGACAGAAACAAGATCTTATCTTAGATGGGAAGACCCTACACTGAGTCGTAATGGTGAAGGACGCGTTTCCCCTACGATTCCAGGATGTCAAGTCACACTCACTGTTATCGGGAAAAAAGGTAATGCCCTGCTACAAAATCATATCTGGAAAATTCCCAATGTTGAGGGAGCAGGTAAAGAGGGAGTCAACTCCATCGTCATGTCAGCAGTCAATCCACATACAATTAGTAAAAAATCACGTGAATGTGAGAGTTGTCATACTAGTGAAAAAGCAATGGGGTATGGCATCAAAGGTGGTAAATATTTTGCAGACCAAACAAAAACCACCATTGTTGACCTTATGACCGCAGATCAAAAACTACTCCCCAAGCAGGTGGATGAACAGATTCCAGCAATACCAAACTTAGCACATGATTACTCAGTTTTGATTGATGAAAACGGTACACAAGTACAAACAGTAGGAAATCATTGGCGACTGTCAGCAGCACTTGACAATGAAACAAGAGCGAAACTTGATCGACGTGGTATGTGCTTAAGCTGCCACAAAAGTATCCCTGAAGGTAATCTTGCAGTCTCAGCAATGACGCATGCTGCAGATATGGCAGGTGTTAAAATTGATAAAGAAATGCATGGTGACATCTTGCATAAACTCCTAAATATAGGAGCCATTACGCAGGTATTAGCACCACTATTTTTCCTAGGTGCAGTACTATGGTATATCTGGCGCCGAAAAAAAAGGCAATAGACTAAGGCAATCTTTAAAGATATTTGCTACACTTGATTTACTAAAATATATAGAAGGATAGCTTTTTATGATTAAAAATCTCGTAAAAGAGTACCCACTTGTAGTCTCTGTTCTTGCTGTCGCAATATTTATGCCTTTTGAACATTTTTTTGCACACTCTTTAGCAGGTAATGTCGTTGGTTTTCTCATTGTATTTGGGGTTATTATCTATTCAGCGGTAAATGTTGCACATCACGCTGAAATTCTTGCATACAAATATGGTGAACCTTATGGAACACTGATACTTACAAGCTCAGCAGTCATTGTTGAAATACTCATTATCGCGATTATGATGTCTCATGCTGAAAATCCAACACTAGCACGTGATACTATTTATTCTGCTGTGATGCTTGATATCAATGCACTTTTGGGTATTGCTGCTATCATCGGTGGTATCAAATATGGAGAGCAAGAGTACAACGTTGATTCGACAAACTCTTATATGTCTATGATCCTAGTCTCTATTGGTATTGCTATGATCGTACCACATTTTATTTCTGATGCGAGTCTGGGAATGTATATGAACTTTACAATTGTTATGTTTATCCTACTTTATGTGATATTTACAAGAATACAGCTCAAAGAACATCGATATTTCTTTGAACATAATAATGGGAATCATCAGGAGCATAACCACAGTATGAATAGAGAAGAGATTCCTGGTGGATATCATGCAGGTGTTTTGGCACTCTCTATTGTGATGATTGGACTACTTTCAGAAGTACTTGCAGTATTTATGGGGAATAATCTTGAAGTACTTGGTCTTCCTCTTGTATTAGGTGCTTTTTCAGTCGCACTCATCTCTGCTGCACCAGAGCTTATCACAGCCATTAGAGCTGCACAAAATAACAATATGCAAACTGTTGTTAATATTGCAGTAGGAGCCAGTTTAGCGACTGTTTTACTAACCATTCCTGCTATTTTAATTGTCAGTAAAATAATGGGCATGGAAATTGATCTTGCATTGACACCAATACAAGGAATTATGCTTGGATTAACCATTTTAGCGGGTATTATTCACTTCAATGACGGTGAAACTAATATGCTTGAAGGCTTTGTTCATCTGGTAATTTTTATTGTTTTCTTTTTCCTCATGTTTGTTTAAAAAAACGGTGAACTCCTAAAGGTTATATAATGTACAATTCATACTTATAATAAAACTTTATACAGGAGCATATTCATGGGAAGTAAACTCATCCTTTTATTGGGTCTGTTAGTTGGTGCATTTCTAACGCTTATGTGCGTTAATGACAAAAAAAATGCACTAACATTGAAACAGTATCAACAAGCACAAAATAGTGTTATCACACCAAGTTCTACACCACTTAAAGAAGAGATTCAAACAGAACCTTTAGTAAAACCAGAGACTGTAGTACAACAAGAACCTACTTTTGCATACAGCACAAATGAAGGCATCAAACTAAGTGCTAATTTCCACAATGACGATAAAAGTGAAGCTTTAGAGCAATTTATTTTAGAACATTGTAAAAGTGATGAGTGTACACAAGACCTTTCATTTGATGAAAATATCAAATCAGCTTCATGGCAAGATGCTGCATTGAAGATTGCATCTTTCTTGAAAAGCAATGATGTGAAAAATGGTGCAGTATTTATCAAAAACCAAGAAGTGCTTTTTGAGGGTGAATTTAAAGATGAAGCACAGGCTGAAGCATTTAACGCACTAGTAAACACTTTAGATTCGCACAAGTTTACGATTGACAATACAACTTCAATAGCGAAAGCTCCCGAGGTTATTACACCACAACCAGCCGTAAGAACACCAGAAGTTGTTGAAATCACCCAATCACAAATCAATGACTTACTCACAAAAAACCCTATCTATTTTGAGTTTAATAGCGAGATCTTAACCCCGCAAAGCCAAGAGATCCTTGATCAAATCATCGCAACATTAAACACATCAGATCTAAAAACTTTAAGAGTTGAGGGGCACACTGACTCTGGAGGAAGTGCTTCATATAACAAAACACTTAGCCAAAAAAGAGCAAACTCAGTTAAAGAGTATCTTATAAGCAACGGTCTTCAAACACTCAATATAAAAGCAATAGGATATGGTGAAGAGAGACCAATCAGTGCCGATCCAAAAGAGACAATCAACAGACGTGTTGAAATTCATTTAGAGCAAGGAGAATAAGATGACAACTGTAACAATGATGTTTATTTTGATGATTGCAGCCCTCTTAATTGGCTTTATCATAGGATGGATTTTAAGACGATCCACATATCAAAGCCGCTATGAAAATCAAATTGATGCACTCAAAATTGATGATGATGATATGGCAACAGAATTAAATGTAAATGCTGTAAAACTTGAAAACAGTAAAAAATTGTTATCTCAAAATCAAGAGAATCTTGCCAATCAAAAACAGCTCATCCTTGACTATGAACAAAAGAGTCAAACTATTCAAACAGATATTAAAAATCTAACACAAACACAAACATCACTTCAAAGCGACCTACAAGATATTGATGGAAAGATCAAAGTTGCTTCAGGTGAACTCAATATTCTCAATAAGAATAAAGAAGAGATACTTGAGGAAAAAAATAAAATTATCGACTTTGAAAATAAAATAGCTGATAAATCAACACAGATTGAAAATTTAAGTGAGGAGATCAAATTACTCATTGCCGATAGAGAGTCTCTATCACAACAAACAACCAATCTAGAAAGCGCTGTCCTTGAAAAAGAGAAAGAGATCGAAAGTGAAAATGCAAAAATCACGGCAATCGAAGATGAGTTTAAAACAAAAAGATCAGAAATAGCAGCAGATGTTGACGAGCATAAAAGAAAAGCGATCAACTATAAATATGCACTAGAGTATGTGAATGAGAAACTTCAATCAAATGAAGTTATCAAATTTGATGTGGTAGATAAGATCATTAGTAAAAATGAAGAAAAAGGCTTATTTGCCAATCTTACACAAAAACTTTTCAGCACCAGTGCAAAATATATTAAAGAGGGGAAATAGTGATGAATGATATCATAATGAATTTAATCAGTGATATGAAAATCTGTCTAGCAATTGCACTCTTAACTGGTCTTATTTTTGGGTACCTCTATACCAAACTAAGAGCACGTGAGACTTACAAACCTCAGATTAAAAAGCTAAATAACCAGATTCAAGAGGTCAAAATCGAATCTGATGAAATTACGATGCAAAACAGTGAGATAGAGTCTGCAATTGCAGCTTGTGATGATGAATTAAATCAAGGTAATCTTACTATCACAAAATATAAAAATGAGATCAGTGACCTTGAATCCAATCGAAATAGCTTAGAGCAAGAAGATACTGGTCTAAAAAATCAACACCAAAAGCAAGAGAGTATTTTACATGATTACAGCAATGAAATCAAAACACTACAATCAAGCTTGGAGTTAAAAGATATCAATCAGATTGAAGATCATAAGGTCACGTTTAAAGCTGCAGCTATCGACACGGCTGATCACTATAGACAAAAATGTGACTCCTATGAAGGATTATGTAATGAAGAAGAAGTATTAAAAAAAGAGATCTTTTCACTTAACTCAAATGTTGCATCACTGACAGCATCGCTCAATAAGAAAAAGCTTGAACTCTCTGATGCAACAGAAAATATTGGATCATTAAAAAATAGATTACAAGATGAGTATGATGCGATTGTGGCAAATCTGGAAGAGAACAAAACACTTATCCAAAGCTACAAAAAACAACTACTTGCGATCAAAGAAAAGTTAGCCTAAACATATAACAAAAGAGGTTTACCTCTTTTGTTACTTAAATAATCTGATCTATAAAATATCTAGGTCTCTGTTTAACCTCTTGGTATATTTTTCCAATATACTCACCTATAACCCCTAAACTTAAAAGTTGAAGTCCCCCCACAAAGTTAATAATAAGCATAGACGATGCCCAACCAGGAACAGCCGTTGCTGTAAAGAACTTATTATAAAGTACCCATATCCCTAACACTATGGAAAGAAAAAATACAGAAAACCCAATCACTGTAATCATACGTAACGGAATAACACTAAAAGAGGTTACACCTTGCCACGCTAATGAAAAAAGCTTTCTTTTAGAGTATTTACTCTCCCCTTTATCTCTATTTTTTCGATCAAAATAGACATTAATGCTTTTAAATCCTATCAATGGAACAATACCCCTTAAAAAAAGATTGACCTCATTATATGATTTCAATGCTTCTACTGTACGTCGATTCATAAGTCTAAACTCTGAATGATTATCAACGATATCAACACCTAAATAACGTATAAATTTGTAAAACATGACTGCACTTTGTCGTTTGAAAAATGTATCACTATCTCTGTTTTTACGTACTCCATAGACAATCTCAAAACCTTTATTATATTCAAGCACCATACTATCTAATGCATCAATATCATCTTGTAAATCCACATCTATAGTAATATATAAGTCTGCATCGAGTGAAAAAAGTCCTGCTAGGGTTGCATTTTGTTGTCCATAATTTCGAGAAAGTTTAATCCCTTTAATAGAGTCATGCTTATTAGAGAGTGCTTGGATAATCTCCCACGTTTTATCTCTACTCCCATCATCTATAAAGACAATTTGACTTTCAAGCGTAATCAAATCTTTTTGTATCAGCTGTGTTAACTTCTTTAAAAGTTTAGTTGCACTCATCTCTAAAATTTCTTCTTCATTATAACAAGGAACCACAATCATCAGTTTATCCATACACAAAAACCTTTCTTACATAATAGTTAAAAAAGAAAACAATACCTATAGCAACAACCCGTGCACTATAAAGATCAGTTCCAACATACGCTAACGCTTTTACAATCAAAATATTTAGCAACAACCCAACAAAAGCTATCACAAAAACGATGATAAATTCACGATGTATCTTATCTACTTTTATCTCTGAAAAAACATAACTTCGTGTCAGAAAAAAACTCAGTAAAAATCCAAATAGATAACCAATTGCAATTGCATAGGTTGTGGGTAGAAGTTGAAAATAGATAAGAAGAGAGTAGAACAGATAATCAACAAATGTTGATACTATCCCTACAACTAAAAACCTTCTCATCTGTAGTGTCATAAAAGATTAAAACCTTTTGGTATAACTATGACAATATGGTTGCTTATTATGTTTTTTATAATAATCCTGATGATACTCTTCTGCTTCATAAAATGGGTGTTTCTCTGCATCAATCAGTTTTGTTGCTATCTTCATCCCCTTTGCTTCTAAAAGTCCTATCAACTTCTCTGCAGTCTCTTTCTCTTCATCACTATTATAAAAGATTGCAGACAGATATTGACTTCCGATATCTGGTCCTTGTCCATTAGCTTGGGTTGGATCATGTATCTCAAAAAAGAGTTTTGCTAATGTCTCAAAATCGACTACTTTAGGATTATAAGTTACTTCTACCACCTCTAAATGTCCTGTATCGGTATAACAGACCTCTTTATACGTAGGATCTTCTGTATGTCCACCCATATATCCACTATCTGCAGCGATAACACCAGCCAATTTGGCAAAGTGATACTCGACACCCCAGAAACAACCACCCGCAAAATATGCTTTTGCACTATTGGACTTTGTAGCTGGTTCAAACTCTAGTGAGATCGAATTGACACAATGTCTCGTATTTTTAGCTGTAAACTGCTCTCCTTCAAAAACATGACCTAAATGACCACCACAATTTGCACAGACAATCTCAATACGTCTACCATCCGCATCAGGAACACGCTTCACAGCGCCCTCTATCTCATCATCAAAACTTGGCCATCCACACCCTGAACTAAACTTATCTGATGAGTTATAGAGTGGTGTACCACACTGTTTACACTTATATGTCCCCTTCTCATAAAACTTATCATATTGTCCACTATAAGGCATCTCTGTACCTTTGTGTAAAATTACACGCGCCTCTTCATCTGTTAATTTTTTAAATTCCACTTTTTTCCCCTCTCCAAATAGATATAAAAAACCACTTGCGATAAGTAGCAAAAATATTAAAACATCTTTTCTCATAATCTTTCCTGTCTTTTAGGTATTAATTTCAACACTAGTATAATAAAACTCTGTGTAATATTTATGTATAGTCAT
>JAHZKW010000095.1 GCA_022600175.1 Campylobacterota bacterium
CTAAAGAAGATGCTGAAGAAGCTAAAAAAGCTCTTGAAGAAGCTGGCGCAACTGCTGAGCTTAAGTAACTTTATTATAAAAAAGAGGGTCTCCTCTTTTTTATACCCTGTCTTGAATAATCCATTCTATGCATTATATTTTATTGATTCAGCTGTTTATAAAGTATATTGGATAAAATTGTTATTCTTCCCTTTGTCCAAATTTGCAAATTTTAAATTCTTCTATGAGGTAGACCCATGTTAAATAGTTTAAGGTCAGGAAACCGACTCAGAGTGGATTTTGCCAAAAATCCAAAACACATTGAGATTCCAAATCTCCTGCAATTACAACAAAAAAGTTATGAATATTTTTTAAATGTAGGTGGTAGCGCAAAAGATAGTGGTATTGAGAAAGTATTTACATCAATTTTCCCTATTCATGATGCACAAAACAGACTTACATTAGAGTATGTAGAGAGCGAGATTGGTAAACCGAAATATACAATTCGTGAGTGTATGGAGAGAGGGTTAACTTACTCTGTGCATTTAAAGATGAAAATCCGTTTGATCCTACATGAGAGAGACGATAAAACTGGTGAAAAAACTGGTGTAAAAGATATCAAAGAGCAATTCCTTTATATCAGAGATATTCCATTGATGACAGATCGTACATCATTTATTATTAATGGTGTTGAGAGAGTCGTTGTAAACCAACTTCACAGAAGTCCAGGTGTTATCTTTAAAGAAGAAGAGAGTGCAACGGTTTCAAATAAACTTCTTTATACTGCACAAATTATCCCTGATCGTGGTAGCTGGCTCTATTTTGAGTATGATGCAAAAGATACACTATTTGTCCGTATCAATAAAAGAAGAAAAGTACCTGTTACTATTCTTTTTAGAGCATTAGGTTACAGTAAACAAGATATTTTAAAACTTTTCTATCCAGTACAAACGATTAAGATTAAAAATAATAAATTTCTTGTAGAGTTTAACGAAGATGATTTCGCAGGTAAAATAGATTTTGACTTGAGAGATGAAAAAGGAAACTTGCTTGTAGCTGCTGGTAAACGGTTATCTTCTAAAAAAGTGGCAAAAATGAAGGAAGAGGGTATTAAATGGATTGAATACCCTGTAGAAACATTGATGAGTAGATTTTTAGCCTCACCGATTATTGATCAAGAGAGCGGCGAAGTTCTTTTTGAAACATTAACGCAACTTGATGAGACAAAGTTAACAAAACTGATTGAAGTTGGTGAAAAAGAGATTGAAATTGCCAATGATCTTGCAATGGGTGTTGATGATTCTATTATCAACTCTTTTATTGCTGATGTTGAGACGATGAAGCTTCTTAAGCAGAGTGAAGAGATTGAAGATGAAAATGATCTTGCTGCAATTAGAATTTATAAAGTAATGAGACCAGGTGAGCCAGTTACTAAAGAAGCGGCACTAGCATTTATCAAAGATCTTTTCTTTAATCCAGAGCGTTATGACTTGACAAAAGTTGGTCGTATGAAGATGAATCATAAGTTAGATATTGAAGTACCTGATTTTGTGACGGTGCTTACTAGTGAAGATATTATCAATACAGTTAAATACCTTATCAAAACAAAAAATGGTCATGGTCATATTGATGATAGAGATCACTTAGGAAACAGAAGAATTAGAGCAATTGGTGAGCTTCTTTCTGGTGAACTGCATGCGGGTCTTGTAAAGATGCAAAAATCAATTCGTGATAAGTTTACAACACTTAGCGGCAGTATAGATGAACTTATGCCTCATGATCTTGTAAATTCAAAAATGATTACAAATACTATTTTAGAGTTCTTTACGAGTGGTCAACTTTCACAGTTTATGGATCAAACAAATCCACTCAGTGAAGTAACACATAAAAGAAGACTTTCTGCACTTGGTGAGGGTGGTCTTGTTAAAGAGCGTGCTGGTTTTGAAGTGCGTGACGTTCACCCTACTCACTATGGACGTATCTGTCCAGTCGAGACACCAGAGGGACAAAATATTGGTCTTATCAATACACTCTCGACGTATGCAAAAGTAAATGAACTAGGTTTCGTTGAATCACCATATCGAAAAGTTGTTGATGGAAAAGTAACTAATGAAGTTGTTTACCTTACAGCTACGCAAGAAGAGGGTAAAGTTATGGCTCCTGCATCTACCTTAGTAGATGATAAGGGTAATATTGTAGAAGACTTGATTGAGATCCGTGTTGATGGAGAGATTAAGTTAGAAGAGAAGGCTAAAGTTGATTACTACGATCTCTCTTCAGGTATGGTTATGGGTGTTGCAGCATCGATGATTCCATTTTTAGAGCACGATGATGCGAACCGTGCTTTGATGGGTTCAAACATGCAGCGTCAAGCAGTACCATTGATCTGGTCTGATGCACCATTTGTTGGTACAGGTATGGAGAGTATAGTTGCTCGTGATGCTTGGGAAGCGATCAAAGCTACGAGAGGCGGTGTTGTTGAAAAAGTAGATAGTAAAAATATCTATATTTTAGGTGAAGATGAAAATGGTGCATTTATTGATCATTATTGGCTTCATAAAAATATGAGAACAAACCAAAATACTTCTTATATGCAAGCACCAATTGTAAAAAAAGGTGATGTTGTTGAAACTGGTCAGGTAATTGCTGATGGTCCAAGTATGGATAATGGTGAGATGGCAATTGGAAAAAATATCACTGTTGCCTTTATGCCTTGGAATGGTTACAACTATGAGGATGCGATCGTTATCAATGAGCGATTGATTCGTGATGATACATTTACATCTTTACATATCTATGAAAAAGAGGTGGAGGCTAGAGAGCTAAAAGATGGTGCTGAAGAGATCACCAAAGATATTCCAAATGTAAAAGAGGAGAATCTATTTCATCTTGATGAGAGTGGTATTGTAAAAATTGGTACGTATGTCAAGCCTGGTATGATCCTTGTAGGTAAAGTATCACCTAAAGGTGAAGTGAAACCTACTCCTGAAGAGAGACTATTACGTGCTATCTTTGGTGAAAAAGCGGGTCATGTTGTTAACAAATCACTCTACTGTGGTCAATCTATGGAAGGTGTTGTTGTTGATGTTAAAATCTTTACTAAAAAAGGGTATGACAAAGATCCTAGAGCATTAGAAGCGTATGAAGCTGAAAAAGAGGTTCTAGATCGTGATCATCATGATAGATTGTTGATGATTGATAGAGAAGAACTTTTAAAAGTAAACTCTTTACTTTCACGTGCAACCTTAGAGGGTGAATGTGAAGTCAATGGTACAATGTATAAGAGTGGTGATAGCATTGCTAAAGAAGAATTTGAAAAAGTAAATCGTTTTGCACTGAATAATATTGTAAAGCAATACAATAAAGAAGTTCAAGATAAGTATGCAGATCTTAAACAGTATTTTCAAGAAGAGAAAAAACGCTTACGTGTTGAACATGATGAGAAGTTAGCAGTTTTAGAAAAAGATGATATCTTACCAAGTGGTGTGACTAAACTTGTTAAAGTGTATGTTGCTACGAAGCGAAAGTTAAAAGTCGGTGATAAGATGGCTGGACGACATGGTAACAAAGGTATTGTTTCTAATATTGTTCCTGATGTAGATATGCCATATCTAAAGAGTGGTGAGACAGTTGATATTGTTTTAAATCCACTGGGTGTTCCAAGTCGTATGAATATCGGTCAAATTCTTGAAGTACACTTAGGATTTGTTGGTAAGCGTTTAGGACAACAGATTGCAGCTGAGTTTGAAGAGAAGAAAGAGAACTGGCTTGAGGATCTAAGAGCTAAAATGATTGAAATTGCAGATGTTGCAAAGTTTTCAAATGCAAAAGAGTTATTAGGCAAAATGGATAATGAGACACTCTTAAAGTATGCTAGAGACTGGAGTAAGGGTGTTAGATTTGCAGCACCTATCTTTGAAGCAACCAATGAAGAAGAGTTTGCTAAATTGTTTGCATTAGCAAAGATGGATTCTGATGGTAAGAGTCAGCTTTATGATGGTCGTACCGGTGAGCCGATGAAAGAGAGAGTCAATGTTGGTGTCATGTATATGTTAAAACTACACCATCTTGTTGATGAAAAAGTACATGCAAGAAGTACTGGACCTTATTCACTTGTTACACAACAGCCAGTTGGTGGTAAAGCACTATTTGGTGGACAAAGATTTGGTGAGATGGAGGTATGGGCTCTTGAAGCATTTGGAGCTGCACATACACTAAAAGAGATGCTTACCATCAAATCAGATGATGTTGAGGGTAGAATGCACGCTTACAAAGCGATCACAAGAGGTGAAAATGTACCTAAAACTGGTATCCCAGAGACATTTTTCGTATTAACAAACGAATTAAAAGCATTAGCGCTTGACGTAGAGATTTTTGAAGAAGGGGAAGAGCATGAAGAATCTGATTCCGATAGAGATTAATGAAGAGAATCGTCCAAGAGACTTTGAGGCTTTCAAGTTAAAGCTTGCAAGCCCTGAGAGAGTTGCTTCATGGAGTTATGGAGAGGTTAAAAAGCCTGAAACTATCAACTATAGAACATTAAAGCCTGAGCGTGATGGTCTTTTTTGTGCAAAGATCTTTGGACCAGTACGTGATTATGAGTGTCTTTGTGGTAAATATAAGAAGATGCGTTATAAAGGGATCAAATGTGAAAAGTGCGGTGTTGAAGTCACAACATCAAAAGTACGTCGTTCACGTATGGGCCATATTGAACTTGTCACACCTGTTGCACATATCTGGTATGTAAACTCTCTTCCTAGTCGTATCGGTACACTTCTTGGTGTGAAGATGAAAGATTTAGAGAGAGTACTCTACTACGAAGCGTATATCGTTAAAAATCCTGGTGATGCTTATTATGATCATGAAAATAGCAAACCTGTAGCAAGTTACGATATCTTGAATGAAGAGCAGTATCAATCACTGCTTCAAAGATTTGATGGTACTGGTTTTGAAGCTGAGATGGGTGGAGAAGTGATTCGTGATCTTTTAGAAGATTTTGATCTTATTGAGACACTTACCACACTTAAAGATGAGATGGAGAACACCAACTCTGAGACTAAGAAAAAAGCATTGGTAAAGAGACTCAAAGTAGTTGAGTCATTTGTAAACTCTGGAAATAGACCAGAGTGGATGATGATCACAATGCTTCCAGTACTTCCACCAGATCTTCGTCCTCTTGTAGCACTTGATGGTGGTAAGTTCGCCGTATCAGATGTAAATGACCTTTATAGAAGAGTAATTAACAGAAACTCGAGACTTAAACGTCTTGTAGATCTTGAAGCGCCTGAGATTATTATCAGAAATGAGAAGCGTATGCTTCAAGAAGCGGTTGATGCACTCTTTGACAATGGAAGACGTGCAAATGCTGTAAAAGGTGCTAATAAAAGACCACTTAAATCACTCAGTGAGGTGATTAAAGGTAAGCAAGGACGTTTTAGACAAAATCTTCTTGGAAAAAGGGTTGATTTCTCTGGTCGTTCTGTTATCGTTGTTGGACCAGATCTAAGAATGGATCAGTGTGGTCTTCCAAAAAATATGGCACTAGAGCTTTTCAAACCACATCTTTTAGCAAAACTTGAAGATAAAGGGTATGCAACTACAATCAAACAAGCTAAACGTATGATTGAAGAGAAAACCAATGAAGTGTGGGAATGTCTACAAGAGGTGGTTGATGGTTATCCGATTATGCTTAACCGTGCACCTACCCTTCATAAACTCTCTATTCAAGCGTTTCATCCGAAATTGATTGATGGTAAAGCGATTCAACTTCACCCATTGGTATGTTCTGCATTTAATGCAGATTTTGATGGTGATCAGATGGCTGTACACGTACCACTTTCACGTGAGGCGATTGCAGAGTGTAAGATTTTAATGCTTGCATCAAATAATATTTTGCTTCCAGCTTCTGGTAAAGCGATCGCTGTACCTACACAAGATATGGTACTTGGGCTTTACTATCTCTCTCTTGCACGTGATGGCGCAAAGGGTGAGAATAAGCTTTTCTCAGGTATTGATGAGATCATGATTGCAATTGATGCTGGTGTGCTTGATACACAGGCAAAGATTAAAACAGCGATCGATGGTAGACTTGTTTACACAACAACAGGACGTATGATTATCAAATCAATTTTACCTGATTATGTTCCTGAAGAGTTCTGGAACAAGGTGATGAAGAAAAAAGATATTGGTGCATTAGTAGATCACATCTATAAAATTGGTGACACTTATGCTACAGCTGAGATTTTGGATAACCTTAAAAACCTTGGTTTTAAATACTCAACAGATGCAGGTATTTCAATCTCTATTGATGATATTAATGTACCTGAAAGTAAAGTTGGACATATCGGCAGTTCGAAGAAAAAAGTAATTGAGATTCAACAGCAGTTTGCGGCAGGTCTACTCACTGAGCAAGAGCGTTATAATAAAATTATTGATATTTGGACAGATACCAATAATACACTTGCAAATGAGATGATGAAGCTTATTGAAAATGATAAAAGTGGTTTTAACTCAATCTTTATGATGGCAGATTCTGGAGCTAGGGGTAGTGCTGCACAGATCAGACAACTTGCAGGTATGAGGGGTCTAATGGCTAAACCAGATGGTTCGATTATTGAGACACCAATTATCTCTAACTTCCGCGAAGGTCTAAATGTACTTGAGTACTTTATTTCGACGCATGGTGCTAGAAAAGGTCTTGCAGATACAGCACTAAAAACGGCAAATGCGGGTTACTTGACAAGAAAACTTGTAGATGTTTCGCAAAATGTTAAAGTCTCTGAAGATGATTGCGGCACACATGAAGGTGTTGAAATCACTGAAATCAGTGCAAATGGTGAATTGATCGAATCTATTGAAGATAGAGTACAAGGAAGAGTATTAGCTGAAAATATTATTGATCCTATTACGAATGAAGTACTGTATGTTGAAGGTACACTTATTAGTGAAGCAGATGCAAGAAATATCAAAGAAGCAGGTATTAAGTCTGCTGTAATTAGAACACCTATTACATGTAAAGCTGAGAAAGGTGTTTGTGCAAAATGTTATGGTCTTAATCTCGGTAAAGGAAAGCTAGTTAAAAAAGGTGAAGCTGTTGGTATTGTTTCTGCACAATCAATTGGTGAGCCTGGTACTCAGCTAACACTTAGAACTTTCCACATTGGTGGTACAGCGTCTACTGAACAGCAAGATAGACAAGTTGTAGCAAAAAAAGAAGGTTTTATCCGTTTTTACAACCTTAAAACCTATACTACAAAAAGTGGTGAAGAGATCGTAGCAAACAGAAGAAATGCAGCGGTTCTACTGGTAGAACCTAAGATCAAAGCACCGTTTGCTGGTACTGTTTCAGTTGAGTTTGCACATGAAGAGATGGTGTTGACTGTTAAAGGTAAAAGTGAAACAGCAAAATTTGTACTGAGAAAAAATGATATTGCTAAATCAAATGAGTTAGCAGGTATCAGTGGTAAGATGGAAGGTAAATTCTATCTTCCATATAACAATGGTGATCATGTCACTGCAAACGAGAGTGTGGTTGAAGTGATTAAAGAGGGGTGGAATATCCCTAACCGTATTGAATATGGTAGTAAGTTTAGAGTGAAAGATGGTGAGCCAATTGTTCAAAAAATTGCTGCTAATGCAACAGGAGTTGTAAAATATTATAAACTCGTAGGTGATTATCTTGAGCGTTTTCACGAACTTAAAAAAGGTGATAAAGTTGAAGAGAAAGGTCTTTTTGCGATCATCGCTGATAGTGAAGATAGAGAAGCAACAAGACACTATATCCCTAGACAATCTGTCATTGAGTTTGATGATAATTCTGAAGTAGGTTCAAAAGATGTGATTGCTCGACCTGAGAGTGATGAACATAAGATTATTGCAGAGTGGGATCCATACTCAACACCGATTATTGCTGAAGCTGATGGTACGATTACCTTTGAGGATGTTGAGCCAGGTTCTACTGCTACTGCACAGATCGATGATCTCAGTGGTCAAACAAGACTAGTGATCAATGAGTATATCCCAACAGGATATAAGCCAGCGATTATTTTAGCGACTAAAGAGGGTGAGATCAAAAGATATCTTTTAGATCCAAAAACCTCTATTTTAGTTGAGAGTGGTACAGATGTTAGTGTTGCTGATGAATTGGCAAAAACACCAAAAGCGGTGGCGAAGTCAAAAGATATTACCGGTGGTCTTCCTAGAGTTAGTGAGCTTTTTGAAGCAAGACGTCCAAAGAGTCCTGCAGTGATCTCTGAGGTTGCTGGTATGGTGAGATTTGGTAAACCACTGCGTGCAAAAGAGAGAATCATTATCGAAACCAATGATGGGAATGCCAAAGAGTATTTAGTCGATAAAAATAGACAGATTCTAGTACATGCAGGTGAGTATGTACAAGTCGGTGAAAGATTGACTGATGGTCTTACCTCAAGTCATGATATTTTAAGAATTCAAGGTGAAAAAGCACTGCACTACTATATGATCAGTGAGATTCAACAGGTTTATAGAAGCCAAGGTGTTGCAATTAGTGATAAACATATTGAAATTATTATTTCTCAAATGTTACGTCAAGTGAAGATTGTTGATAGTGGTGATACGAACTTTATCATTGGTGATCTTATTAGTAGAAGAAAACTCAAAGAAGAGAATGAGCGTATCGTGAAGTTTGGTGGTGAACCAGCGATTGCTGAACCAACTCTTCTTGGTGTAACAAGAGCTGCGATTAATGCTGATAGTATTATCTCGGCGGCTTCATTCCAAGAGACGACAAAAGTACTTACAGAAGCAAGTATCGCAGGTAAAACAGATTACCTTGAAGATCTTAAAGAGAATGTCATTCTCGGTCGTATGATTCCTGTTGGAACAGGTCTTTATAAAGATCAAAAAGTAAAACTCAAAATAAAAGAAGCATAAAATTGAGGGACTAAATGTCCTTCAATTTTTAACCTCAAAATTAATCCTCTACCTTATTTCTTAAATTAAGCTAAATATAAACAAATTTTAAGTATCATTGCCGACCTTAAAACCATAGATTTTTATGTTTTTAAGAGTAGCATAGTTTATCTGTGCGTGAGCTCTCTGCTGAAGAGAACTCAGCGTTAGCGTAGGCAAGTGGGTTTTGCCCAATTGGCGTAATTAAAAATGACATAAAGGAAACAATGTGCCAACTATTAATCAGTTGATTCGTAAAGAGAGAAAAAAGGTGATTCAAAAATCTAAATCACCGGCACTTGACAAATGTCCTCAAAGAAGAGGTGTTTGTACAAGAGTTTATACAACAACTCCAAAGAAACCTAACTCAGCACTTAGAAAAGTTGCAAAAGTTAGATTAACTAGTGGATTTGAAGTAATTAGTTATATCGGTGGTGAGGGCCACAACCTTCAAGAACACTCTATCGTACTCGTACGTGGTGGTAGGGTAAAAGATTTACCAGGTGTTAAGTATCACATCGTTCGTGGTGCACTAGATACTGCAGGTGTTGCTAACAGAAAAGTTGCAAGAAGTAAATACGGTGCAAAGAGACCTAAGTAATTAGGTTACAACCAATACACTAATAAAATTTAATTTTGTATCTATAGTGTAATAAATATTAAATATAATTGTTAAATTGGCCAGGCTTTACCATAAAACCTTTGTGGGTAGAGTTTGAGTAAATTTTCAAAAAATTGAAGGAAGAATATGAGAAGAAGAAAAGCTCCAGTTAGGGAAATATTAGCAGACCCTATCTATAACTCTAAAGTTGTATCAAAATTTATTAACATTTTAATGCTTGACGGTAAAAAAAGTACCGCTGCAAAAATTTTTTATGAAGCATTAGAAGCGATTGAAAAAAAAGGTGAAGATAAAGGTATCGATATTTTCAACAAAGCTATCGAAAATGTAAAACCAGTAATGGAAGTAAAAAGTAGAAGAATCGGTGGTGCTACATACCAAGTACCAATCGAAGTAAGACCTGTTAGACAACAAGCATTAGCAATCAGATGGATTATTGGATTTACAAGAAAAAGATCTGAAAGAACTATGAAAGATAGATTGGCAAATGAACTTTTAGATGCAGCAAATGAGAGAGGTGCATCGTTTAAGAAGAAAGAAGACACGTACAAAATGGCTGAAGCGAACAAAGCGTTTGCTCACTATAGATGGTAATCAAAGGAAACTAAAATGGCAAGATCTCACAAGCTTAGTGATGTAAGAAATATTGGTATTGCTGCGCATATTGATGCAGGTAAAACGACTACAACAGAAAGAATCCTTTTCTACACAGGTGTAGAGCATAAGATTGGTGAAGTACATGACGGTGCTGCAACGATGGATTGGATGGAGCAAGAGCAAGAGAGAGGTATTACGATTACTTCTGCAGCAACAACTTGTGAATGGCAAAAAAAACAAATCAATATTATTGATACTCCAGGCCACGTTGACTTTACGATTGAAGTTGAGCGTTCTATGCGTGTACTTGATGGTGCAGTTTCAGTATTCTGTGCAGTTGGTGGTGTTCAACCACAATCTGAGACAGTTTGGAGACAAAGAAACAGATATGGTGTACCATCACTTGTATTTGTAAACAAGATGGACAGAACAGGTGCTGATTTTTACGAAGTAGAGAGACAGATCAAAGAGCGTCTAAAAGGTAATCCAGTACCAATTCAACTACCAATCGGTGCTGAAGATCAGTTTCAAGGTGTTGTGGATCTTGTTCAGATGAAAGCAATTGTATGGGATCAAGATGCTGCAATGGGTTCAAACTACCATGTAGAAGAGATTCCAGCTGATATGCAAGAGAAAGCTGACGAATATCGTGAGAAGATGATTGAAGAGATCTCTTCAGTTGATGGTAACGAAGAACTTATGGAAAAATTCCTTGAAGGTGAAGAGTTAACTGAAGAAGAAATTTCAGCTGGTATTAAAGCAGCAACAATTGCTATGCATATTGTTCCTATGACTGCTGGTACAGCATTTAAAAACAAAGGTGTTCAAACTTTACTAGATGCTGTTGTTGCTTACCTTCCTGCGCCTACTGAGGTTGCAGATATTAAAGGTACAATGATGGATGATGAGAATGCAGAGGTTACTGTTGCTTCATCTGATGATGGTGAGTTTGCATCACTCGCGTTTAAAATTATGACAGATCCATTTGTTGGTACATTGACATTTATTCGTGTCTATAGAGGTAGCTTAGAAGCTGGTTCATTTGTACACAACTCGACAAAAGATAAAAAAGAGAGAATCGGTCGTATCATGAAGATGCATGCGATCAAGCGTGAAGAAGTTAAAGAGATCTACGCTGGTGAAATTGGTGCGGTTGTTGGTCTTAAAAATACAACCACAGGTGATACTTTATGTTCTCCTGATGATAAAGTAGTATTAGAGAGAATGGATTTTCCAGATCCAGTTATCTCTGTTGCAGTTGAGCCAAAAACAAAAGCTGATCAAGAAAAAATGGGTATTGCACTTCAAAAGCTTGCGCAAGAAGATCCATCATTTAGAGTTGAGACTGACGAAGAGAGTGGTCAGACAATTATCTCTGGTATGGGTGAACTTCACCTTGAGATCCTTGTAGATCGTATGATGAGAGAGTTCAAAGTTGAAGCTGAGATCGGTCAACCACAAGTGGCATATAGAGAGAGTATTAAAGCTGCAGTTCAGCAAGAGTACAAATATGCTAAACAATCTGGTGGTCGTGGTCAATTTGGACATGTATATCTTAAAATTGAGCCAATGGAAGCAGGGGACGGGTATGAATTCGTTAATGCTATTAAAGGTGGTTCTGTTCCAAGAGAGTATATTCCTGCGGTTGACAAAGGTGTTCAAGAAGCAATGCAAGGTGGTGTTCTAGCGGGTTACCCAATGGAAGATGTGAAAGTTACACTTTATGACGGTTCTTACCATGATGTGGATTCAAATGAGATGGCATTTAAACTTGCTGCTTCTATGGGATTCAAAGAGGGTGCAAGAAAAGCGGATGCTGTTATCATGGAGCCAATGATGAAAGTTGAAGTTGAAGTACCTGAAGATTACATGGGTGATGTTATCGGTGATCTTAATAGAAGACGTGGTCAAATCGAAGGTATGGATGATAGAAGTGGAAACAAAATTGTTAACGCTTATGTACCATTATCTGAAATGTTTGGTTACTCTACAGATCTTAGATCTTCTACACAAGGTAGAGCAACATACTCTATGGAATTCCACCACTATGATGAAGTTCCAAAAAATGTATCTGAAGAGATTATTAAAAAGAGAAACGGTTAATTTTTAACTGTTTTTTAACACTTTTCAAAGGTGAGGCTTCGGCCTCACCTTTTTTTTTGCCTAAAATATGTCCTCGTAGCTCAGCTGGATAGAGCATCGGATTCCTAATCCGAAGGTCTCAGGTTCGAATCCTGTCGGGGACAATTAATGTTAAAAAAATATTAAAAATAAAATTATTTAAAAACTTATAATCATCTCCAAGTGAAAAATAGATACTCTTTGTTCTTTTTAGATAGGAGTGAAGTTGAGATTTATTGTATTACTAACTATATTTTCTTTGTACTCCTTTTGTGATGATATCCCCTCTTACTCAATTGTTTTACAAAAAATTGAAGCTTTAAAAAAAGATCTTATGCCTGTAAAAGCGATAAGTCAACCACAAAATTCAGAATTTGATTTTGTTGGATCTCCTATTTTAGATAATGCAGTTGAGCATATAGAAGAGTCTTTTGTGGAGAGTCAGCCTGTTGAAGAGAAGATCAAAGTAATCAAACATATAGAAAAGCCTATCGAAGTATCCAAAAATAGTTTATCTACTTCCCAAGTATGTATTGATTTTTGGCAACTTTTAGATCATGCAATGGATACATCAGCCACTGTGATTTTGAAAAAACATGATGTAGAAGTGACTAAAGCCAATTTAGAGATTCTTAAAAACGAGTATTATCCACATTTATCGATAAATTATAGTCATGAGTACTATCATGGTTTTAGTCGTCCTACCTCTGCTACCATTGGTGGATCTACTTATCCCTCTAACTCTGACTATCAAAACTCACTCTATATGGATTTAAACTATGAACTTTACCATTTTGGTGCAACAGATCTTAAAGGTGAGATAGCAGAGTTGGATATAGATATTGTGATGAGTGAATTGGAGCTTGAAAAAGAGCGTATAGGAAAGAGTTTATTAGACTATTATATAGAAGCACTTAAATTACAAGAACAGATCACTTTTCAACAACATACTTTAGTTATACATGAAGCTTTATTGTCTCAGCACCAGCGTCTTTATGATGTCGGCAGAGTAGCGCAGAGGGAATTGACTACACAGCAAATTTCGATATTAACACTACAAAAAGAGGTTGCTGAAAAACGTTTAGCACTGAGTAAAGTATATACCAAGATTGAGTTACTTACCTCAATTGTATTACGAATAGATGATGTTATCTTTAAGATTCCTGAGCCTAAACGTATTAAAACAAGAGCGTTTGAAGAGAGTATGCTTGCAAAAAATCTCAAACTGAAATTAGAAAAAAAACTCCAAGAAATTGCACTGTTAAAAAAAGAGTATTTACCCACATTATATGCTAATGGTGAGTATCGCTTGTATGGTTCTGATAACAATGATATCCAAGATGCTATACAAGAGTTGGAGCGAAATAACTGGAGATTAGGCATTACACTGAAGTGGAATATATTTGATGGATTTAAGACAAATAAAACGATTGAAAAAGCAAAAATGGAGTCTGAAAAATTGATCACAGAATATAAGCTTGAGAAGACAAAGTTTGAAGCGGAGGTGGTAGAGCGAAAGATTATGCAGGATGCAATTGAGCGTATTTTACGTGAACAAGGGCGTATGATAGCAACACTTTCAGAGGAAAAAGAGATGTTGACACGTCTTGAAGAAGCTGGAAGAATCAGCCATTTAGAGATTGATAAACGAGAGGTTGAAAGACTCTCGAGTGAATTGGCATTTAGATTACAGGTGATAGATAAAACACATCAACATATTTTGCAGGAGTTAATTTTATGAGGAGTCTTATATGCATACTGCGTTGATGGCATTAGAAGTAGCAGGCTCTCTAAATCGTATCTCTATTGACAGTAGAGCAATTGCCAAAGAGTATGCACTCGAAGATGGAAAAGAGCCTACATTAGAAGAGTTGACACGTATTGCTAAACGCCAAAGTTTCCGCGCTTCTATGAAAAAACTCTCCATTGAAAAGTTGATTGCAAACTACCCTATGCCAATTATTGTAGAGCATAAAGAGGGGAATTTCGTTGCAATTCTAAAAGGGGATAGTGAAGCCAAAGAGTTACTTATCTTTGATCCTGAGAGTAAAAAACCTATGACCCTTAGCTTTGATGATTATCATGCGTCATTTACTGGACGTGCTATTGTGTTAAAACACCGTATGCTTTCTCAGCAAGTAAAGTTTGGGTTTGGATGGTTTTTAGATCAGATTATGCAGTATAAAAAAGTAGTAGCAGAAGTCTTGATGGCCTCTTTTGTTATCCAACTCTTTGGGCTTGTAACACCACTCTTTACACAGGTGATATTGGATAAGGTTTTAGTGCATCATTCTTTAACTACTTTGGATGTTTTAGGGATTGCATTTGTTGGTGTAACACTTTTTGATTTTCTACTCAACCTTATGCGAAATTATGTTTTTGTCCATACAACCTCAAAGATAGACGCCAAATTAGGTGCGAAACTCTTTTATCATCTACTTTCACTCCCTTTTGTCTATTTTGAAAACCGTAAAGTGGGAAATATTATTGCACGTGTGAGAGAGTTGGATCAGATCCGTGAGTTTATTGCCAATAAGTCAGTAACAGTACTTTTAGATCTGCTCTTTAGTTTTGTTTTCTTAACGGTCATGTTTTTATATAGTGTAAAATTAACATTAATTGCACTTGCGTTTGTCTCAGTTATAGGGGTGATTTACTTTTTTACAACGCCCAACTTACGTAAAAAGCTTGAAGAGAAGTTTCAAATGGGTGCAGACTCTAACGCTTTTTTGGTAGAGTCGGTGACAGGGGTTGAAACAGTTAAGTCGTTGGCACTTGAAGGTGCGATGCAAAAGCGTTGGGAAGATAAGTTGGCAAACTATGTTAGTGCGAGTTTTAAACTAAGCAATTTAGGTTTTACGCTTGGTGGTGTCTCAGGGATGCTTCAAAAGTTGATGACGATCTCAATCCTCTATTTTGGAGTTAAGCTAGTTTTGGAAAATCAACTTACCGTTGGACAACTCATCGCTTTTCAAATGTTTTCCAATCAATTCTCAGCACCAGTACTAAGACTTGTGAACCTTTGGAATGAGTTTCAACAAACACTGCTCTCTGTTGATAGGTTAGGAGATATTTTAAATACTCCGCCTGAACAACAGAGTGATAAGGCGATTACTTTACCTAAGCTAAATGGTGAGATTGCGTTTAAAAATGTTAACTTTGCATATAACCCTAATGGTTCGATGGTGATTAAAGAGCTCTCTTTTACGATTGAAGCGGGGATGAGTGTTGGTATTATCGGACGTAGTGGGAGTGGTAAAAGTACGGTTGCTAAGCTAGTACAAAGACTCTATCTTCCTATAGATGGGGTGATTTATGTTGATGGTGTGGATATCCGTCACTTTAGTCCTAAATGGTTTCGTAATCAGATAGGGGTGGTGCTTCAAGAAAATTACCTTTTTAGTGGTACGATTCGTGAAAATATCTCTTTGGCTAAACCTGATGCAACGATGGAGCAGATTATACAGGCAGCAAAAGTAGCAGGGGCAAATGATTTTATCTCTGAGCTTGCTGAAGGGTATGATACAGAAGTTGGAGAGCGTGGGGCATCACTCTCTGGTGGTCAAAAACAGCGTATAGCGATTGCCAGAGCACTGTTGACAAATCCAAGGATTTTGATTTTTGATGAGGCGACTTCTGCGTTAGATTATGAGTCTGAAAAGATAATCAATCAAAATATTGGTGCAATTACCAAAGGACGTACTACGCTAATCATCGCACATCGTCTCTCAACAGTGCGTAAATGTGATGTGATTATCGCGATGGATAAAGGAGAGATCGTTGAAGCGGGTAGTCATGAAGTGTTGATGGAGAAAAAGGGTTATTACCACCATCTCTATACACAGCAGGAGGGTTAAGATGCATACGACAGATGATAAAAACAGATTTAAGCCCCATCTAGCAGAGATTGAAGATAGCCCTATCAGTCCTTTGGGACGCAAGATTCTTTGGACGATATTGATCTTTATGGTACTTGCGGTGATTTGGCTTTTTGTGGGAAAAACAGATGTAGTGGTAAGTGCCAGAGCTGAGGCTGCACCCATCGGTAATGTTAAAATACTACAAGCACTTGGTGGTGGTGCTGTACGGGCAATCCACATCAAAGAGGGTGATATAATCAAACAAGGTGACCCTTTGATAGAGATAGATCCTACAGTGGAAGAGAGTAATATCGAAGCTAAAAAGAAAAACCTACAGATACTTGAACTTGAAACCCAAAAGCTTAATGCATTAATTAATAATAGTCCTTTTATTATTCCCTCTAATATTGATCCTTCCATTGCTGTGATGATTTCAGGAATGCACCGTAGTGAGAAAGAGAGTATTGAGGAAGAGCAACTGCGAATCAATCAGCAAATGAGGCAGATTGCTCAAGAGGTCCGCACAGTTGAGATAGATCGAAATCGTGCATCTCAAATACACCGTATGGGAAAAGAGGAAGAGCGTAAATTGAGACAAGTGCTTGATATTATTGCTAAAAATGAGTACTATACGCTTCAAAAAGAGAATATTGGCTATCAAAATGAGATCAATCGGAAATCTCATGAGATACAGAGACTCAAAGAGCAGTTACATGAGTTAAAAATACAAAAATCCTTGATAAGTAAAAACTTTCATAGTAGGCTTTATGAGTCATTAACCCAAAAGAATAGGGAGCTTTATGCACTTAGGTCTGAGATAGAGGCGGTTGAGTTTAAAAAACAGAAACAGGTCATAGTATCTCCAGTGGATGGAATCGTTGCAAAATTAGCACTTAACACCCTTGGTGGTGTAGTAAGTCCTGCTGAGAAGCTTATGACAATCGTCCCCAATGGTATACCAATACAGATCAAAGCAACTGTAGCAAATAAAGATATCGGTTTTATCAAACGTGGTATGCCTGTTGCGATCAAAATTGATACTTTCGATTATCAAAAATATGGTTTGCTTGATGGCAATGTAACCAAAATCTCTGCTAATGCGATTGAAGATGAGCAGTTAGGTCTTGTATATGAAGTCTTTATCAAACCTAGTGAAGCGTATCTGACTATTGAGGGTGAAAAGCGTCCTTTACTTCCTGGCATGAGTGCTACAGCAGAACTTAAAGTAGGACAGCGTCGTATCATAGAATTTTTTATCTATCCACTTATCAAATATATGGATGAAGGTGTGAGTGTACGTTAGTAGATATATACACCTCTTTCTCCTTTACATATAATTTTTA
>JAHZKW010000096.1 GCA_022600175.1 Campylobacterota bacterium
TGTGAAGTATTACAATGCGAGTTTGATTAGTCATCCCTATTGTACGTGGTAGTAGGTGGTTAGGATTTTCTAACCACCTTGCGTTAGTTTGTGGTACTACCACCCATCATGTTGCCAAAGTTTTTCATCATCTCTTGCATCTGTTTCATCTCCTCAGGTGATGGCATACGTTGATCTCCTCCGCCTTCTTGCATCATCTGCTGTACAGTTTTTTGAGGATAGTCTGGGAGGGTAAACTTTTTGTCTGAGATTAGAAGGTTAAATTTTGCACTTTTTGCAATCATTGTTTGGTTTGTTCCCATGATATTGGCTTCAGTCTTGAGTGGAATACCTTTGTAGATCCACATCTTACTGCCCATCACTTCCCAGATCTCACACTTATAGCCTAACACTTTGCCATCTCCTATTTGTTTGCCACCCATCTTTTTGAGCATCTCTTTACCCATTTTTTGCATATCTTGTTTATCCGTCTCTTGCATAGATGCAGGGTCAATCTCTACAATGACTTTTTCATTATGATCAATGGTATAGATTTTCCCCTCTTTTATCAGTGTGCTCTCTTCTGTTGTTTGGGTACGCCCCATCGTTGTAGTACTGGTTGTCTGCTCACTTTTTTCAAGTACTCCCCAATCTTTAAATATGATTTTACCTTCACCACTTGTTTTGCTAGACATACCCATGATGTTCATTGATCCACTGATCGTATATTCAATGATGCCTGATTTCACATCATAACGTTTAAGATCTGCACTGAGTGTGCTTATGGCTGTAGTGAGAACCGCTATAGCGGTTAAAAGTTTTAAATTTTTCATTATATCCTCCTTATGGATAATGGGTAAACTCTTTTTTATCTATTTTGATAGCGTGTCTAAAACCTCTTTTTTTAATATAAAAAGCATCTCTTGATGCATAGAGAATATCAGCAGTTGCATTGGTATCGTAAAAATGTACCTTTTGATCTTTTTGAATAAAGAGTATTTCTCCTACAGCTTGACCTATAGAAGGGTAAAAAGTGCTTGCACAAAGTAACAAAAGTAAGATATAAAATCGATGAAACAGTTTTTCATTTTTAAGATAGAGCATCAGATACCCGACAATAAAACTTAGCACAAGTAGTAAGAGATAGGGTTGATTATCAGTAAAGAGTCTGTTAAAGTAGAGATTAATACCATAATAATCAAAATAATTTAATTTTAATCCCACAAAAAGAAGGAAATCTAAGATCAATATAAAGATCGAACCAAAGATAAATGCAGTTGGTAAACGTGCAAACATGTTCACTCCTTTAGGCTATGAACATGATAGCATATTTTAAGACTCAAGCTCTATTTTATGGTAGGCATTTATCCTTTTTTGTGCGATCTCTCTACCGTAAGCAATGGTTGTTTTGGCTTCATCAAAATCATAGGTATCACAGAGGTTTTTAGGAATCTCTATGATGAGATCTGGTTGATGGGCTGCAAGTTCATAACGGGTGATGAGGTTTTGTGCTGTTTCGATGGTTTGTGAAACGATTGTAAAGTAGTTGATATCCCTCTCTTTTTTAATCAAACGGTTATCTTCTAAAAACTTGGTTAATTTTTGTTCAAAACTACTCTTTTTTTGCTTTTTTTTCAGTTTCTCTTTGGCTACTTTTTCTCCATTTAAATTCACAGCGATGGTAAGATCTGTCCGATCTGCTAGTACGGGAACTGTAGGAAGAGGGTTGAGTACACCACCATCAACTAAGAGTTGGTTACCCAATGTTTTAGGGGTAAAGATTGTGGGGATTGCGATAGAAGCGCGAATAGCGTCTAGCAGGCTTCCTTTTTGAAACCACACCTCTTTTTGGGTTGTGAGATCTGTGGCGACTGCGGTAAAAGAGATAGGTAGATCTTCAATCTTGACATCCCCAATCATCTTTGCAATGACATCAAAGACTTTATCCCCTTTGATCATACCATTTTTGGAAAAGGAGAAGTCGATGAGTTTGAGTACTTCAAAAGTATCCAGTGTTAAAACCCACTCTTTATAGGTTTCAAGTTTACCACAGGCATAAAGACCACCGATAAGTGCTCCCATAGAAGAGCCAGAGATAGATTTGATCTCATATCCTGCCTCTTCAAGCACTTCGATAACACCCACATGTGCATAACCTCTTGCGCCTCCGCTACCAAGGACTAATGAAATTGATTTTTTCAACGATATTCCTTTATGATTAAATGTAACTATCATAGCAAAATTTGGTAGAGATTGATAGCTTGTTTTAGGTTTCTTTACTCTTAATTGCATACTTGCTATGATTGCCACGCTTGATTAGATTGTAACGATAATTTTAGAGAAAAAATAAGGAAATAAGTGCATGCGAAAAACAAAAATTGTGATTACACTAGGACCCGCGACTTCAGACTATGAGATGATTAAAGCCTTGATTTTAAAAGGTGTCAATGTCTTTCGACTTAATTTTTCACACGCTACCCATGAGATTCATGCACAAAGTATAAAAGATATACGTGCTGCTTCTCAAGAACTTGGTAGAGAAGTAGCGATTTTACAAGATATCTCAGGTCCTAAGGTACGTATTGGACATGTGGATGGTGTTTTGGCGTTTAAAAAAGGTGATATGATCTGTTTAGCCAAAGAGAAAAATTCTGATGAACCTACCGTATTTGATATCTCTTATCCTTTGATTATTGATATGGTTAATATTGGTGAAGAGGTCTACTTCTCTGATGGAACGATTAGAACAGTAGTAACAGATAAAGAGAGTGATAAATTACACTTAAAACTTTTAACTGATGCAGAGCTTAGCTCTCATAAAGGGGTCAATTTCCCTCAAACTAAGTTAGAGATCTCTGCTATTACCGCTAAAGATGAAAAAGATCTTGCTTTTGGTGCAAAACATCAGATTGATATCGTAGCACTCTCATTTGTACAAAATAGACAAGATATTCTCAAAGCACGTGAAATTATGAAAGCACACCAATTTGAACCCACTGTCATTGCTAAAATTGAAACGGGTGCAGCCATTGATAATTTGAAAGATATTTTAGAAGTGTGTCATGGCGTGATGGTAGCTCGGGGTGATTTAGGGGCTGAGTTTGGGGTGACAAGATTACCACGTATCCAAAAGCATATCATCTCTGTGGCAAATAGAGCCAATAAGCCCTCTATCACAGCAACACAGATGTTAACCTCTATGAAAGAGAATCCTTTTCCTACACGGGCAGAAGTGAGTGATATCGCTAATGCTGTTTATGATGGCACAGATGCTGTGATGTTAAGTGATGAGACTACGATAGGCAAATACCCTATCCAAGCGGTGGAAGTACTTCATGATAGTATTAAAGATGTTGAAAAAGATTATCCTTACAATAAAGACTTTAAACCTGAAAATAACTCTGATGCGATTGCAAAAGCAGCAGTACAGCTTGCATCAAACCTCAACAAAGAGGCTTTGGTTGCATTTACCACCTCGGGTTATAGTGCTAAATCACTCTCAAAATATCGTCCACGTGAAAATATCTATGCTGTTTCACACTCTTTAAAGACACATCGACGTCTCAATCTGCTTTGGGGGATTCATCCACTTTTTATCATGGAAGATATTAAAAATCCTACAAAGCTTTTACATGACTTTGTAAAAAAACTTTTAGATGAAAAGCGTATTGATATCGATAAACGTTTTGTGGTAACGATGGGAGATACGGCAGGGAAAAAAGGGGGAACAAACTTAATTCGCCTGCTTAATAAAGAGGAGATTGAAACGGTCTTAAGTTATCAGTTTTAAAGATAAATATGTTCACGCTCTTTAACAATATGTACTTTGGTATCTAAATGTGTTTGGAGGCTTTTTTTAAATGCCTCCTCTTTCTCTTTTTCACCATGAATGAGATAGATATTGTTGAGTCCTTGGAAGTGTGAGATCCAATCAATAAGATCTTCTCTATCACCATGTGCAGAGAAGCCATTGATAGTAGAGATCTTTGCCTTAACAGCGATTTTCTCACCACGTACATGTACAAACTCTGACCCATCTACGAGCGCTCTTCCTAATGTTCCACCAACCTGATAACCTACAAAAATAAGTCTATTTTTGGGATCCCACAGCCGATGTTTAAAATGGTGTAGGATTCTACCTCCCGTACACATTCCACTGCCTGCAATGATAATTGCGCGGTTTTCAACTGCATTGATTGCCATTGATTGTTTTGGACTATGTGTCAGGGTGAGTGCTTCAAAACTAAAAGGGTTATTTCCTAGTATGGCATGTGTTTCATTCTCTTCATTCAATAGTTCAGGGTGACGGTTATAGAGGTTGGTTGCTTTGATTGCCAAGGGACTGTCTAAAAAGACTTTGCACCCCTCTAATTGATTTTCAAAATACATATCACGTAAGAGAGTAAGTATCTCTTGGGTACGTTCAAGTGCAAAAGAGGGTATCATAACATTACCATTATGTGCAATGGTTTCTAAGATTGCTTCTTTGAACTCTTGGATACTCTCTTTTAAATCTTTATGTACTCTATCCCCATAGGTTGACTCTACAAAAAGTGTTTGTGTCTGTTTACCATATGCCAGTCCGTCTATTACCACACGTGTACGATTACCGATATCACCTGAAAAAACAACACTTTTTTGAAGGTTTTCTTCCCTAAAGTCAACTTTGATAAAAGCCGACCCTAAAATGTGTCCTGCCTCTTTAAAGGTGATATCAATCTCTTTTGTCAGTGCTATTTTTTGATTGTAGTGTGCTTTTTTACGTTTTCGTTTAAAGATGTTGGCAACATTTGTTTCATCATAGAGTGGTTTAGGTAGATCAAGTACATTTCCTTGTCGTCTCGCTTTTCTCTGTAGGATACGATACTCTTCATTTAAGATCTTTGCAGCATCTAGTAGCATAATAGAGGCGATCTCAATTGTCGGTCGTGTGGCAACAATAGTACCTGAAAATCCCTCTTTAACTAGTTTAGGTACACGCCCTATATGGTCGATATGTCCATGTGTTAAGAGTAAAAAGTCAATGGATTTGGGATCAAAGCCGAAAGGTTCAAAGTTTTTATGTTCAGCACTGCCTTGAAACATACCACAATCGATGAGAATACGTATCTCTTGGATCTCTAAAAGATGACAGGAACCTGTAACCATTTGTGCGGCCCCGTAAGAAGTGACTGTTGCCATAATAGCTCCTTTATCACAAAGTCCTTGACATATTATAACATTATCGTAGTTGGTAAAGTATAGCAATGGAGATAAGATAGAGTATCAAAACAATCCATGAGTTAATCCCTAGTCGTAAAAATACTCTGTTACTACGCATAAGAAGACCGATAAGATAAATGGCGGTGAGTATGATGCTTACTGAGAGGATAAAGTGTGCGGTAGTAGAGGCTTGATTGATTAAAAGTCCTTCACGATAGAGTATATCTAAAGGCAGAAGCAACATCAACATGATGGAGTTACTACCGATAATATCAGAGATTGCCATAGTGTAAGCACGTAGACGAATGGTTGCGATAGAGGTGCTTAGTTCTGGTAAAGAAGTAGCTGTGGCGAGCAGTGTTGCTCCGATAAAGTGTGTCCCCAGACCATTTTGTAGGGCAATAGATTACGCCATATACACTTTTTTGTTACCACTTCTTTCCTGACGCTTTTACAAATCATGCAGAAATAGCGCTAGTAGCATTTCATACTTTTTTCAATACTTTAGGTGTTATTCTTGTGTTGCCATTTGCTTCAAAGTTTGCTTTGATGATGGAGTATTTCATCAAAGCGCCGAAAAAGGCTTATGTGCATAAGCTAGATGTTGCTTTATTATCGGATACTCCTTTAGCTTTAAGTGTGTTACAGAAAACATTAGAGGATCTTTTCAAAGATCTTCTTTTACATATCAATTTTCTTTTAGGTGATAAATATAAGGCTAAACAAGCAAATCTATTGGCGATGGATGAGATAGAGCACTTTATTGACAAGGTACATATTGAAGAAGTTAATCACATGAGTTGGCAGAGGTTGATTGATATTATTCATAGTTTTGATCATCTTCAGCGGCTTTATGACCGTTGTGAAGAGGATGAGGGGAGGGCACTCTACCTACCAAGTGCTAAACGTTTGGTCTTTTTAAAAGAGATGCAAAAAGAGTTGAATCTCATGATTGTAGAGATGTTGGAGATCAAAAATTATGCAGAAGCACAGAGAGAGGTGAAAAGATTAAAAAAGCGGTAAACCAACAGCGTGATAATATCACTTCATTAATGGCTAATGATACAATTGATGTGTCTGAAGGGGTAAAAGAGCTTGAGGCGATGCGGTGGATACATATCGTACGTATTACGCATCATTTGCATGCATCGATGCTGAGTGCAGGGAAGTAACTCTCTTGTCAAGTATAACAAAATGCTATAATACAATAAAAGGAACATACCATGCCTCAGTCACATAAAATAGTCTATGCAATTTATCTATTTTGTTGGTTACTTTTAGCTATCGCACCCCAGTATAGAGATGATTGGTTGCTTGAGAACTTACTGGTTTTTTTGCTACTTCCTCTGGTTTTATGGTTTGATAGGCGTTATGGATTTACACTCTTTGCACTTGTGTTATTATTGATATTTAGTCTATTACATGCTATAGGTGCACACTATACTTATGCTGAAATGAGACACTTTGATACCATTACCGCATTTTTTGGGTTTGAGCGTAACCATTTTGATCGTGTGGTGCATTTTCTTTATGGATTATTACTCTATAGACCTATTTTGGAGATGGTGACTGTGGTGATTGGTAAAAGTCGTACCGCACTCTTTTTTACCTTCTCTTTGATTATTTCTGTTGCGGCACTCTATGAGATTCTTGAGTGGCTTGCAGCAGCGATACTACATCCTGAGTTAGGAGTAGCTTTTTTAGGTACGCAAGGTGATATCTGGGATGCACAAAAAGATACGTTGGTAGCGATTATTGGTGGCTTTATCAATCTTATCTATTTTTTAATACGCTTTCAAAGTGATAAAGTAGATTAAAATGGTATGGACACTACCTAATTTACTCTCTTTATTTCGTATCCTGGCTGCCCCTTTTTTAGTATTGGTAGCATGGTTAGGGTTTGAGGAGTTGTTTTTAATACTCTTTTTACTTATGTTACTCTCTGATGCTTTAGATGGGTGGGTTGCACGGATCTTTAACCTCTCGAGTGCATTGGGTGCGAGGTTAGATAGTTATGGTGATATTGTGACATATTTGACGATGCCTATTGGGGCTTGGTTGTTATGGCCTACTTTAATCCAAAAAGAGATATCTTATATCATCATCGCTGTAATAATCTATCTCTTACCTGGGGGTGTGGCACTGATTAAGTTTGGAAGTTTAGCCAGTTATCATACATGGTTTACAAAGTTTTCAGCACTCTGTATGAGTCTTAGTCTACTCGTATTACTTTTTTCAAAAGATGCAACCCTTTTTCATATCGCAGTCTATATTTTAGTGATTGAAGCAGTGGAAAATATTGCCATTACGCTCATGCTTCCAACACAGCAAAGCGATATACACTCTTTATGGCATGCTTGGAAGCAAAGAAAATGATTATATATCTATTTTATAATAATCCAATTTCTTTAAGTATAGGACGAATCTCCATAGAGATTTCTGCTAACTTCTCTGGAATGATACGCATCGCTTCATCTTCATGACGCCACTCTTCAAGGCGTTCTAACATTAAGCTCTTCTCCTCTTGGCTGATAGTTGGTGCTTGGTGTAAAGCCTCTTGGATCTTTTCAAGATATTCTTGTAATTTATGTGGCATAACATCTCCTTGATCTTTGATATGTTCATGTTAGCATCTTTTGTGTAATGGTGTATTGAAATAAAAAGATTAAAAGAGTGCGTAGTGTGTTAACCTGTTTGGTGGAATATGAAAAAGTTGGCTCTCTAGTTGAAATGCTTTTTGCTTCTTATGGATATAGATGATCATCGTTTGGCTTGAATTCAGTGGTGGTCTATAAGCATTTAAATACTCTTCAAAAAGAAGTAGATCATGTTCAACTCCCAAAATATCTGTGAGCTTTTTTAATGTTCTCTCGCGCTTTTGAGGCAGTAGTGAATATTTGATAAGTAGGTTGGTATGAAACATATGATATTTTGCATATTTTCGAAACTCATGAAAAGCTTCCCCATGTTTAATTTTGTATGCCTCTTTCATATTTTTTCGTGCTTTTTTATAGGTGGTTTTAAATCCTAACTGTAGCGCTTCATAGCTTTCTCCCTCTAGTTCCCAACTCTTAAGATTATCAATTGCATGAGAGAGTGCGAGTTTTGTGGAGTATAGTTTCGTTACCATCTGCTCTTCATTAAAGTTTCTATCTGATTTTTCTTTTAGTAATGCGTTTTGAATCTCTTTAAAATCTCTGTGTTGAAGTTGATATGTGCTGATGAGTATCTCATACATGTCATACATCACCTTCGCTTCACGTGAACTTGCCAATGATTTTGCCATCGTTTTAAAAAAGAGATTCTCTTTTGCATACTTTTCTTTATCTTTAAAAAGTGGGCGGATGAGTTGTAAGATAGCCCTTGACTTTTTACACATCTTTCTGCTTTGGTGTACTTTTTTCGCGATAGTCAGTTTGGGATCATCAATCTGTATGATGAGCGTTTGCAGTGCATGTTTGAGGGTAGCTTGTATCTGCGTCTCTAAGGTATTTTGTACTGTATGATGTTTAGTCATGATGTGCTTTTCTTTTGGCACGGAGTGTTTCAAGCTCCTCTTCAAAGGCTTTGGCATCACCATAATTAAAAAAATCTTTATAGGTAGAGTGTCTATAAGCACTTTTTTTGGCATGTTTAATAGGGCAAAAATAGAGCTCTGTATGTGCTGCCACCTCTAATGCAAATGCCATCAGACCATTAAAATAAGAGCAGTAGAGACAGTTGATTTTTTCGATGATGTTGAGATAGGCCAAATAGTGACGATCAAAGATAATATAATCACTTCGTTTGACCATTTTGATATGATAGATTCGAAAGATACTCTGTTGATAAATAAAAAGCAAAATATCAAAGATGATAGCTGGAATAAGCATCGCATAGATGATAGGGGAGCTGATAAGATGTAAAAATGGAATCTCTTTAAAATAAGCGATCAAACTCTTCATGCTTTTTTTATGTTCGCAAACTATGTTCTTTTCAAAAGCAATAAGACCATTTTTGAGTTGATAGCCAATTTTTGTCTCTTGTTTTTCAATCTCTTCTTGAAGGGTTTTTTCTAAGGTTGCCATTTCATCAAGGATTTGTGTGATACGCTTATTCATCAGACTGCCTTTAGATGTTTTTTGTAATTATAACAAGTTTTTCACATGAGTGTTAAAAAGAGATTGTGAATTGTGCCCCTTTGTCACTGTTACAAACGTTTAGTTTTCCCTCCATATTATCTTCAATAATCCGTTTAGACATATAAAGACCAATACCTGTACCTTTACCTTGCTCTTTAGTCGTATAATAGGGCTCAAAAATACGATCTACACTATCTTTATCAATTCCACCTGCATTATCACAAATAATGATTTCTCGATCTTTCAATAAAATATTGATTTTGCCATGTTTGATTTTTTGTTCATCAATAGCATCTTTGGCATTATTGACGAGGTTTAAAATGACTTGTTGAAATTCACTTTTGTATCCAGTAATGATAAAATCATCTCCTGTGATCTCTAAATCAATCTTATAGTTTTTAAGTTGTGCACTTTGTATCAAGGTGGTATCTTCTATTGACTTTAGTGTTGAAAACTTCTCTTTGACTTTGTCTATACGGTAAAAGTTTCTAAAGTCGTCAATAGTTTTGCTCATAAACTCAATAGTTTGTCTATTTTCATTGATAAAGAGGTCAATAAATTTTTTATTGATTAACCCCTCAGCAAAATCATCATCAAGGTTTTGGATATTGATATTTAGGGCATTGAGTGGTTGTCGCCATTGGTGTGCAATAGCACCTATCATCTCACCCATAGCGGCAAGTTTACTCTGTTGTAAGAGCATTTGATCTTTTTGCCGAATATCTTCAACTTGTTTGGTGACTTTCTCTTCTAAGGTTTTGTTTAGCGCTTCAAGCTCATGTTGGAGTTGTTTGATCGTTGAGATATCAATCACTGAGGAGACGCGTACCTCTTGTCCATTCCAAACAATATCTTTCCCTCTGACTAAACCAAAAAACTGTGTACCATCTTTTTTAAGTAGTGTCGCTTCATAGGCATTTTGATCTCTGTTTTGCATATTCCTTTTGATGATTTCACGTGATATTGGTGCAACAAGATGCATAGCATGTTTACCGATAAACTCCTCTTGTGTATATCCATATATAGAAGCCATTTTTTCGTTTACCTGTAAACAGATAGCATTCTTATCAAATATCATAATCCCTTCTAATGTAGACTCCATAAGTAACTCAAAACTTTTGATTGAAGATTTGAGCTCTTTGTTGTGACGGATACTAAGCGAGTATTTGTAGAGGACCAATAGAATGATTGCTAAAATAAATGGTAACCATTTAAAAAGCTGTTTATAATCAAATCCATTTTCAAAACGGATATGCAACCACTCATTCATAATCTGTTGTGTTACTTTCGCATCAATCTCTTTGACTGCTTTCTCAAAGATACTAAAAAGTATAGGGTCATCGTTACGAATACCAATACCCAGTTCCCAATGTTCATCAAACTGTCCATTGATTTTAAGGCTATTGAGGTAGTTTTTTTGTATTTGGTAGTTGAGTGTGGGGAGGGTATCTATGAAGCCATATATTTTATTTTTATTTAAAAGCTCTAAACCCTTTTCTATATTGGTAACTTCAATCAGTGTAAGTTGAGGGTATCTTTTTTTAAGAATTTCATTATAAGCATAGCCTTTAACCATCGCGATTTTTTTATCCACAATACTCTCAAGATTACTCGTATAAATTTTATCCATAGTAGTTGCAAGTACTAAAGGAAAAGAGAAGTAGGGCTTTGTAAAGTTTAAAAATGATTTACGTTCAGCTGTCTCTACTACAAGGGAAAATATATCACACTCTCTTTGTCTGCCAAGAGCCAAGGACTCTTGCCAAGTCTTTGTCTCTACAACTTCTATAGGGTGTTGGATAAATGCAGATATATGTTGTATGTAGTCGCTGCTCATACCTGTATACTTACCATTTTCAAGTTTTTCATAAGGCATCCAGTTTGGATCCACACACATTTTGATTGGTGCTCTATGTTGGAGATATTTTTGTTGTGTATAGTTAAGTTTTCCACTACTCTTATCTAAAGGTTTAAAGATTATTTTTGAAAAGTCTTTTGTTACATTGGACTCAACCCCTAAGAGTCTATAGATATTGGAGATCTCTCGTAGTCTTAGTGGATCAATTGTACCTAGTTTTACCCCTTTGATATACGCAAGTTTTTTAAGTACTTCTGCTTCATACAGTAGTGCATCATGCGATTTTTTTTGCGTATTATAATCTGTTTGAATGATCTCTATTGTTTCCTCAATATGTGCAAAAGCATATTCCCAACCTTTGAGTGATGCATGATAGAAGTTATCTACTAACTTTGGATGTTTATCTGCAAATTTGGTGGAGGTAAAAAGGATATCACTATAGAAATCAAATCCATAATCTTTAGGATCAAAAATAGTGGATTCTACCCCTTTTTGTTTGAGTATATAAGGTTCATTGGAGATATAAGAACTCATAAAGTCTGTTTCTCCCGTGATCAGAGAGTTTGGATCAAAAGTAGTTGGAATGGGAGTAAAACTATCTTCAGGGATCCCTTCTGTTTTGAGCATTGCATTGATGGATGCCATATCACATGAATTATCCGAAAGCATTACACGTTTATTTTTAATATCTTTGAGTGTTTTGATATCTTCTCGTTTCTTTGCATGTAAGATATAAGGTGCTGATTGAAAAATGGCTGCTAATAGTATAATATTGTTTTCTTGTTTTGAAATGAGTGAAGAGTGACCAATTGCAAACTCTGTGCGACCACTATTGATATCGTTATGTATATTGATCTTATTGTTATATTCAACAATATCTACCTCTATATCCACATCATTATAAAAGCCTTTCTCTTTAGCCATATAATACCCTGCAAATTGAAATTGATGCTTCCATTGAAGTTGTAATTTGAGCGGAGTTAATGTTTGATGTGCGTGGAGTGAAGTTAATATGGAGAATAGGATCAAAAAGAGTGCATATTGAAGTAAAAGGGTACTACGCATTTTTAATTAATCCTTATAGCATGTAATCTATTTTTTATAATATCGGATAAATTAAATAGTTTTAAAGTGTTTGCATGAAAACGGTACAGCGATAAGCCGGGTTCTGTCGTTGGATAATTATTTATCTAAGTGTTATTTTACAATAACCTTTGAGCGAAGCGCAAAATTATGAGACTTATACCATACGCTTCTTGCTGCAGATTGGGTTTACATAGCTACTAAGATTACTCAAAGTACTGGTAGGCTCTTACTCTACCGTTTCACCCTTACCATCTTTATGTCTCTTCTCCACTAAACAAAGTTAGGTGGAGGTTCCTCTCATTAAAGCTTCGATTTTGTCGAGAAGAGATGGCAAAGAAATCTTCTCATTTTTAGTAGTATAAAAATAATCACGAAACTTTGGCAAAAGGAGTTTAAAACATAATTATGGCGGTATACTTTCTGTTGCACTGTCCCTCAGGTTGCCCTGGCCATCCGTTAGATGGAATCTTGTCTCATTGCAGCCCGGACTTTCCTCTAGTTTTCTAGCAATTATCTGCTGTACCATTGAAAGTATAACATAAAAGCTTGAGAGTCACAAAGCGTAACAAGGTAAAAAATATTTTTATTATTATATTAAAGTTTTATACTAAATCTTTTTTTTGATGTTACAATAAATAAAAATCTAAGGAATTTGTTATGAAAAAAATCGCTTTATTATCCTTTGTTGCTCTTATGAGTACAACTTCTCTATTTGGATTTGATCATCTAAAAAGTGTCAAAGAGTTTGAAGAGAGTACCAAAAAAGGGAACTATATCGTTGATTTTTATGCTTCTTGGTGTAACCCTTGTAAAGAGATGGAGCAAAATCTAAAGAAACTGAGTGGAGAAAAAAAAGATATAAAAATCTATAAAGTAAATATTGAAGAGAGTGTGGAATTGGTCAATACTTATGGAACACCGCAAGTCCCAGCACTACTTTATATTAAAGATGGTGAAATTTTACAAGGTTATGTGGGCTTAAAACAGATGGAAGAGCTAAAAAGAGACATGAAAAAGTATTTTCAAAAAACAAAAAGTTAAACAATAAGAGTAGTACTTTTTTATAAAGTACTATCTCTAAAACCTTCTCAATTATGTAATATCTTATTATATTATATCTCTAAAATCAAATATTTAATCAAAATTAACTTAATTGACTTCAATGAAACAATCATACTATACTGCTATGGTAAAAGAAAATTATCTATTTGAGGAGGAGTTTAGATGAAAAAGATTATAGCAGCTATTGCCGTTTTAGGATTAGGGGTATCATTACAAGCAGGTTCGGTCTCTTGTGATTTTCCAGTTATCAAGTGTGAACCAGTATGGAAAACAGTGATCAAAAAAGTTCCTAAAAAAGAGTGTTGGGATGAAGAACAGAAGAGTGCTATTGACTTTAAAGATAGTGGATCTGATATTTGTAAGAGCGAAGGTATCGTAGTGGCAAAGAAATGTACAGTTACTAAATGTAGAACAGTATATGAGAGTCATGAAGAGAAAGTACTTGTAGGGTATAAAAATACCGCTAAATGCGGTTGTACAACCTTTAGTAAAATCAGTAATAGAAAATTAAAGTTTATTACAACAACGATTAATTTCTAGTACTGTTACATTTTGTAGAAAAAGACACTTAGTATAGAGGTTATTTTCTACAAAAGTAAAAAAAATTTACCAAAATGATAAAAAAATTACCTTTTTCTTTAAGCTTAAAATTGGAAAATTTTTAATTTCTTAAATATGCTTTAATTACTCTATAAACAGTACAACTATATCAAAAAATCTTCTTAATTGACTTACTACTTTGATTCGCTTATACTGAAAACGTAAAATAAATATTACCATTAAGGAGTTTCAATGAAAAAATCTATAGCAGCATTAGTAGCACTAGGTTTAGCGGTTAGTTTACAAGCAGGTGAAGTAAAGTGTGATTTCCCAGTATATAAGTCAGAGCCAATCTGGAAAACTGTGATCAAAAAGATCCCTAAAAAACAATGTTGGGATGAAGAGCAAAAAAGTCCAGTAGACTTTAAAGCAAGTGGATCTGATATCTGTAAAACTGAAGGTATTGTAGTAGCAAAAAAATGTACAGTGACTAAATGTAGAACAGTATATGAGAGTTATGAAGAGAAAGTACTTGTTGGTTATAAAAACTATGCAAAATGTGGTTGTGCAGTAATGACAAAAATCAGTAACTGTAAACTTGATAAAATTTCTGCAACAGTAAATTACTAATCTAGTCTACACACTAACGATGAGCCCTTTTGAGTAGGACTCATACGTTAGTATATCTCTAAGTCTCTTTTTTAAACTGTTGTAACCAGTTAGAATTCTCTTCAATGACATTACTCTGTTTTCTAAGCAATTGAACTTCAATGCTCTCTAACTCTTCAAGCGTGAGATACTCTAGCACATAAGGTGCAATCTCCATCTCTCCATCATAGACTTTGAGTAGTGCTTCGATCTCTTTTAATTTTTCAGCCTTTTCATCCATGTTGCGCCTTTGGCATAGCAAACTTTTGTGTGATAAGCTCTCCCTCATCATTGAAGTAGAGATAGTAGAGCAGATCTTTTTTGATCTCAAGTCCCACAAGATAACGTAGTGCAAGATTCGCTTGTAGTGAAGCAATATGCATCACTATTGGACCAGCAATCCCCTCAGGTGTTTTATCACTGATTTTAAATGCACCAAAATCACTCTTATCAAAAAAACAGACTTGACCGTTAAAGGCTTCTACAGAGCCATAAAGCCATGGTGTAGAAGAAGCTTTTGCATAGGCATCAATTTTTGCACGGGTAGGGAGATTGTCCGTAGCATCAATGATAAGATCTACGTTAATATTTTCTTTAGTAAAATTCTCAAAATCAACTGTTTTTGCAATAGCTTTGACATGTGGACACCTCTCTTCTATCAGTTTGGCTAACACTTCGCTCTTATATTGACCTTGATCAGCTGTTTTAAATGCAATTTGCCTATGGATGTTATGGATCTCGATCTTATCAAAATCAATACAATAAATGGTTCCGATACCTGAGCTACCAAGTGCAATACCTAATGAGCTCCCCAGTCCACCAGAACCAATAATAGCTACTTTTTTTGATTGCAGTGAAGTCTGTTTTGTTTCACCCCAGAGTTGAATTTGCCGATGAAAATAATCTGTCATAGTAAACCTCTATCATGTAGTTGACTGTGAAAACCCCAACTTTTTTTGGCTTCATTGATATCTTTTTTATGAAGATCAATCACCATAAAGTCCTCTTTTTCGCCTAGTGTATTTTCTATTTGCCCGTCAGGATTTACTAGGTATGTATTACCATAGAACTTCCATAGGCTTCCTTCATTATCATCATATTTCCCCACACGATTTACACGCATGATATAGATATTGTTTAAAAATGCACGTGTTTTAAGGACTTCGTTCCATCTTTGATTTGATCCAAATGTAGAGACAGAGGGTAATAAAACAATATCAACATTCGCACTCCCAAAGGCTTGCCAAATAGGGTCAAAATGCATCTCAAAACCATTGATAGCACCAATCATACACCCCTTATGTTCAAAAATCATAGGTTTCATAACATGATGGGCTTCATTGTCAAAGTAGCGTGCTTCATCCCAGTGTTCAAAGTCGATCAAAAACTCTTGTTTGACAAATTCACTACCCTCTTTAGAAAATTTCCCTAAATATTTAAAACTTTTATCCTCTTCAACCAGTATAATAGGAGCAACAATAATCAGATTATAAGTACAGGCAAATTGCTCAAGTGCTTCAATCTTATGTTTTGATTGTTCTTTAATCATCGCTTTGGGCATACTCACGAGCTCTTTAAAGAAACTATTGAGTACATACTCACCAAGAACCGCAATCTCTACCCCTTGTTCATGACATTGTTTAAAGTAGTCATCGAGTTTAGAATTACTCAAAGGTAGGGTTGAGAGTTGCAATGCCGCAATCTTCATAAATTAACACTTCCTCTGTCATCACTGTTTTGATACGTTTCAAATTTGAGTTTTGCTTCCTCTAAGAGTTTGTTTGCCATTTCAAGTTCAGTGATTCCCTCTTTATAATATTTCACGCTATCACTTAATGTGATTTCAGGGTTCATTAATTTTTCTAATATCTGTTTAGATTTATCAATACGTTTTTCAAAACTTAAATCTTCCATTATTTCTCCTCTAAAGCTTTTTGCACATAGTGTGCGAACTTGTCAATTTCAACTAAAAATGCATCATGACCATAGGTACTCTCTATCTCAAGATAGTGTGTCTCTTTTTCTCTACCTAGATTACACAAAGTATCATAAATTGTCTGCATCTCTTTGGGTAAAAAGAGTAAATCACTTGCAAAAGAGATCAATGTGATTTCAGAATTGATACGACTGAGTGAATCTTCTAAAGAGTCATAGTTTCTGCTTGCATCAAAGATATTGATCGCTTTTGTGATATATAAAAAACTCAGCGGATCAAACCAATTGACAAAGTTAAGACCATTATAGTCTAAATACCTTTCAACTTGAAACCTACCAAAAAGTTCGTATAGACCATCTGTTTGTACATAATCTCTGCCAAATTTTTCATCCATAGAGTCAGGACTAAGATAACTGATATAGCCGCACATACGACCTGTAGAGAGACCTGAGAGACCATTTTCTTTAATCACTTCTGGATCATAAAGACCATTTTGAAAATCAGGATCTCTGATGACGGCTTCTCGTGCTACCTTATTAAAAGCAATTGCCCAAGGTTGTGTTGCATAGGTAGAGGCGAGCAGGATATGTTGTTTGGCAAAGTTTGGATGCTCTATTGCAAAACAGAGTGCTTGCATCCCTCCCATAGAGCCACCAATAATCGCATGTGCTTTATGGATACCTAAACGATCAAAGAGGATTCTTTGTGCCTTTACCATATCACTGATGGTAATGACAGGAAACTTCATACGATAAGGGGCACTGGATGGATATTTTGGGCTCATTGGACCAGTAGAGCCAAAGCAGCTTCCTATCACATTGACACAGATTACAAAAAAACGATCAGTATCGATAGACTTTTGGCTTCCAATCATTGTATCCCACCATCCAGCTTTACGATCATCCTCATAGTGTCCAGCAGCATGATGACTTCCTGTGAGTGCATGACAGACAACGATAACATTAGATTTATCTTCGTTTAATTCACCATAAGTTTCATAGGTAAGTTCATAAGGTTCTAGTATACGACCACTCTCTAAATAGAGAGGGTTTGTAAAATGTTCAGTATGTGTAGTAATCTTCAATTATGCCTCAAGTGAGCGTTTTAAATCTTCAATTAAATCTGCTGAATCTTCAAGTCCAACGCTTAATCGGATGAGTCCATTGGATACACCAGCGGCTTCTAACTCCTCTTTTGAGAGCTGTTGGTGAGTGGTACTCGCTGGATGTGTGATAATCGATTTGCTATCACCAATATTGACAACAAGTGAAAAGAGCTCTGTATGATCAACAATCTTAGCAGCCTCTTCAAAACTTGCCACTTCAAAGCTGAGTAGTCCACTACATCCGTTAGGAAGATACTTTTTTGCATCCAGATAGTTGCTATCACTCTTTAATCCTGGGTAGTGTACTTTTAAGACCTTTGGGTGGGACTCTAAAAACTCTGCAATTGCCATACCATTTTCACTATGTTGACGCATACGAAGCGGAAGGTGTTCAAGACCTTGAATAAAAAGCCAAGAATTAAATGGACTAGGCGTTGCACCAAGATCTCTTAAGAGTGCCAAACGCATTCTTAGTGAAAAGATAGGGAGTGGAATATCTGTGTAGATAAGACCATGATAACTTGCATCAGGTTCATTGAAGTGTGCATATCTTGCATTGCCCTTGATCTTATCTACAAGCGCTTTGCGTTCCACCACAATCCCTCCGATTGCCAACCCTTGTCCTGTAGTATATTTACTCGTTGAATGTATAGAGAGATCACATCCTAGCTCCAGTGGTTTACACAATATAGGTGTAGCGACTGTATTGTCAACTGCAGTTAACACTCCATATTTTTCAGCTATGGCGACAATATGATCAAAGTCTGCTACATCAATGCTTGGATTGGTAATACTCTCAAATAAAATAAGTTTACTCTTCTCATCTATAAGTGTTTCAAGTTGCTTGGGATCATGGACATCAAAATAACGCGCTTCAATCCCAAAACGTTTGATCGTATGGGCAGTGAGTGTAGATGTACCACCATAGACTTGATTTGCACAGATGATATTGTCACCTGCCTCTGCTACATTAGCGATCGTATTAAAGATTGCTGCCATACCACTTGCGGTAGCAATAGCTGCTTCTCCACCCTCAAGGGCAGCAAATCTTTTTTCAAAAACATCTGTTGTGGGGTTCATCAATCTAGTGTAGATATTTCCTAACTCTTTTAGTGCAAAAAGGTTGGCAGCATGTTCTGCATCACGAAACTCATAAGCAGTACTTTGGTAGATAGGAACTGCCATTGTTGCTTGAACATCCTTATCATATCCTGCATGGATAGCGATGGTTTTATCTTGCATGTGCACTCCTTTGGTTGTAATTGATTATTATACATTATCTTATCTATATCTTATCTATGAAGTAGGCATAACCACAAATTTGCTATCATGAGGTTATCCAAATCCTTAATTAAGGAGGAGTAGATGGACCATAGGTTTATGATTGAGATTGCAAAAGATGCAATTTTAGAGGAGTTTTTACAACGACCATTAATTGATAGAATGGCACTTTTGAAACAGTATCCAATACTTGGTAAAAAAGGTGCAACCTTTGTCACTTTAGAAAAACGTAAAGCACTTCGTGGTTGTATTGGCACACTTGTTTCTCATCGTGTATTATTAGATGATCTTATCGCTAATGCCAAATCTGCAGCCTTTAGAGATAGTCGTTTCCGTCCTTTAACTCAAAGTGAATTCGAAGATAAAAACTTTACCATTGAAGTCTCAATTTTAAGTGAACCTAAGCAGCTTAGCTATAAAGATCAAGCAGATCTCAAGCGAAAAATCAAAGTAGGTGTTGATGGTGTGATTTTAAAGCATGGTAATTATCAAGCGACATTTTTACCACAAGTATGGGAGCAGTTACCTAGATTTGAAGCATTTTTTTCTCATCTGTGTCAAAAGGCAGGGATGCGCTCAAACTGTTTAGAAGCACACCCTAAAATTTATCTTTATCGTGTACAAAAGATTAAAGTGTAACTATGCACTATTTTCGTGTAGAAGATGAAAAGATTATCTGTCTTTTATGTCAGCACTATTGTAAGTTAAAAGAGGGACAAGTTGGTATTTGTGGTGTGAACCAAAATCAAAATAGTATACTTAAAAATTTAGTCTATGGACGTGTTGTAGCCCTTCATGTTGATCCTGTGGAGAAAAAACCGCTTTATCATTTTTTACCTGGAACATTGTCCCTCTCTTTAGGAACAGTAGGGTGCAATTTTCGTTGCCCTTTTTGTCAGAATTGGCAGATATCACAAAGTAAAGATATAGCGCGAGGTGATCTAGTATCAGCTGAGCAAGTGGTAGCGTTAGCACTAGAAAAGGGGTGTAAGAGTATCTCTTTTACCTATAATGAACCCACAATCTTCTACCCTTTTGCAAAAGAGATAGCACTAAGGGCTAAAACCAAAGGTTTAAAATCCATTTTTGTCTCTAATGGGTTAGAGTCTGCTGAAGTGATAGAAGATATGAAAGGGGTGATTGATGGTTTTAATGTCGATTTAAAAAGTTTTGATCCTCACTACTATAAAAAAACCTTAAAAGGGTCGCTATCAGGAGTGCTTGAAACCTTAAAAAGGCTAAAAAAAGGTGGCTTTTGGGTAGAAGTAACCACTTTGATTGTACCTGGCAGTAATGATAGCAGAGCTGAGTTACAAAAGATCGCTTCATTTATTGCAAATGAAATGGATATCTATACCCCTTGGCATATCTCAGCCTTTCATGGAGATTATAAAATGCAAGATACGCCTAGAACTTCTATCGAAAAGTTACTTGAAGCAAAAGAGATAGGAGAAATGGCAGGGTTAAAATATATTTATATGGGAAATGTACAAACGAAAGCAGTGACTTTTTGTCCCCACTGCAAAGATGGAGTAATGACAAGAAATAGGTTTGAATTATTAGAATATAGGCTAAAAGATGGCACTTGTCCAAAGTGTAATCGTGCGATTGAAGGAGTGTGGTTATGACGAGAGAAGCAGGGGTTAAAGGGCAGTTCTATCCTAAAAAATGTGGGGAGATTCAAAACTATATACAGAAATGGAATCATATATTAGATACCAAACTCAAAGATCCCGTGCTTTTAAAAGAGTATCCTCGTGCAGTTATAGTGCCTCATGCTGGTTATATCTATAGTGGATTTACGGCGAATATTGCCTATCGATTGCTTGCCAACAGCAGAGCAAAAAGAGTAATAGTGATAGGACCTAGCCATCGTGTTTATATTGATGGACTGAGTGGCAGTACCCAAGATCTTTTTGATTCTCCATGTGGTGATCTTGTGATAGACACTGCCTATTTGGCACAGCTTAAAAAACATTTTTCCATTGGATTTGAAGCTAAAGCACATAATATGGAACATAGTACGGAAGTACAGATGCCTTTGATTAAGCACTATCTACCACAAGCGAAAGTGATCGAGTTTATCTACGGTAAGATAGATTATAAGAAGCTTGCAAAACTTATCTATACACTATTACGAGACCCAGACAATGTGGTGGTGATTAGTACTGATCTTAGCCACTTTTATACACTTGAAAATGCAAAAAAATTAGATAATATCTGTCTTAATGGTATCTTAAAAAAAGATATCTCAATCTTGGATCGTGGATGTGAAGCGTGTGGATTACTAGGGGTAAAAGCGATGCTTCATGTTGCAAAAGAGGCTCAGATGAGTGTAGAACTCTTAGATTATCGTACAAGTGCAGATGCTAGCGGGGATGAAAATAGGGTAGTGGGGTACGTGAGTGCTTATTTAAAATAGTATTGTTCAAAGCAAAAGCTTTGAACAAAAAGATTATTGTGAGTGGTAGTTTGGTGCCTCTTTTGTGATTGTGACATCGTGAACATGACTCTCTTTGAGTCCTGCTGATGTGATTTCTACAAATTCAGCTGTTTCTTGAAATGTTGGGATATCTTTTGCTCCAGCATATCCCATAGACGCTCTTAAGCCACCGATTAACTGATGGACAACGACGCTCATCTTACCACGATATGGTACCATCCCTTCAATCCCCTCAGGAACAAGTTTATCAGCCGCCGTACCTTCTTGGAAGTAACGATCTGTACTCCCTTTACCCATCGCACCGATACTGCCCATACCTCGATAAGTCTTGTACTGTCTACCTTGATAAGTGATAGCTTCACCAGGACTCTCTTCTGTACCTGCAAGCAGACTACCTATCATAACCACACCTGCACCTACTGCAAGTGCTTTAGCGACATCTCCAGAGTATTTAATTCCTCCATCGGCGATGATTGGTATACCATGTTTTGCTCCCTCTTTAGCACAAGTTTCAATTGCTGTAATTTGTGGTACACCTACACCTGCAACAATTCTAGTTGTACAGATACTTCCTGGTCCAATACCTACTTTCACTGCATCAGCTCCCGCTTTAACAAGTGCAGCAACGGCTTCAGGAGTTGCAACATTTCCTGCAATTACATCAACATCATACTGCTTTTTGATCTCTTTGACTGTATCAATGATCCCTTTTGAGTGACCATGTGCTGAGTCTAGTACAATCACATCAACGCCAGCATCTACTAAGGCTTTCACACGATCCATCTGTCCTACACCGATAGCCGCACCACAACCAAGTCTCCCATATTTATCTTTAAAAGAGTTAGGAAACTCTTTTCTTTTTCTGAGATCTTTGATGGTGATGAGCCCTGCTAAAGTACCATCTTCATGGACGAGTGGAAGTTTTTCAATTTTATGTTTTTGAAATATAAGCTCAGCTTCATCGAGTGAAATTCCATGTGTTGCGGTGATCAGGGGTGCTTTAGTCATAAGATCTTCAACTTTTTTACTCTCATCACTCTCAAAACGAAGGTCTCTGTTGGTGAGGATACCAACAAGTTGATTTTGATTATTGACAACTGGAAAGCCTGATATACGGTATTCAAGCATCATATTATTAGCATCTTGGATGGTAGAGTCAGGGCGAAGGTGGATAGGTTCATTGATAATACCACTTTCACTTTTTTTAACACGGCTCACCTCTTTAGCTTGTGACTCAACATCCATATTTTTATGGATAATACCAATACCACCAAGTCTTGCCATTTTGATAGCAGCTGCGTGTTCAGTGACGGTATCCATTGCTGCAGATACAAGAGGAATATTTAGGGTGATATTTTGGGTTAGTTTTGATTTGATATCTACCTCTTTTGGTAATACTTCTGAATAACCAGGAATGAGTAGTACATCTTCAAATGTAAGTGCTTTTTGTCGTATTCTCATATAATAATTTTCCTCTATTTTAAAATATTTTCTAAGCTTTGTGCACCATCGAACAGTGTTTGTTCATCAAATGCTTTTGCGATAAATTGTCCACCTACTGGCATATTGTCTTGACTTTTTCCAATAGGTACTGAGATTGCTGGAAGACCAGCTAAGTTAATAGCAATGGTATAGATATCACTAAGATACATCTCAAGTGGGTCTTTTTTACTGCCAAATTCAAATGCTGGGGTAGGGGCCACTGGGGTAAAGATTAGGTCGGCTTCATTAAAGATATTTTCAAACTGCTCCTTGATAAGATGTCTTGCTTTTTGTGCTTTGATATAGTAAGCATCGTAGTATCCACTACTAAGTACAAAGGTACCTAGTAAAATCCTTCGTTTTACCTCATCACCAAAACCTTCACTTCTGGTTTTAAGATACATATCTTTAAGACCTGTTGCATCCATATTACGGTTTCCATAACGTACACCATCATAACGGCTAAGGTTTGCACTCGCTTCTGCTGCTGCAACGATATAGTATGCGGCAATGTCATACTTGGAGTTAATCATATTTTTATAGATGATCTTATGTCCCGCATCTTGAAGTGCGCTAATAGCATTTTTGATGCTCTTTTGTGTCTCTTCACCTGCTTCTTCAAGATAGTTTTCAATCACAGCGATGGTAAGCTTTCTATCGCTATCTATCTTATCGCTGATTTTTTGATGATCGACGTTAAGGCTTGTAGAGTCTTGAGGATCATGACCTGCCAACATATCATAAAGGATGGCAGCATCTTCCACATTTTGTGTGATAGGGCCTATTTGATCGAGTGAGCTTGAGTAGGCAGAGAGTCCATAACGACTCACTCTCCCATAGGTAGGTTTCATCCCCACACATCCACAAAATGCAGCAGGTTGACGGATAGATCCACCCGTATCACTTCCCAGTGCGGCAATGGCAAGTCCTGCACCTACAGCTGCTGCACTTCCACCACTGCTCCCACCTGGTACACAGTTGGAGTTATGTGGGTTTTTTGTTTTGCCGTAAAATGAAGTTTCAGTTGAGCTTCCCATTGCAAACTCATCCATATTGGTACGTCCAAATGGTGTTAAGTTGTGAGAGAGCATCTTCTCAATCACAGTTGCATGATAAGGGGCAACATAACCTTGCAAAATATTGGATGAGCATGTGATATTCCAGCCTTCTACTTGGATATTATCTTTGATTGCAATTGGAATCCCTGCACCATATTCATTAATATCGCTCCCTGTTAACTGTTCGACATAAGCGCCTAGATCGCTATTTTCTTTGATTTTACTGGTCAAATCTTGTCTAAGAGAGAGTATCTCTTCGGGTGAGAGTTCTAAGGCATTTTTGAGTGTGATCACTTTATCCCCTGCAGTTATATAAATTTTAGAGATTTTAGCTAATTTTAGATAAAAGTTTTTTGCTAAAAGTGCCGATATACAGAAGTATATAAAACTTAAGTAAACTTTTACTATTATAAAGTTCATTTAAAGTTTATAAAATAATTTAAAATTAAAGGATCAACCATAATGTATTTTGAAAAATTTAAGATCATTGCTTTAAGTTCTATTACGGCAAGTATGCTTCTTTTGAGTGGCTGTGGAAGTTCAAGCTCTTCGTCAAGCAGTTCATCAAGTGATTCGAGTTCTTCAAATAGCTCTAGCTCTAGCTCTTCAAGTTCAAGCAGTACTGCTGCTGATACAACGGCACCGGTATTTACCTCAAGTGCAGCAGTGAATGTTGTTGAAAATGGAACATTGAATCATACCGTAGTTGCAACAGATGCAAACACTGTGACTTATAGTATTGAAGGTAGTGCACCAGGTTTTGCGATTAATGCAACAACAGGGTTATTGACTTTTACAGCACCAGCAGTAGATAGTGATACAGCTTCACAAGTCAATGTGAAAGCGCAAGATACAGCAGGTAACATGCAGACACAATTGATCACTGTTACAGTGACTGAAGCGGGTGATATTACCAATAGAGTGATTATGCCTTTAGATACAGTTGGAAGCTTTGAGAAGAGTGATGGAAATCTTACGGTTACAAATATACGTACAGGTTTTGTATGGGAAGATACAAACTCAAATGAAAATAACAGTACATTTGTACAGGCACAAGCACACTGTGAGAGTTTAAAAACAAGTAATTTTGCAGGTAAAAACAATTGGAGATTACCAACACGTGCAGATCTTTTTAAATTAGCAAACTATAACAATGCAAATCCAAATGTCTATTCAGATGATACCTTTAGCAATAGAGTTGGTGGTGCATATTGGACTTCTGAAGAGATCAATGCCACAACAGCATGGACAGTCTCTTATGCAGGTGTTGGAGATTTTAAAGTTTCAAAAACATTAGTAGCAGGTGCGCCTATCACATCAGCGTATGTTAGATGTGTGAGTGGTGATCATCAGCCAGCAAGATTTGATGGAAACTATACTGCAATAACACGGATAGATCTTGATACTGATCTTGAATGGCACACACACCGTCATGATAACTTAGTGGCACCGATCTCAAATGGTGAATACCCTGAAGGTAACTTTACGACTGCACAAGCAACTTGTGCAACTTATGGTTATAGATTACCTACGATCAATGAACTTCGTTCAATTGTTGATTATGAGAGTACAGCTATTTTTGGTGATCTCACGGTTGTTATTGGTGGTACAACTTTTGACTCTGGTGCAGAGGAGAATGGTTTTGATGCTATTGTATGGACATCCACAGAGAATATTGAAGGTAGTATTCGTGCAATGTATATTAGTCCAAATGAGATTTTAGATACAGCAGTAGATAAAAACTTAACGTTTGGGCCTGGAACACCAGATCCAATTAGAACAATTTGTGTACAACCTAGATTGTAAATAGGATATAGGAGTGACTTCCTTTTTTAAGGAAGTCACTGTTTAATGTAGCGTTTTATAAAGTGCATCATGCTCTTTCACTGCTTGACGCGTAGGTTTAGTTCGAATAGAGATATAGTTTATTTGCCCATTTTGATTGATTTTGCGAAGTACCGTCCCATAGACCCAGTAGTAACCTCCACCTTTTCGTGCATTCTTAACATACCCCTGCCAAAAACCTTTTGATTGTATATCATCCCAAAGACCCTTAAATGCAACCCTCGGCATATCAGGATGTCTGATAATATTATGTGGCTGACCAATCAGCTCCTCTAAACTATAATTAGCAACTTTTGCAAATGATTCATTAGCATAAGTGATGATACCTTTTTCATCTGTTTCTGAAAGTAGAAACGGATCATGATAAAGTACTTCACCGTCATCTAAAAAAGTCAAATCATTGGATTCAATCTCTGCAACCATATAAACTCCTTTATTATAGAGTGTAATATCGTCAAAAAAGAGAATTTTTTAAATGCTATCTATCCACTCTAGATAAGTTTTAGAACCATTGGTGATAGGGATTTCGATGATCTGTGGTGTCTCATAAGGATGTAGTTTGGTGATAGTTTCTGCAATCGCTTGAAAGTTAGATTTTTTTGTTTTGATGGTGACTCTGATCTCAGGATCATTTTCTATTTTCCCCTCCCAAATATACAGACTCTCAATGTCGTTTAATTGTACACAAGCGGCTAGTTTTTTCTCTAAGAGTAAAGAAGCAACTGCTTTTGCCTCTTTACGGTTGGGGTAGGTGGTAAGAATCATGACAAATTCAGCCATTAGTTCTCCACAACCCTTTCAAGATTCACCACTGCTTTTTGATACTCATACTCTGCTTGTGTGAGGTTATTTTGTGCTTGGGTAAGTAGTAGCCTTGCATCTAATAGATCTGTTGTAGAGTCTAGTTGTTGTTTAAAACGATTATTGGTCATTTGATAGTGCTCTTTTGCCTCTTCTATAGAGAGTTTTGCAACCTCTATCTGTCCAGCAGTAACTTTAAGCTTTTGAAGTGCTTGTTGAAGTTGTAGTTTGATTTCAAACTCTGTATTTTTGATATCTTCATTGAGTGAGAGGATCGTTGTTTTATGGATCGCTTTTTGGTGTTTTGAGCGACCGCCGTTAAAAAGATCATAAGAGAGATTGATTGTACCTACAACCTCATCATCAATGGATCCTAGCTCTCCATAAGAGAATTTATCAGGAAAAACTTCATCACCATATTTATTATAATCTAGTACAAAGTTTAGCTTTGGATAATAGGTACTATTAACCGCTCTGATACTCTCTTTTTCACTCTCTTGAAGTGCTTGAAGATATTTGATCTCGTTACGGTTATCAAGGCTTTTTGTAAAAAGTGTTTGAAAGTTATCAAATCCGATACGTTTGATATCACTTTTTGTCAGTGATTTTAGATCAATTTCTTGATGTAGTAGATTAGAGAGGGCATTACTTGTATCTACGACATCACTTTCAGCTTGTAGTTGCTCTTGTTTACTGTTTTGGAGTTCCACTTTTACTTTCAGGTATTGACTTTTTGGAATTAATCCTTGTTGGAAAAGGTTTGTGCTATCTTTGAGTTGATTTTCTAACAGTGTGACCGCTTCATTTGCAACCTCTCTCATCTGTAGTGCTTGAAGGAGTGAGAGATAGCTTGTTTTTGTTTTTTGTATCACATCTGAGGTTGTGGAGGCGAGTAAAAACTTTTGCGCCTGTGTTAAATGTTTTTGGCTTTTGATCGTATATTTGTCATAAAAGCCATTAAAAAGATTATAGTCAAAGTTTGCATTAAAAAGGCTCTCCTTTTTTTTAGAGATGAAGTTTTCAAAATCTCTTTTTTTATATTGATATGCCAGTGAAAGGTTAGGCAGATATGCTGAACCAGCGAGCTTTTCACTTGCCTTTGAAGTGTCGACTTTATGTTGATTTGAAGAGATGAGATGACTTTTTTCAAGTGCAATTTCGACCGCTTCATCGATAGTAAGTGCCATGAGATTACTCACGACACATAGCGATAGGATGATACTCTTAACTCTCATGGCTTGGCTCCTTTTTATTGATTTTTTCCATCTTGATAAAGAACATCAAGAGTGCTGGGGTGATAAAGATTGTAAAAAATGTTGAGAGTGTTAATCCACCAGTGATAACACTACCCAGTCCTCTATAAAATTCACTACCTGGTCCAGGTGCTAATACCAGGGGTAACATACCAAAGATAGAGGTAAGTGAACTCATATAGATTGGTCTAATCCGACTTCGTGTCGCTTCAACAACTGCTTCTTTATGGGTATACCCACCACCTCTTAAAAGGTTTAGACTTTGATGTACAATCAAAATAGCATTGTTGACAACAATACCGATGAGGATAATAAATCCAAGCATCGTAAGAATGTCTAATGGTTGAGGACCTAGTTTATTCACTAAATGTAATCCTAAAAACCCACCCGCCGTAGCCAATGGTACAGTTGCCATGATGACCAATGGATAGATAAAGTTTCCAAATAGCGCACTCATAAGAAGGTAGATGATAACCAGTGCCATAATGATATTAAACGATAACATCTCAATAGTGAGGCTGAGTTTATCTGCTGTACCACTTAAGGTAATCTCCAGATCTTTGGTGGCACCACTCTGTTCTACCTGAGGTAGTATACCGCCCTTGATGATCTCCATTGCCTCTTGGATCGTCATCCCTTTAGGCGGAGTGACTTGTAGGGTAATGGTTCTTTTTCCATTATAGTGTCTAATTTGACTAATCCCTGTGGTTCTCTCTAGCTTTGCAAGTGAAGAGACAGGTACCAGTGATCCATCAGGTAGTGCGATTTGTTCATAGTAGATATCTTCTGGTGTTTTGATCTTTGAAGATGCTGCTTTGACAACAAGATCAATCTTTTTCTTACCATCTTGTTGGAAGTCACCTACTTGGCGTCCATTCATCAGCACATCAATACTCTCGCCAAAGCTACGTGTACTCATGCCTAGTGCACTCAAAGCATCACGATCAGGGATGAGTCTCACCTCTGGATAGAGCAGCTCAATAGAAGGTATAGGCCTCACTTGTGAGCCTTGTATCGCTTGCATTGTGGCACCAAAGAGCATACCTCCTACATTAGCAATTTTTTCAATACTCTCTCCTGAGATATCGATATCAACAGTATTACCTTCACCCACACCTTGTTCAAAAACGCCTGATTGTATACTCACTCCAAAGATACCTGGTAGAGAGTTTACGATAGGGGCATAAAGTGGGATAAGCTCTTTAGCTCGATCTTCATGACCACTGGTTCCACCAAAGAGGTGAAAATCCCCTAAACTGACATAAAAACCACGGTTGATTGGAGGAAAGCCATCTTTCTCTTGATTGACATAAGGGGCAATTTGTTCAAATAGATAAGTACCAATCTCATGTCTCTCATTATAAGAGAATCCTGGAGGTGGGATCAAAATGTTAAAAATAAGATTTCTATTTCCCTGAGGCAGGTAATCTGTCTTTGGAAAAAGCACCTTAATAGTCATCACCGATAGTGCTGTGAGTAACACAATCGTGATGATTCTGGTAGTTAAATTTTTCAAAGTTAAGTTCACTACCGCCATAATCATATTGGAGAGTTTTGTCCCAAAGTTAGCGATTGCTGATGGTTTGTTATCTTGATGACGCTCTGAGAAGAGTGCAATCTTTTTCCATAACATCGGAATTACGGAGATAGAGACAAAGAGTGAAAATGATACTGCAGATACCACGGCAATTGCAATATCTTTAAAGAGTTGTCCTGCCTCATCTTGTAAAAAGATGATTGGTAAAAATACAGCAACTGTGGTACTCGCAGAAGCGATCAGTGCTCCCCATACTTCACTTGTCCCTTGATAGGCTGCATCAGAAAGAGACTTTCCAAGCTTTCGATGTCTATCGATATTTTCAAGTACAACAATGGCCGAGTCAACCAACATTCCCACCGCAAAGGCAAGTCCTGCAAGTGAGATGGTATTTAAACTTCGTCCTAGCATATCTAAGATGATAAATGATGCAATGATAGAGATAGGGATTGCCACAGCAGCAACAGCTGTTGGAGCAATACTACGTAAAAAGAGGATTAACATGATAATTGCAAGTACACCACCGATCATGATGTTTTGTTTTACCAAGTCAACAGAACCTACGATATAGGGGCGTTGATCAAAAAGCCATAAAATTTTGAGTCCATTTTGGGCTAATAACCCTTCATTGAGTTTGTGGACTGCATTTTCGACCTTATTGGTAAGTTCTACGATATTGGCGGATGCTGTGGGTTGGATACCCATGAAGAGACCATCTTTACCAAGAAACATCGCTACACCTGCTTTATCTTCATAACCAAAGCTAATGGTTGCAACATCTTTAAGCAAGATTCTTTGTTCTCTATCAGAGAAGAGGGTGATATTTTCGATGGTTTTTGGATCACGCAATTTACCTGTGGTTCTGATACGGTAACTTTTACGCTCTACATTTTGAATACCTGCAGAGATATCTACATTTTCATTTTTAATGATATTCATCACTTCTGGAATGGTAAGACCAAACTGTGCGAGTTTAGCAGTATCTAAGATGATTTGCATCTCTTTTTCAGTACCACCAATTTGCATAATATCTGCCACACCATCAATACGATCAAAATTCTCTCTAATGTCATTCTCATAAAATGTTTTATAGGTATCAATATGGTTTTGATTTCCATCTGCGGTTTGAAGCATCATCCAGATGACAGGACTTGCTTGTGAAGATTTGATGATAGGTTGTTCCACGTTTTCAGGATAGCTTGGGACTTCATTGAGTTTATTTGAAACATCAAGTAGTATTTGATTGCTATCTACACCAAGGTTAAATGTGAGGGTGATCTCTCCAAGGTTATCTTGTGAGGAACTCTCATAGCTGATTAAGTTGTTTAAACTTTTGAGTACTTTTTCTTGCTCCTCTATGATATCTTGCTCGATCTCATAAGGGGTAGCCCCTGGCCAAATAGTGGTGACTTTGATTTCAGGTTTTGTCACTGAAGGGGTGAGTTGATAAGGTAACTTATCAAGTGCTAAAAATCCAAAAAGAAGTGCAATGAGTACAGCAACGATCACTGTAACAGAATTCTTGATGGAGAACTGTATTAGGTTCATAAAATACTCCTATTAATTTTTCGGTTGGATCGGCATGTTTGGAAAGATTCTTTCATTTCCTTTGATAACGACCTGCATATCAGGTTTAAGCATTGGTGACTCTACGGCAACTTTATCTTGAAAAAACCCTATGATAGTTACTGGTACCATCTGTGCAACACCATTAGCATTGAAAAAGAGTACCTGTTGTCCAAATCTTTTAATCACACCATCCCGTGGTATGAGAAGTGCTTTTTCAAAGGCTGCATTAGGCAAAGCGATAGAAGCTTGCATCCCTTCATAGAGTGCTTGGTCACTTTTAAGGGTGATTTTGAGTGGAAAAGTTCGGGTATTTTTATTCCCTACAGGGATAATACCTTTGATTTTTCCTTGATAATTTTTTTCACCAATTTTGACATCTATTGTTTGATCAGGTGTAACACTGTTGACAAAAGCTTCTGGAATATTGACCGTAATATCAGCGATATAAGGATTAACGATTTGTGCAACTGCACTGCCTGCATTGACCCACTCTGCAATATCTACATTTCGTGAAGCAATAATTCCATCATAAGGTGCATAGATACCTTTTTTCTTTTTTTCAATCAAAAGCGCATCCAACTGTGCTTTTAAAGCATTGACACGTGAGCTAAAACCTGTGGTTGCAAATCGCACGGTATCATATTCTGATTGTGCAATACTTTGATCTTGAAGTAGGGTTTTGTACCGTTTCATATCTTTAGCTGATTTGGTGTAGTTTGCTCTAGCTTCCGCTAGAGACTCTTTGGCCGCTTGAATATTTTTATCAAGTATTGCACTATCAAGTGAGACTAAGAGCGTTCCTTTTTTGACACTATCGCCACTGTCAAAAAAGATTTTTGTGACTTTGCCGCTGGTCTCTGAGGCAAGGTCTGATTTTTGGTTGAAGTAGAGTGTTCCTACAAAACTTTGTAAACGTTTAACCTCACCTTGGGTTAACGGTGCCACCTCTACAAGTGATGCCTTTGGTGCTGGACCTTCTGCCCACAAAAATAGTGGTACAATGATTAATAAAATTCTTAACATTCTTTATCCTTTTGTAATCTTTTTACTTCTTCTGAAATATTCATCTCTCTTAATTGCGCCAAGACTTTTAGCGCAACCTCTCTCTCATGTTGATCAATTCTCTGTTCGATATTCATTTTTGCGATTTTCAAACAGGCACCGATCTCATCATAGAGATTTTGTCCTTTTTGTGTCATCGTAACAAGTGATGCGCGACGATCTGTAGGGGAGGGAGATTTGTTGATAAAACCTCTTTTTTCTAACGAATCAATCAACCTTGTCACTGTAGGTTTATCTTTATAGATTAATTCAGCAATTTGACTGAGTGTTAAATTATCTTGATCATTGAGTACACATAAGACGCCATACTGTTCAGTATAGATATCATAGGGTTTCAAAAAATCATTGAAATTATTACGCATCAAATTGGCGGTGATATGGATTTGGTATCCTAATGCCGTCTCTTTGTCAAAATGTTTCATAGCTACTATCCTTATAAGTTGTATATACAACTATATACTATGCAATTATAGTCTACACAACTTTAAAGTACTCTAAAGGATATGTTATGATTACATAAATTAATTACATGGAGATTACAGTGGCATATGAAGATAAAGTACGTTGGAATGAAAAGTACCTTAGTATGGATGTGCCAACAACACCCATTCGTTTGGTGGAAGACTTTTATCACTTAAGTAGCGGTAAACAGGCACTTGATGTCGCCTGTGGGTTAGGAAGACATGCAAAGTTTGTAGCACAAAAAGGTTATTTTGTTGATGCTTTAGATATCAGTAGTGTTGCGATCGAAAAGTTACAAAATATTGATAATATTAACCCTTATGAAGTTGATTTTGATACGTATACTTTCACCAAAGAAAAGTATGATTTAGCGATTTGTACTTATTTTTTAGATCGAAAGTTGTTTTCCCAAATACATGAGAGTTTAAAAGAGGGTGGAGTTTTACTCTATGAAACGTTTGTCTATCACCCTGAAAATGAACGTGTTCCTAAAAATAGAGATTTTTTATTAGAACCAGGAGAGTTAGAGAGAGAATTTGGTGATCAATATACTTTATTGCATATGCAAGAGTCCTGGGGTAGGGATGGACAAGGTTATAAATCTTTGATAGGATCTATGGTTGCCAAAAAAAATATTTTGGCAGATGTTTAGAGCTTTACGGTCTGTTAATTTTGTGGTTTGAATTTTTTCACTAAGAAGATTCCAATTGCAATCATCACTAAGATGACTGCAATGGTGCCAAAAATAAAATCAAGTGATATCGGTTGGCTAAGATCAGGCATTAGTTTAAGACCTCATCACATCTTTGACAAAGGGTCTCTTCATCTTTACTGTTGAGTTTCCAGCATCTTGGACACTTCGCTTTATTGGCTAAAGCTATTTTAAATACTGACCCTGTTACGTCAAATGTTGCAATTGCCTCTTGTTCCGTTAAGTCGCTTACTTCACTGACTGTAAACCAATCCTCTGCATCTGTGTTATCAAGTGCTGCAACAACAGCAGAGTCTGTTTGTATAGATAATTCTAAAGTAGCTTTGATCTTTTTCTCTTTTTTCAAACCATCTACAATCTCAAAGAACTTCTCTCTTGCTTCCATCATGTGTGTTTCATCAAACTCAATAGCAGTACTTTCAAGTGGTGTATAAAGTAGGTCAAAAACATCTTCTGCATCATCTTTGATTACCTTTGGTGCATACTCTAAAACTTCATCTATAGTATAGGTAAGTACAGGTGCAAGTAGTGCCATCATCCCTTTGGTGATTACTGCCATCGCACTTTGTGCAGAACGACGCATCGCATCATCTTTTGCATTACAGTAGAGACGATCTTTTGAGATATCCATATGAATTCCACTAAGCTCCACAGTGATAAAGTGGTTGAGTAGTGAGAGCCCTTTAGAGAATTCATAACTTTTAAAGTATGTTTCTACCTGATCAAAGACTTTTTTAGCCTTGTTGACAATCCACTTATCTAAAGTACCCATCTCATCCAGTGGTATAATCGTCTCTAAGTCATCGATATTGGATAGTAAAAATCTTAATGTATTTCTTGTTTTACGGTACTGCTCAGCCATCTGTTTTAAGATATCGTCACTGATCTTTTGGTCACCCATATAATCAACCATACCCACCCAAAGTCTCAAGATCTCAACACCAAACTTTTTACTGATATCTTCTGGTGAGACAACATTTCCTTTAGATTTACTCATCTTCTGCCCTTTGGCATCATTGGTAAATCCATGTGTGATAAGGTTTTTGTATGGTGATTTGTTGTTGACCGCTGAGCTGATCAATAGTGAACTTTGAAACCAACCTCTATGTTGGTCACTACCCTCAAGATAGATATCTGCACTATACGCTCCTGCATCATACTCACGAGACTTGAGTACTGCTTGCCATGTAGAGCCACTGTCAAACCAAACATCTAAGATATCTGTTACTTTTTCTAAGTTTTCAGGATCAAGCCCGCTTCCTGGATAGAGTAGTTCTCTGATCTCCATCTCCCACCAAACATCTGTCCCTTTTTGTTCAAAGATCATCGCTAGAAAATTGAGTACTTTTTCATCTAAGATCACTTCACCTGTTGTTTTGTCTCTAAAAAAGGCGATAGGCACACCCCAATCTCTTTGTCGTGAGATACACCAATCTGGCCTGTTCTCAATCATCGAACTTAGACGGTTACGTCCTGTCTCTGGATAAAATTTCACATTTGCGATCTCATCCATAGCCGTTTCTCTTAGTGTCTTGTCACCATTTTTTTGGTCCATCGCGATAAACCATTGGCGTGTTGCTCTATAGATAACAGGCTTATGTGTTCTCCAGCAAAATGGATAGGAGTGGGTAAACTTTGACATCTTTAAAAGGCTATCCCCCAAGATCTCTAAAATAGGTTCATTAGATTTAAAGATATGCATCCCTACAAAGTTTTCAGGATTTGGTAAAAGTTTCTCTCTGACCACAGTCTCATCAAAAAGACCACCATCATCAACAGGCATAATCACTTCAAGAGCATACTTGAGTCCTACACGATAATCATCCTCACCATGACCTGGTGCAGTGTGTACACATCCACTACCGCCATCCATCATGACATGATCACCGAGTAATATTTGCGAACGCCTACCGTTAAGTGGATTAGCTGCAAATAGGTTTTCGATTATTTCACCTTTAAAGGTCTGTGCAATCACACCTGAAAAGACAGCTTCTGCAAAGAGACTCTCATAACGTGCTTTAGCAACGATATAACCATCAGTGGTTAAGACATAATCTTCCTCAGGATTTAGAGAGATTCCCATATTTGCCGGGAGTGTCCAAGGTGTCGTTGTCCAGATGACCACAGCAGCACGATCAACACCTAACTTTGCTTTAGCCTCATCTTCTAACTCAAAAGCAACATAGATGGAGTAATCCTCTTTATCTTCATACTCAACTTCTGCTTCAGCGAGTGCCGTTTTGGCTGCCCATGACCAATAGACAGGTTTACTTCGTTCTATTAAAAGCCCTTTATGTGCGATATTGCAGAGTGTTCTAAAGATATCTGCTTCAAAAGCATACTTCATCGTAAGGTAGGGATTTTCCCAATCTGCAACAATACCTAGGTTTTTAAAAGAGTCTTTTTGTATACCTACAAATTTGTCAGCATGTTCACGACAGAGTCGTCGAATAGTTGCTTTTGGTAATGTCTCTTTTTTTTCAGTGCCTAGTTTTTTTTCAACTTGTTGTTCTATTGGAAGACCATGGCAATCCCAACCTGGTACATAACGTATATTTTTTCCAAAGAAGTAATTGCTTTTGACTACAATATCTTTAAGGATTTTATTGAGTGCATGTCCGATGTGAATATTGCCATTGGCATAAGGTGGCCCATCATGGAGAGTAAAAGAGGGCGCGTCTTTACGACTCTGTGTCATTTTTTTGTAGACATCTTTCTCTTCAAACCATCGCTTATATCTAATGGGTTCATTTTGTGGTAAGTTGCCACGCATAGGGAATTTTGTATTTGGTAAAAGTAGGGTATTTTTGTAATCCATCGAACGTATACTCCATAGTATAAAATATCGCGGATTTTAGCGAAAAAGCCCTTATATGGTGCTAATTTGATATAATTTTGCAAAGGAAACAGATGAGTAATGCGTTAATTTATGTAGGAACAGCACTGCAATATAACCAAAATTATAGAAGATATTTAGAAGATACGATTACAAAGCGTGTGGGTGGACTTGATCAAACATTTTTTGTAGAGGAGGATGCAGAGAGAGTATTGCTAGATATTCAGCATATGCAAGAGATCTCCTCAAACCTTTTTATTATTGTAACCGAAGGTATGGAGTTTATCAGTAAAGTATTTATAGAACATACTTTAGATTTAGTAAGTGAGGGTAGCTATACGTTAAGTATTGGACTCTGTATGATTAATATACTTGACGTTAGGCTAGAAGAAGTGTTACCACAGATAGTATTGCAGGAAAAATACATGCAACAACTCTTTTTCTTTTATGATAGCTTATCCCAGATGAATACTTTTGAGAGTCAACTTTCTCGTTTTGAGATAAGTTATCAAAAGAGCTCATTTATTAATGGCGTTGTTACTTATATGCTAAAGGCAAAAGGAGACCAACAATTCAAAGATTTGTTTTTAGTGGTTGATGAAAAGTTTTATGAACAGACTATTTTAGGAGATGATCTCTCTAAACACATCGTTGATTGTTTGATTGATAAAGAGATGACAATTACCTGTGCCGAGAGTTGTACTGGGGGTATGATCGCTAGTAGATTAGTGAACAACAGCGGTATCTCTGCTATCTTTGAGGGGAGTGTAGTGAGCTACTCCAATGATGTGAAATCTAGATTGATAGGGGTGAGTGAGCAGACATTACACAGACATGGTGCAGTGAGTGAGTCGTGCGTGCGTGAGATGCTTACAGGTGTGATGCACAAATTTGAAGCAGATATTGCCTTAGCAGTGAGTGGTATTGCAGGGCCAGATGGGGGTACAGAAGAGAAGCCTGTAGGGACAATTTTTATCGGGGTTAAAAGCATAGTGCAGGGGATGAAGATAGAAAAATTACAGTTAAACGGTAATCGTAACCATATTCAAGAAAGTACCGTTTTATCGGTCTTTAAATTGCTTATACAAAGTCATAAATCACTTTTTTTCAAAAAAGTATCAAAAAGCCTTGACATGTAAAAAAAAATTCTATATAATTCCACCTCACTTGTCAAATAGACAAGGGAAAAGAGCAAGAAATGACTCGTTAGCTCAGCCGGTAGAGCATCTCCCTTTTAAGGAGGTGGCCGTTGGTTCGAATCCAACACGGGTCACCATTTCATTGTTATTTAAAGTACAATGAGGTATTTTCGGGTTCCCTGCAAA
>JAHZKW010000097.1 GCA_022600175.1 Campylobacterota bacterium
GTGATATCAATAAAATTATCAATTTTGTACGAAAAACACCTGAATGGATTGTAATGCATGTGAATTCTGTAGATGCACCAACAGCAGACTACCTTGTACAGAAAATGAATTAGATTACTTCAAGTCTATTTTTAAGGTATATTATACTAGACCCCTATATTTAGGGATTTAGTAAGAAATTATATAGTGTTTTAAATTCCTTCTCTTCTTGAATATATTGTAATTATGTCAATTCAAAGAAATTGTATATTACCATCGCATTTTATGATAATAAAACTATAGAAGCTTAAGGATGATCAATGGAAAATAAGATAGCTATTATTGGTTTAGGATATGTAGGATTACCTTTAGCAGTAGAGTTTGGAAAAAAGTATCAAACAGTTGGTATAGATATCAATATATCACGTATTGAAGAGTTAAAAAATGGTTATGATAGAACACTTGAAGTTGAAGAAAAGAGTCTTCTAAGTGCTAAAAAACTTTTGTATACTACTGATTTTGAAGAGAGTAAAGATTGTAATATTTATATTGTTACAGTTCCTACACCGATAAACAGTGCAAATAGTCCAGATCTGACACCTATAAAAAGTTCTACCCAGAGCATTGCTAAGGTACTTCAAAAAGGTGATATTGTTATCTATGAGAGTACAGTGTATCCTGGTGTCACTGAAGAAGTATGTGTACCTATTCTTGAAGAAGGATCGGGACTTAAATTTAATGAGGGCTTTTTTTGTGGTTACTCTCCAGAGCGAATTAATCCTGGAGATAAAGAGCGAACATTGACCAAAATAGTAAAGATTACTAGTGGTAGTACCCCTGAAATTGCTCAAAAAATTGATGAGCTTTATAAGAGTATAATAATCGCAGGGACACATTTGGCTCCAAGCATCAAAGTGGCAGAAGCGGCAAAAGTGATTGAAAATACACAAAGAGATGTCAATATTGCTTTGATCAATGAGCTTGCTATGATCTTTGATACTATGGGGATTGATACCAAAGCAGTTTTAAATGCAGCTGGCACAAAATGGAACTTTATAAAATTAACACCTGGACTTGTGGGAGGACACTGTATAGGTGTTGATCCATACTACCTTACACATAAAGCTGAAGAGATGGGGTATAAGCCAAATCTTATCTTGGCCTCTCGTCAGATTAACAATGGTATGGGAAAATTTATCGCTGAAAAAACGATCAAACTTATGATTGAACATGATAAAAAGATTAAAGGTGCTAATGTATTGATACTTGGTGTGACTTTTAAGGAAAATTGTCCTGATATGAGAAATACAAAAGTTGTTGATATTATTGAAGAGTTGAAAGAGTATGGTTGCAAAGTGGATGTCTATGATCCGTGGGTAGACCCTGAAGAGCCAAAGAAGTATTATAAACATGGTTTATTGGAGTATAATCCGCTTCGGAGTGATAAAAAGTATCAAGCGATTGTTCTTGCTGTTGCACATGAACAGTTTGTTTCTATCAAACCTAAATCATATGAAGAGATTAGTGATGGAGAATTAGTGTTGATTGATGTGAAGAGTGTCTCACAAAATGCATCTTGGAGCTTATAAATAGGTCAAAACTGGCTAAACTTTCAACTAATTTTAATATAAAATAGATAAAATAAATATTTAAAATTAAATTAAGAATAAGAGGCTAATAAATGACAAATATCATACTTTGTGGAGGTAGTGGTACTAGGCTTTGGCCAATCAGTCGTAAACTGATGCCAAAGCAATTTGTCAAACTCTTTGATGATCAATCTCTCTTTCAATTAACAGTGACACGTAATAGTGAAATTTGCCAAAAACAGTTTATAGTTTCTAATCAAGATCAATACTTTCTTGCTGTTGATCAGCTTGAAGAGTTGTCAGTTGAGGATGCATCTTATTTACTAGAGCCAGTAGGACGAAATACTGCACCTGCAATAGCTTTAGCTTGTCTAGAACTCGATCCTGAGGAGATAGTGCTTGTGACACCCTCTGATCATCTTATCAAAGATGAAGAAGCTTATAAACAAGCAGTGAATAAAGCAAAAGAATATGCTCAAGATAATTATCTCGTGACCTTTGGTATACAACCAAACTATCCTGAGACAGGTTATGGTTATATCGAAGCTAATGCTGAAAATGTTAAAAGCTTTAAAGAGAAACCAGATCTTACAACTGCTCAAAAATATATAGATGAAGGTAACTATTATTGGAATAGTGGAATGTTTTGCTTTAAAGCAGGTCTTTTTTTAGAAGAACTTGAAAAATATGCCCCTGAAATCTATCATACATCAAAAGTTGCTTATGACAATAAGCAAATTATCGTACAAAATCAATCACGCATCACATTAGAAGATATGAATGCTATTCCTGAAGATAGTATAGACTATGCTGTGATGGAGCAAAGTGATAGAGTAAAAGTTGTACCTAGTGATATAGGATGGAGTGATCTTGGAAGTTTTGATGCATTGTATGATGAACTTCCCAAAGATAAAGAGGGAAATACAATCAACAAAGATCATATCAATATCAACTCAAAGAATAATCTTATTTTTACTTATGGAAAAAAAATAGCAACTATCGATATAGAAGATCTGATGATTGTTGATACTGTTGACGCACTATTAATCAGTAAAAAAGGTTCAAGTCAAGAAGTGAAGAAAGTTGTAGAAAAAATTAAAAGCATTGATGATGAATTAGCAGATGTACATAGATTAGTCTTTAGACCTTGGGGAACGTATGAAGTACTACTCACTCATGATAACTATAAGATCAAGCGAATTGTAGTAAAGCCTGGAAAACGTTTGAGCTTACAAAAACACTTTCATCGAAATGAACACTGGATAGTAGTAAGTGGTACAGCAACTGTGACTGTAGGTAATGAGACAAAACTCATACGTCCAAATGAATCAACTTATATTAAGATGGGAGAAATCCACCGACTTGAAAATCAAGGTAAGATTCCAGTTGTACTAATTGAAGCACAAGTGGGTGAGTATACTGGTGAAGATGATATTGTGAGGATTGAAGATGATTTTAAGAGGGGATTAAATGAGTAATATTCTTAAATTAATAGGTAGAGAAAAAGAGTTATTTTCAAATGATATTCATAGATATGAAAAAGAGTTAAGTAATATAGTTGCCACTTCAACATTTTTAGTTATAGGTGGAGCTGGCTCTATTGGGCAAGCAGTAACAAAAGAAATATTTAAAAGGAATCCTAAAAAACTTCATGTTGTAGATATTAGTGAAAATAACATGGTCGAACTTGTTAGAGATATACGTAGTTCTTTAGGATATATAGATGGTGATTTTCAAACATTTGCTCTTGATATAGGAAGTACAGAATATGATGCTTTTATAAAATATGATGGAAAATATGATTATGTTCTAAATCTTTCAGCTTTAAAGCATGTGAGAAGTGAAAAGGATCCATTTACACTTATGAGAATGATAGATGTTAATATCTTTAATACAGATAAAACACTACAGCAATCTATAAAAAATGGAACTAAGAAGTATTTTTGTGTATCTACTGACAAGGCTGCTAATCCTGTAAATATGATGGGTGCATCAAAAAGAATTATGGAAATGTTTTTGATGCGAAAAAGCAAACATATCCCTATTTCTACTGCACGATTTGCTAATGTGGCATTTTCTGATGGTTCTCTATTACATGGATTTAACCAACGAATCCAAAAAAGACAACCTATCGTTGCACCAAATGATATAAAAAGGTATTTTGTTACACCTCAAGAGTCAGGGGAGCTTTGTCTGATGTCTTGTATCTTTGGTGAAAATAGAGATATTTTTTTCCCTAAGCTCAGTGAAGCATTACATCTTATTTCATTTGCAGATATAGCAGTAAAATATCTAGAAAATATAGGATATGAACCTTATCTATGTAAAGATGAAAATGAGGCAAGAGCACTAGCCAAAACATTACCAGATGAAGGGAAATGGCCGTGTCTATTTACAAGTAGTGATACAACTGGTGAAAAAGATTTTGAAGAGTTTTTTACTGAGAAAGAAGTCTTAGATATGGAAAAATTTAAAAATCTAGGAGTCATTAAAAATGAGCCGATATATGAAGAGGCTAAGCTCAATCATTTTGAAAGTACTATTCATACGATGAAAGCAAAAAAAGAGTGGAGTAAAAAGCAGATAGTAGAACTTTTCTTTGAGATGATACCAGATTTTGGTCATAAAGAGACTGGCAAATACCTTGATGGAAAAATGTGATGAGCTATAAAGATTTAGTAGAGTTTATTCAGGAAAAATACCAAACAAAAGAATTTATAGCTTTACATGAACCTGTATTTAGTGGAAATGAAAAAAAATATCTTAATGACTGTATAGATTCAACATTTGTTTCAAGTATAGGTAAATATGTAGATCAATTTGAAAAAAATATTGCCGAATATGTAGGAGCAAAGTATGCAGTCGCTACAGTGAATGGAACAAGTGCTTTACATGTCTCTTTACTTTTAGCAGATGTGAAAATGGATGATGAGGTTATAACCCAGCCGCTTACGTTTATAGCAACTTGTAATGCAATAAGTTATATAGGGGCTAAACCCATTTTTGTAGATGTAGATCTTGATACATTAGGTTTAAGTCCTCAAGCTTTAAGAAAATTTTTAGAAACATACTGTCAAGTTATTGATGATAAATGTATAAATAAAACAACAGGAAAAATAATTAAAGCATGTGTACCTATGCATACTTTTGGACATCCTTGTAAAATAGATCAGATTGCAGATATCTGTAATGAATGGAAAATAGTATTAGTTGAGGATGCTGCTGAGTCTTTGGGTAGTTATTATAAAGATAAACATACAGGAACATTTGGAACATTAGGAGCTATTAGTTTTAATGGTAATAAAATCATTACAAGTGGTGGTGGTGGATGTATCATCACAGATGATGAAGAGCTTGCATATAAGGCAAAATATATTACAACTACAGCAAAAGTACCTCATAAGTGGGAATATGTCCATGATATGATTGGATATAATTATCGTATGCCAAATCTTAATGCAGCTCTTTTAGTAGCACAGCTTGAAAAAATTGATACTTACTTAGAAAATAAAAGAGAATTAGCAAGTATGTATGATAATTTTTTTCAAAATAGTGATATTCAGTTTATATCAGAATCTGAAAATGCAAAATCAAATTATTGGTTGAATGCAATTATCTTAAAAGATGAGAAAAATAGAAATGAATTTTTAGAGTTTACAAATAACAAAGGCATTATGACACGCCCTATTTGGAGGCTTGTAAATAAGTTGGATATGTTTAAAAAATGTCAATATGCTGATTTAAGTAATTCTGAGTGGCTTGAGGAAAGAGTAGTTAATATACCTAGTGGTGTAAGAACATGAAACCAGAAATAATTTTAATTGGTGGAGGTGGTCACTGTAAATCTGTTATAGATGTAATTGAGCGAGAAAATAGATATCAAATAGCAGGGATTATCGATAAAAAAGAGTTAATTGGCCAAAAAGTTTTAAATTATACTATCATCGGCTCTGATGATGAATTAGGACGATTGATTTCAAAATATACATATGCGTTTGTTACAGTAGGTCAAATTAAAACTCCAGATATACGAATTAAATTATTTAATAAACTTAAAGAAATTGGTTACACAGTACCTACTATTATATCTCCTTTAGCATATGTATCGAGATATTCTTTTATTGGAGAGGGGACAGTGATTATGCATCATGCATTAGTAAATGCTAATGGTAGGGTAGGAAAAAACTGTATTATAAATACCAAGGCACTAATAGAACATGATTCAGTTGTTGAAGACAATTGTCATATTTCAACAGGAGCTATTGTAAATGGAGGAGCTCAAGTGAAAGCACATACTTTTTATGGCAGTAACTCTACTTCAAAAGAGTATATAGAAATAAATGGTTTTGTTAAGGCTGGGAGTGTCTCAAAATGAGTGTATTTATCATTGCTGAAGCGGGAGTAAACCATAATGGTTCAATTGAAACAGCTAAGAAACTAATAGATGTTGCAGCAGAATCTGGTGTAAATGCTGTTAAATTTCAAACATTTAAGACTGAAAACCTTGTATCAAAAAATGCCCAAAAAGCTAATTATCAAAAAGAGACAACTGACGCTCAAGAGTCACAGTTTGATATGATTAAAAAACTTGAACTTGATATTAATACACATTATGAATTGATAGCATATTGCAAATTAAAAAATATTATGTTTCTATCTACACCATTTGATCATGATAGTATCAAGTTACTTGATACTTTAGGATTGGAAATATTTAAAATACCAAGTGGTGAGATAACTAATCTTCCATATCTTAGAGAAATAGGAAAGTTAGGTAAAAGTGTTATTCTTTCAACGGGTATGGCAGATATTGGAGAGATTGAGGATGCATTGGATGTATTGATAGAATGTGGTACAAAAAAAGAAAAAATAACGGTATTGCATGCAAATACTGAATATCCTACACCAATGGAAGATGTTAACTTAAAAGCAATGGTAACTATTGGTCATACATTTGGTATTAATTATGGTTATAGTGATCATACATTAGGTATTGAAGTGGATATTGCTGCTGTTGCACTAGGTGCAAAAGTAATAGAAAAACATTTTACACTTGATAAAACTATGGAAGGTCCTGATCATAAAGCTTCTTTGGAGCCATACGAACTAAAGGAAATGGTAAAAAGTATACGCAATATTGAAC
>JAHZKW010000098.1 GCA_022600175.1 Campylobacterota bacterium
ACCAATATATATCCTTTCATTTTAAAAGCTATATAGTATCAAAAAGCAAGCTTTAGAATCAATAACAACACGAAATGTATAATAAAACGCTAAATAATTTAATAATCAGTATAATTTTATGTTACTTTATCTTCATTTTTTGTATAATATCTTTTTATTTTAGGATTGAGAATTGTTAGGTAGTAAAAAGATAAAGTTAATCGGTATTGTTGGTACAACAGCAATAGTGTTATCCTCATATATATTACATGCACAAACATACTATAGTGCATTACACCCGGAGATAGTTACGCCTAAAAATCCTGATCCCATTCAAGTCAAAAAACCTATAGAGCAAATTAGTGTTACTGCAGAAATAAACAAAACAAAAGAGACCCAAGTAATCAAACTTGTTTCCATTAAACAGCCATTAGAAGATATTAAAGAAGAGTATAATGAAACCGTTAAAGAAATCAAAGAGCCATCTTTAGTAAAGCTCATCAAAGAACATAAATATATACGTTTTGACACCCAAGGCAATATAGCACAAACTTCTAAGTTATTTTTAACATCTATTGCTCCTAAATTACGTAAGCAAGAAAATCAATACTTAGAGATTGAGGGATATAGCCCTACCTTAAAAGCTGCACAAAAAAAGAGTAATATAGTTGCTAAAAAAGTAAAAAATTTGTTAAAAGAAAATGGTACGACCATAGAAATAAAAACCGTGGGGTATGCAGATCAATACCCTATTTATGAAAACCCTAAAGAGAATCGTAACTTACGTGTTGAGTTAAAGTTGAGAAGGAGATAGATTGTTTGTATTGATGATGAAAATGGCTATATATATTGTTGGGTCTGTACTTTTTGGTACAATCATAGGTATACTCTATGCAAAGTCAAGAGCACAAGAACTTTACGTAGAAAAAGAACAAAAACTGACAAAGATCATCAGTGATAAAAACAGTGCTATTATCTCACTTAAAAATGATTTACGAAGTATTCAACGAAAACATGAAGCAATTAATCAAGGATACCAAATACAAACAAAACTTACACAAACACAAGAACAAGAGATCAAAAAATCCAAAGAGCAAATATCCCAGCTTGAAAAAAACTTATCAACATCACAAGAGGCATACTCAACACTACAACATGATAATCGAGATCTTTCCAACGAAATTAGCGAAAAGATCAAACAGATAGATGAACAAAATCAAATCATAGAGCTTCTAGAGAGTAAAATCAAAGACTTCGCCAACTAAACAAAATTTCTCTTCACTTCAAGAATAGTGCAGAGAAATTCGCTACGACATTTACATGACTAAATAAAAAGAAGCTTGATAAAAAAGTATATGAAGGTAAATTGGAGCAGAGTATAAATCTCTCTCCAATTTAAAATAGTCTACTAGTTAACACCTAATGACTTAAGTGTCTCTTTTGTTAATGCACCTGTTGATAATTTATTTGCTCTTTGGTATCTTTCAAGTGCTGCTCTTGTTCTCCATCCAAAAATACCATCAATTGGTCCTGGATTCATTCCTGCTTTTTTCAATGCTCTTTGTACACTTTTAATATTTGGGAGTGTCATATTTGTTTTACAAAGAATTGGTTGCCACTTTAATTCAGCGTCACTCACTTTCACTCTTTTTGTGACAGTTTGGTATGTTTCAGGAATAACACTTTTCTTCACAGCTGCCGGCTCAACAAGCTCTCTTACTTTTACTGTTTTATATACAGCTGGTACTGGTACACTTTTTGTTGATGCTGGTTGGTCCACAACAGTTCTTGCTACTGTTTTATATACAGCAGGTACTGGTACGCTTTTTGTTGATGCTGGAGTTTTTAAAACTCTTTTTGTCACTGTTCTATATTGTGCAGGGATACTTACAAGACATAAAATTTCACCAGTTGATCCATCTAACTTTTCAACAGGTCCTCTACCTTTTTTCCATGCAGTATGTGCAGCCTTTACTAAAATCTTTTCAGTGATATTTTCATAAGTTGCTGGAACTTTTACTAATTTCTCACTTGCCTCTTTTACAAGTACTTTTTCTGTAACTTTTTTATAAGTCGCAGGAATTGCAACAAGTCTTTGGCTCGCTTCTTTCACAAGGATCTTTTTTGTCACCATATTGTATTTAGCAGGTACTACAGTAATATTTTCACCAGCCTCTTTTGCTAGTACTTTTTCTGTTTGCATTTGATATTGAGCAGGGATAAGTACCCTTGCATAACACTCACCAGCTTTAGCATTTGGAGGGTAGAGTGAATTAGCACCTGGGACAATAACCTCTTTAGTAATTGTTTTACCCTGTTTTGCACGCGCTTCAGCAATAGCTACTTGTAGTGCTTCTATCTGTTTATCTTTATCATCTTTAATCTTTACTGCAGGAGTAGCAACAGTATTACAACTCCTTTTTTCAGCACAGCCACTAATACTTAACGCTACCGCTGCGGATAATAGAATCGGTAGACTTTTTTTTGTTTCAATAGTCATAATCAAACTCCTTAAATTCAATAACTTACATTATCTTATAATAATATTGAGTATATGATAATATTAAGGAATTAGATAAATATATTTATGTTAGTTTAATAACTTTTTCACTATAGCACTCATCGTTTTGCCATCTGCACCAGCACCAACATGTTCTGACGCAAGTTTCATCACGCGTCCCATATCTTTCATACCAGTGGCACCGCTTTCATCAATAATACCTTGTACCAACGTCATTAACTCCTCACTACTTAGCTGTTTAGGCAAATAAGCTTTTAAAATTTCAGCTTCAGCAAGTTCTTTTTCACAAAGGTCATCTCTCTCAGCCTCTTTATATTGTAAAGCAGCATCTTCTCTTTGTTTAATAGACTTTTGGATGATTTTAAAGATATCATCATCACTTAATTCACGTCTCTCATCGACTTCAACTTGCTTTAAAGCACTCATCAAAAATCGAATCGTCTCTCTTTTGAAAACATCTTTTGCTTTCATCGCATCTTTCAAGTCACTTTTTAACGTCTCTTTAACAACACTCATACAATCATCCTTGGCACAAAATTTGCTTGGATTATAACAAATCAATAGTTAGGAATAAGATTTGAGAAATAAACTAATTATCATTATGGCATATATCGTTTTATTATTTACAGGGTGTACCACTCATCAGGTGGAACCACAGATGTCAATGAAAGCACCTGTCTATGTTGATCAAACAACCAAAAGTAGTTGTAATACACTTCACATGAATAGAACCCATGAAGGCAGCATCTATGGCAAAGGTGCCAATCCTCTTTTTTCTGATAAAAAAGCGATGAATGTTCATGATATTGTCACTGTAGTGATTGATGAAAATACTTTTCAATCTTCACAAGGTAATAAAAATATCTCAGATACATCAACAAATAATATGGGAGGAGGGGTATTCACTGGTGCTACCAGTGGAGGATTAACCAGTGGTGTAGCCAAAACACTTAATGGACTAACAGATATAGGTTTTAAAACCAACTCCAACAACACGTTTAGTGGCACAGGATCACAATCACGTAATGAAAAATTTACAGCGACAATCAGTGCTAGAGTTGTTAAGGTGCTTAATAATGGAAACTATTTTATCGATGGCAGCAGACAATTACTCTTAAATGGTACAAAACAGATGATACGTATCACAGGTGTTATACGACCTTATGATATTGACCAAACCAATACAATTGACTCAAAATATGTTGCTGATGCAAAAATTCACTATGCAACTGAGGGGGATATCAAACAAGCAACTAATAGACCATGGGGCTCTAGAATGGTTGATAGTATTTGGCCCTTTTAATATGACAATTTGAAATATTAAATATAAAAAAGCTAAAAAAAGAGTATAGTTTATTATGGCAACAGAATTTATAATCAATTTTTTAATAGGATTTATGAGTGCAGTACTCGCAAGTATTGCCTTTTTTTGGCTCTTTTATACCAAACAAATCTCAAAACTGACTCAAAAATCGACTTTGCGTATTTCTGAACTAGAAGAAGAGAGTAAAGTAAGACTTGAGGAGATCTATACTTTACGTATCCAACATACAAAAGATCAAGAAGAGTTAAAACGTCTTAAAGATGAGCTTCTTAAACAAACACATCACAAAGAAGAACAACTCATCACTTTTGAAAATATTGCGCAAAAGATCTTAGATGAAAAAAGCCAGAAAATTGAACAATCACAACAACACAATCTTTCACAAATTTTAGAACCTTTTAAAGAAAATATCAAAACTTTTAATCAAAAGATAGAGAGCTATTATCAAGATGAAGCAAAGGAACGTTTTTCACTTACAAAAGAGATTGAAAGACTCCACAGCCTAAATGAACAAATCTCTCAAGACGCTATCAATCTTACTAAAGCACTCAAAGGTGATAATAAAGTTCAAGGTGACTGGGGTGAATATATACTTGAGCGCGTTTTGGAGAGTAGCGGTCTGCAAAAGGGCAGGGAGTATGAGATACAACAAGAGTACAAAGATACTCTAGGTAATCGAATGAGACCTGATGTTATTGTGCATCTTCCAGATCAAAAAGATGTTATAGTTGACTCAAAACTCTCGCTTACTGCTTATGAGAAGTACCATACATCCGAAGAAGATGAAAAAGAGGATTATCTTAAAAAACATTTAGACTCTATCTATACCCATATCAGACAATTAAGCAGTAAAAACTATCATAAATTAAATGGGATTAAAACACTTGACTTTGTACTTATGTTTATACCAATAGAGGCTGCATTTTTCCTCGCACTTGAAAAAGATAAAACACTTTATGAAAAAGCCTATAATCAAAATATCATCTTAGTATCTCCATCAACACTACTGGCGGTACTACGTACTATACAAAATAGTTGGCGTTATGAGTATCAAAACAAAAATGCACACCTCATAGCTAAAAAAGCTGGTGATATGCATGATAAATTTATTGGATTTGTCGAGGAGATGCAAACAATAGAGAAATCTCTTCAAAAAGCACAGCTAAGTTACACCAATGCCTTTAAAAAACTCAGTAGCGGTAAAGGAAACCTTGTCACAAGAGCAAAACAGCTTAAAGCATTAGATAATGGGTATTCTGAGAAAGAGTCCAAAAGACTTTTTGAGGAGTGATAGATACACTTGAGTCTTACTAATTTAAAGAGAATATATATTATGTTAACCAATATATGTTTGATATACTATTTACCCAAGCAAAAACTTCCAAACATTTTATCCAGTATTTCATCCCGCTCAAAAACCTTAGTAATAGAAGCAATATGAAAGATCGCTTCATTGATATTATAAGCGAATAACTCTAATTCACCATCATCTAAAAGTATAAATGACTCATCAATATGTGCTAAAGCTTTTGTCACTTCATCTATTTGTCTCTTACTAATTAAAATAAGATCATTGGCACTACTTTTTTGATCTAGATATTGACGTAGTGCTTCAACGATAGAATCAGCATTCTCTTTACATGAGAACAATATTGGTTGATATGTTTCTATGGTGCTATCTTTAAACTCTCTTTTGAGATCACTTTTATTTAGTGCAACAATAATCTCTTTATCAGTTTTATATCTTTGAATAAGTTCAATAATTTTTTTATCATTACTATCTTTTACACTACTTGCATCAAAAAGAGCAATCACAATATCCGAACTCTCTATCGCTTCAATTGAACGCTCAATACCAATCTTTTCTATACGTTCATCTGCTTCTCTAATGCCTGCAGTATCAACAAATTTAACCAAATGTGTACCTATCTTTAAACTCTCTTCAATTGTATCACGGGTTGTACCAGCAATATCACTGATAATTGCTCTATCATATTTTAAAAGCTTATTCAAGAGTGAGCTTTTACCTACATTAGGTTTACCGATAAGAGAGACTTTAAATCCATCAATAAGTCCTTCTCTACTTTTTGAACTCTCTAGTGTATTCTCTAAAAGCTGCTGAATACTCTGAAGTTTATGCTTGATTTGTCGTTGTAAATCAAGTGGTAAATCTTCTTCGGCATAATCGATATTAACTTCAATAAATGCGAGTATTTCAATGAGCTGATCACGTAAGTTATCAACAAAAGTTTGTAACTCACCGTCAAGTTGTCGTGTAAGCATCTTAGCAGCATCAATGCTTTTACTCTCTATAAGCTTAGCCGCTGCCTCTGCACGTGTTAAATCGATACGACCATTAATCACTGCACGTTTTGTAAACTCTCCAGGACTAGCAGCCCTAGCACCCTCTTCCAAACAACTTTCAATTACTAAACTTGAGCTCATAAATCCACCATGACATTGAAACTCAACAACATCTTCACAGGTAAAGCTATAAGGAGCCTTAAAGTAGAGTACAATCGCCTCATCAATCATATGGTTTTCTTGGTTATAAAGCTTACACAGTGTTGCATAACGTGGGGTAAAAGTAGATTTTTTAGTGATTTTTTGTGCTATAGCCAAAGCTCTTGTGCCACTGAGTCTGACGATTGCTATCCCCCCTACTCCATGTGCAGTACTAATAGCACAAATTGTATCCTCTATGAATGACTCCTCTTGTATTCATTGACAACGATAATTTTACGACCATCACGAAGTGACCTGATCGCAACATACTTCTCAGGGTAAGCTTCACGCAAATTTCCTAAAGCGATCTTCACCAAAATACCATCAAGAGGTTTTGTTTGTGCCTTACCATTTTGGTTAATTTTCTCTTTAACGTTTTCAAGATATTTATGGATCATCTCTTCTTGGTTTTTCAAAAATTCAGCAATTTCAAGAGAGATATTCAGATTATATTTAATTTTAATCCAATTATGAAGGATATAGGATAACGCTTTATAACGATATCCTTCTTTACCTATCAATAGAGCAACATCTGCACCATCAAGTTTTATATGTACATCTTCGTCATCAACTCTCAGCTCAACCAAAGCAACATCAAAACAGCTTGCATCCAGAAGCCTGTTGAGCCCCTCTTTGATCTCATATTTTATTTTATTTTGTTCTTTTACAGGCTCTTTTACCTGCTCAACCTTTTGCTTTTTTGTGCTATGTTTGCGCTGTATATCAGGTTTTTTATCCACATGTTGCATCGCTCTTTTGATCGAAGCACGAATCACTGCCGGTTTAGCAAAAAACCCTAAAAATCCACTACTTGCATTTTGAACAACCTCAATCTCTAAATCAACAATAGAAGCATCTAAATCAAGTGCTGCTTTAGTATATGCTTCCTCAAGTGTCGGTGCACTTATCTCTATCATGACGCTGCTTGCTCCTTAGCTGCTCTTGCTTTATCAAAAATTGCATTTACATAGTATTGTTGTGCAACTGAGAAAAGGTTATTAACAAACCAATAGAGTGTTAAACCTGCTGGAAATGTCATGAAGAAAAATGTAAATATCACTGGTAAAAACTTCATGATCTTCTCTTGCATAGGATCTGTAAAGTTTGTTGGTGTAATCTTCTGTTGCCAAAACATTGATGCACCCATCAAAATAGGTAAAACATAATAAGGATCCATTACCGAGAGATCATCATACCATAAGATCCACTCTGCATGTTTGAGCTCTATTGAATTTAAAAGTACACGGTAAATTGCAAAAAACACAGGAATTTGCATCAACATCGGCAAACAACCACCCATCGGATTGGCATTATGCTTTTTATAGAGCTCCATCATTTTTGCATTCATCTTTTGTGGTTCACCCTTATACTGCTTTTGAATCTCTTTGATCTTAGGAGCAAGCTCTTTAAGCTTATTCATTGAGACCATTCCCTTATATGTTAAAGGATACAATACAAATCTAATAATCAATGTAATAGCAACAATGGACCATCCCCAGTTACCTAAAATAGAGTAGATATATTTTAAAAATAAGAAAACTGGTTTTGCTAAAAAAGTAAAAAATCCATACTCAATAATATTGGTTAAACGCTCATCAATTGTATTGAGTTTATCATACTCTTTTGCCCCCATGTAGCCATGTATAGATATATTTTGTGTCCCTTTGATAAAACCAAGTGCTCTATCTTCATGATCTTTTGAGACAAATATATTAAAACGATCCTCAAAATCATAAAGTGCTGTCGTATAGTATTTATCATTTGCCGATAAAATACTTGCACCCATAAAAACTTCATTACCCTCTGCATCACCATCTTCAATTGTCTCAATGGTACCATCAGCTTTTTGTATGAGTGCACCTTTAAAAGTATACATATCAGCTTCAATATCTGGTCTTGCACCAGGGCTTACAAAATAATCTTGCGGTGTTGTCAAGCTTAAATCAATATCATAAGTACCATTTTCATAAAAGGTAATCTTTTTGGTCACTTCTGTTGTAGAGAGTGCTTGTTTTAAAATGACTGTTTGAGGTCCACCGTCTAAAGTTACTTCAACACTATCAGTCGTATATGCTTTTTGAAATGCTTCACCGTTTAAAGTAACATCTTTAAATCTTACTTCTAAAGGTTTTAATGCGAACAATGGTGATACAAGATTAGGATAGCTGCCATCTTCGCTCTTAAACTTTTCATTCATCACTTCATAACTTGAAATTCTTCCTAACGCATCAATGCTCAATCTAAAGTCTTTTGCATTTACAGTTGTAATTATTTGACTGTTTGAACTTACAATAGTTGGTGCAACAGTAGTTTGCTGTTTTTGTTCTACTGGTGCAGCGGTAGACATTGCAGGCGCAGGGGCTGCTTTGTTGTTATGTTGAACTACTTGTGAGGTTTGTACTGATTTATTTTGATCAATTATCGCTTGTGGTTGCGGTTTTAAAAAGAAGTCATAGGCTATAAAAAATATAAAACTAAGTACTAAAGCCAGTACCATACGCTGTTGTTGGGTCATGTTGTCAAGCAAAGCTTAATCCTTTTGAAATGATTTAATTACATAATAGTAGTCTCTGTTCTTGGGAACAAGCCAGAATTTTACAATAAAACTGTTTTTATTTTCGTTACATAAAGCAATTTTACACAAATTTCTTTTCATTTTAATCACAGGATAATCAATCCCTCCATCAAAGAGTTGATTACAACGTAAAATTCTTAATGCTGTAAACCAAATTGCTTTGAAAAAATTGTTTTTTTCAACTTGCCATTTTGCATATTCTGAACAGGTTGGATAAAATCGACAACTACCAAATCCTAACACTGTTAAAAATTTTTGATAAAAATTTAAAAATGAAAGTGCAACTTGTTTAAGCACGCTTGAATGCTCCTACACGTTTAAACGCGTAACGCAGATCTTTTTTAAGTTTTATAAAATCAAGATCGAGGATATCTTTTTTGGCAACAAAAATATATGTACCTGTAGAGAGTTGAGATTGATATGCAATAAAAAGTGCGCGTAAACGTCTTTTAGCAAAATTACGCTTTACGGCATTACCAATTTTTTTGCTAGCCGTAAAACCAACTTGTGACTGTTCACTTTTTTTGTAAAAGACAATTGCACTACTAATATGCTGTCTTTTACTGTTGTTGTAGAAGTAGCTAAACTGTTTGGAGTTTTTTAAACTCTTATAACGGATTAAACTGCTAATCTTTTTCTGCCCTTAGCACGTCTTGCTCTAATAACTCTTTGACCATTTTTAGTCTTCATTCTAGCTCTAAAACCATGTGTTCTTTTTCTTGGCGTATTATGTGGTTGATATGTTCTTTTCATCAATATTCCCTTATATTTTTTTCATTTCTCTCTCATGCTTTGCATAAGATTTTTTCTAATAAGTCGCGAATAGTACTAAATAATAACTTAAGAGTGCCTAAAAGTTATCTTAACTACGACTCTCTTTTGCTTCTGTCAGTGAAGCGATCAAATCTTCTAGATTTTCATAAGGTATATGTGCTTTCCAATCAGGTTCGTCAATATTTCCTTTTAAAGAGATCCCAATACTTACAACCGCTGCAGACTCTTTACCATATGGCTCATCAATATTTGAAACAGAGATTGTTCCCTCTTTTGTACCTGCTAATTTAAACGACTTTAAAAGTGTACTTTTCCCACTCATTTTTTTCCTTTATTAGTTAATTTTAAAAAATTTTGTTATCTTGGCTTGTAATCGTAACCAATCTTTATGTTTAATCAAAGGGAAGCCACTATACACTTCTCCGCCTTTGATCGACTTTGTCACCCCACCACGGGCAGCAATAGTTGCAAAATCACCAATTTCAAGATGACCTGCAGTGGCACTCTGTCCACCCATCACAACATTTCTACCAAGCTTAGATGAACCAGAAATGCCTACTTGCGACACAATAATCACATGTGAACCTATTTCACAATTATGTCCAATTTGAACAAGGTTGTCAATCTTAGAGCCCTCTTTAATCAGAGTGATACCAAATACTGCCCTATCTATTGCACTATTAGCACCAATCTCAACATCATCTTCAATCAAAACTGCACCATTATGGTATATTTTAATATGCTTACCATCATGGGTATGTGCATACCCAAAGCCATCACTACCAATCACACTACCTGCATGAATAGTACAATTTCGACCAATTTTACTATCATTGTAAACAGTGACATTTGGATAAATTGTACTGCCCTCACCTATACTCACATCATCACCAATATAGGCACCTGAAAGTATTGTGACATTTTCACCAATAGAGACACCTGATCCAAGATATACATGTTTTTGGATTATTGCAGTTGAAGCAATATGACTCTCCCCACTTTCTCGTATCAAGGCTTTAGCAAAAAACCTACTTGCGTATGCCATACTTAAATATGGATTTTCACATACAATTGCTTCAACACCATCTGGTAATATTGAGACAAACTCCTCTTTAATAAAAACAGCCCCTGCACTTGTCTCTTTCAGTGCATCAATATATTTCTTATTGTCTAAAAAAGAGATTTCATCTTTTTTAGCATCTACTAATGTATTGATAGCTAAAACTTCAAAATCTCTCCCACTATAAACAATATCTAGTTGTTGAGTCAGGCTGTGTAAAGTCACTACTTCTCCATCGAGACAGAACCGCCTCTAACTACTTCTGAGGGTTTAAACTTTTTAATAATTTTTAAAAAGTTTGCAATCCTATTAGCATCATCCACTGCCATCAAGATCAATGAGTCCTCTGTTGAGTTAGCCACTATACCGTTATAACCATTCAAAATTGCATCTAGACCACTTAAGTTCTCATCTAAAGGTATCTTCACTAATGCCATCTCTTTTTCAACAACATCTTGTGTCTCAATAACCTTATAGGTTGGTATAAGCTTGTGAAGCTGTTTTGTAATCTGTTCTAAAACACGAGGACTACCATTAGTAACAATTGTAAAACGTGAATAATCAGTCTCTGGAATAGGTGCCACTGTCAATGACTCAATATTATAACCACGACCTGCAAAAAGTCCTGAAATTCGAGATAGTACACCATCTTCATTAACCACAATGACTGAGATTACTTTTCTGATTTCATTCATGACTCTTCCTTATATTCTAACATCATGTTATAGAGTGTTCCTCCTGCCGGAACCATTGGCAATACATTTTCCAGTCGATCAACAACTACATCAATCATACAGACTGTTTTCTTCTCTACAGCCTCTTTCAGTGCTGCATCAAACTCTTCTTTAGTTTCAACGCGATAACCAATACCACCAAAACTTTCACTTAGCTTAACAAAGTCAGGTTGCATACTAAGATCTGTCTCTGCAAAACGTTTATCATAGAAGAATGTTTGCCATTGACGTACCATACCTAAAAAGTTATTATTGAGTATGATATTGATGACTGGTATATTATGTTCAACAGCGGTCATTAACTCTTGAATATTCATCAATATCGAACCATCACCAGTGATATTGATACTGACTCTTTCAGGATCTGCAGCATGTACACCCATTGCAGCAGGGAAACCAAACCCCATAGTTCCTAGTCCTCCACTTGTAATCCACTGACGAGGAAAAGAGAATGGATAAAATTGGGCTGACCACATCTGATGCTGTCCAACATCTGTGGAGATCAATGCTTTTTCACCTAAAAGCTCCCCTACTCGCTGGATTACCCATTGTGGTTTGAGTCTATCACCATTATCATCATATCCTAAAGGATGGATCTCATTGTAGCGTTGAAGAAGTTCTCTCCAGCCCTCATAATCAATCGGGTTAATCTTCTCTTTAGCAAGATCTACCATTTCGGTTAACACATTTGTAAGGTCACCAACAATTGGATAATCCACATTTACAAGTTTTCCAATACTACTTGGATCAATATCAACATGAATGATCTTTGCATGTTTTGCAAATTCATCTAATCGTCCTGTTACCCTATCATCAAATCTTGGTCCAAGAGCTATCATAAGATCTGCTTCACTCATTGCCATATTTGATGCATAGTTACCATGCATTCCAAGCATTCCTAAAAGCAATGGATCATCATAACTAAGAACCCCTCTTGCCATTAATGTTTCAACAGCAGGTACTCCTGTCATCTTCGCAAATTGACGTACAAGCTCAGATGCTCCAGAGCTGATAATACCACCACCAAGATAGAGAATTGGTTTTTTTGCACGTGAAATAGCCTCAACAGCTTTTTTGATCTGCTTTATATTGCCTTTATAGTGCGGTTTATAAGTCTTTAAAGAGATTTCTTTAGGGTAATCAAAAATACCCATTTGTGCAGACACATCTTTTGGAATGTCAACATGAACAGGTCCAGGACGCCCACTTCTAGCAATATAAAACGCCTCTTTAAGAATACGCGGTAGATCTTTTACATCTTTAACAAGATAATTATGTTTTACACATGGTCGACTAATACCTACTGCATCAATCTCTTGAAACGCATCTGTTCCAATCATCGTAATTGGGACTTGTCCACTGATAACGACCATAGGAATAGAGTCTGTATAAGCAGTCGCTAGTCCAGTTACGGCGTTGGTAAATCCAGGTCCACTTGTTACAATGGCAACCCCTACTTCACCACTCGCACGTGCATAGCCATCTGCTGCGTGAATTGCTGCTTGTTCATGTCTTGTCAAAATATGTTTAAAATCATATTTGTATATCTCATCGTATACATTCATGATGGCTCCGCCAGGGTAACCATATGCGATTTTAACACCCTCTTTTTGCAAAGCCTCAATAACCATTTGAGATCCGCTCATTTTCATTATATTTCTCCTCATCAAGAAGCTTTTACTTCTTGATAATTCCTCTACACTAAAAGTTTTTGTTAGTGAGAAAAATTATTCTTTTTCCCTGTTTTTTAGGCTAGTAGTATAACCAAAACTAAATTAAGCCTATAACAGTCCTATTTCTTCCTCTTGTTGTTATTTCATCAAATCCAAAGCATCAAAGTTTTCGCTAATACTTTTTGATTCTCTGTTACGATTCTCTTTGCAAAACCCTTCACGTCTTAATGCCTCAATAAAAGCATCAACATTTACATTATCAAGTACACGAAATCGTTTGATAAAAATATCATCAATATCAATGCTATATTTTTTAGTGATATATTGAGTAATCACTGTTTTAAACTTCTCTTTACCTTGTGATGTAAAAAGGTCTTCAACATAAAAGCTACTAATTACTACATTGAGGCCATCAATAATTTTATGTCGATTCTCTTTGAGGTCTCTACCATCAAAAAGCAGAGAAAACTCAATTTTTTTTAAATTATTTCTATCTTTGGAGAAAAGATCTGTCTCAAAGTTATTAACTTCGAGTACATCAGCATAAAGCATCACACTTAACCCAAGAAGTAGAAATAGCTTTTTCATCTTTTAGAGTGACCCAACAATCAGTTTGTTGACTCTATCTGCAAAACCTGTACTATCTTCGATTTTCATCCCTTCACTGAGCTTTGCCAAATCCAATAAAACTGGTGCTAAATTACTTAATGCTACAAAATCTTTTTTCTCTAGGATTTTTGTAAAAATCTCATGTTCTGCATTAATCTCTAAGATAGGCTTTATTGGAGGCAGATCACTCTGTCCCATCTGTTTTAACATTTGCTGCATCGCAAAATCTGGATCATCTTTATCATAAACTAAACAAGTTGGTGACTTTTTCAAACGTGTAGAGATCTTTACATCTTTTACATCATCTTTTAAATCTTCTTTCAACTTCACTAAAACTTCAGCATACTGTTCACTTAATGCTTTAGTATCTGTCTCATCACTCTCAAGTTTTGCACTGTTTGCCGCAGTCATGGGTATCTCTTTATATTGACCAATATTTGGAATTACAATGGTGTCTACTTCATCATCTAACAGTAATACTTCAATCCCTTTTTCACTAAAACCTTCAATTAATGGTGAGTTTTTCAGCATTTGTGCATTTTCACCAATAATATAATAGATCTCTTTTTGATCTTCTGGCATTTGTGCTTTATACTGTTCAAGGTCGATTAACTCATCATTTTTTGATGATTTGAAAAGTAAAAGATCTAAAAGTAAATCACGGTTATCAAACTCACCCATGATTCCCTCTTTAAGTACCCTTCCAAAGACACTATAAAAAGATTTATAAGTTTCAAAATCTTTATTTTTCAGCTTTTTAAGTTCACTAAGAATCTTTTTAACAGATGCTTTTTTCACTTTTGAAAGAATCACATTTTGTTGTAATATCTCACGACTTACATTAAGCGGTAGATCTTCTACATCAATAACACCTCTTACAAATCTTAAATAAGTTGGTAAAAGTTCTTTATCATCATCAGTAATAAAAACACGCTTTACATATAGTTTAATACCTGATTGATAATCTACCCTGAAAAGATCCATTGGAGCAGATTTTGGAATGTAAAATAAAGTATTATACTCTATCGTACCCTCTGCTTTAGTATGGCTATAGAGGATAGGATCTTCACTGTCATGAGAGATACTTTTATAAAAATCTTTATACTCATCCTCTTTAATCTCACTTTTATTAAGTCTCCAAAGCGCAGATGCTTTATTGATCTGTTCATTACTAACTTCAGTCTTTCCTTCCTCTTTTTCTTCTACTTTCTCCATGAAGATAGGAAATGGAATATGATTTGAGTATTTCTCGACAATAGATTGAATACGGAAAAACTCTAAAAACTCAACTTCATCCTCTTTAAGATAGAGTGTAATGGTTGTCCCATGTCCCTCTTTGTCACTTTCACTAATATCATACTGAGCACCAGCCTCACTCATCCACGTATGTGCTTGAGACTCACCTGCTTTTTTTGTCAATACTTCAACTTTGCTTGCAACCATAAACGCAGCATAAAAACCAACACCAAATTGACCAATCAATGAAGAGTCTTTTTTTGCATCACCACTAAGATTCTCAACAAAAGATTTTGTACCACTTTTAGCAATTGTTCCTAGATTTTTTACAAGGTCCTCTTTACTCATACCAATACCGCTATCACTGATGGTTAAAGTCTTAGCTTCTTTATCTGCAACAATCTCAATTTTTGGATCATAATTTAGATTTTTAAAATTATCATCACTAATACATAAATAGTTTAACTTATCAAGTGCATCAGAGGCATTTGAAATTAACTCTCTTAAGAAAATCTCTTTATTGGAATAGAGTGAGTGAATCATCAAATCCAAAAGTTGTGTGACTTCTGTTTGAAACTCATGTTTTGACATAAATAACCTTTTTTAAATAAAATTTTGGGAATTTTAACAAAAATAGTTTAAGGAGTGGTAAATTAGTCTATTTTTAGTTGATTATTCATCTCATTTTGCATCTGTGTACGGATAGATTCAAACCAACTTTTATCACTTGCCTTTGTAATTCTTACACTATCAAGATAGATCACTTTAACTTTACCCCTTTTAGCAGTAAAGTTCTTAGAGTCTAAAATATTGCGTGTATTGAGGAGTACCACAGGTTGTACAATAAGTTCAAGTTTTGTTGTGATCAATTTTGCACCTGATTTAAAAGAGGCTAATTTTCGACCATCCCCTCGTGTACCTTCAGGAAAAATTGCAACAACACGATCATTTTGTAATCGTTCTTTAACATCTGAAAAGAGCTTTATCAGAGACTTTTTATTTTCACGTTCAACTTCAATCATCTTAGGCACTGTTAATATCTTACCAAAAAAAGGAATATTGCCTATCTCTTTTTTAGCTACCCAAGCAATATCTTTAGGATAGATATCTTCTAAAACTACAATATCTAAAAGACTTTGATGATTTAAGAGTAACATTTGTGTATTTGGATCAGGTTCTCCCTCTATCTCAATTTCGTATCCAATTAACTTTGACTGCAATTTTGCCCATGCACGTCTTATATCCCAATTTTTAGTATTAAAGAAAATCATCAAAAAAATAACAATAGTCACAGTAATGACAAATTCAAAAAAGATAAAAAATGCTTTAATTCTTTGTGCTATCTTCATCAATCCATCCAATCTTAGTATTTGGTAACAATACTTTAATATATCCATCTTTTCGCAATAAAATATCTGCTTCTATAGGTACTTCAGTTTTATAAAATATCGTTGAATTTTCTGTTGGCAAGATACGTAAAGCCATTCCCTCTTGTAGTTTAATTTTACTTATAGGAACTTGCGTGTAAAGCATAAAAGCTAAAATAATTAACGAAAAAAGAAGTAAGTAAAGTTTTCTATACTTCAGATAAAAAAGAAAAAAGAGTAAAGCAAAAACAAATAAAGCAATTGCCTTATAAAGGGCATATTTGTTTTTTTGAGGGTTTAAATCAGTCTGTGTACTGACACTACTATCAAGAAGCATAACAGGAAATGAAACAATATGGTATTTATTACTCACTAAGTCAAAATATTTAAATTTAAAGTTTTTAATATCGTTAGAAATAATTGCAAAATAGTAAATACTCTGTATAGGTCCACTCTCTTTAATCTCATCAATGCCATCACGGATAGCGTAAGGAATATGAAAATCTTCTAAATTTGCATTGGTTGCATTAATCTCTAAGAGTACAATATTTGATTGTTCATCATACTTCTTTTCATGGTGATTATTAAGAGTAAAGTCTTCTGATAAAACAAGACAAAATGCTTCATCTTCACGTAAAGCAACAACTTTAGGTTTATATGCTTCTAAACGTTTGTGCTGTTTTTGCCCTTTAGAAGAAGAGGCTGTCACTTCAATATCAGGTAACTTTGCCGCAGTTGAAAAGAGCTTTAAAACATAGCTATTTTCATAACTATTATCTGATGTTTTATTCCAAGGACGATTAGGGTTAAGAATCTTCACATGTTTAGCATCTAAAAAGCGTGTCTCAATCTCTTCTAAACGGCTATCAGTTACAATCGCTTTAAGACGCAAAGTAACATGTTGTGAAAGATAAATTTTTTCAGGTTTTTCAAGATAAGAGAGAAAGATTGTCTCAGCTTTGATAAAAGGGTCTTCATCTTCATCATCTATGTAAACTTCACCCTCATCAAATGCCTGTGTATCTGGAGTAGCAAAAACCTCTATATCTGTAGGCTCCTCTACACTGTCCATATATTCATCAGCGGTCATCACTTCTTCATCTTCAATCACAATAGCATCTTCGTGTACAACTTGGTGATCTGGTTTACTCGTCCCAAATAAATCACCTAAAAAACTAGCTTGCATACTCAAGACAAAAAAGAAAAGAAGTGATACTATCACCAATGATTTTAATTTCAACTAATCAAACCCTGTAACATCTTCACACCATCGTCAGAGCCTAACATAGACTCCATAGCACGTTCAGGATGTGGCATAAGACCAAAAATATTGCGCTCTTTATTACATATACCTGCTATTGCATCAATAGAACCATTTGGGTTTAATCTATTTCCTTGCGCATCACAGTATGTCAAAAGTACTTGATTATTTTCATAGAGTGCTTTAAGTCCAGACTCATCAATGTAGTAATTACCCTCACCATGTGCGAGAGGGATATTTACAATATCTCCAATATTTAAGGCTTGTAAAAAGTCATTCTCTTTATTGTGTACTTTAAGATGATGATGTTTAGAGACAAAGTGTACATGCTGGTTATGTTTCATTGCACCAGGGAGTAAATTTGCTTCTAATAAAATTTGAAAACCATTACAAATACCTAACACTTTTCCACCACTATGCGCATACTCTATGACATCTTTCATGATTGGTGAGAACTTAGCGATCGATCCGCTACGTAATGCATCCCCATAGCTAAACCCACCTGGCAATACTACTAAGTCAGTATTTTCAGGAAGTTTACTCTCTTTATGCCATATAAGTTCAACATCTTGATCTAACATTTCATAGGCATATTTTGTATCGTACTCACAGTTCGTTCCAGGAAATACAACAACAACTATTTTCATTGTACTATCTCAATCTCATAATCTTCAATAACAGTGTTTGCAAGAAGTTCTTCACACATTTTGATCAAATCTTCATTTGCTTTTTCTTGATTATTTTCATCCATATCAATAATGATTTGTTTACCAATTCTTACATCATTTACATTGTCAAAATGTAGCGCTGAAAGTGCATGGTGTACAGCTTTTCCTGCAGGATCTAAAACACCCTCTTTGAGTTTAATGTTCACCACTGCTTTCATAGCACATCCCCTAAGATTCTTTTCAATACTTCTTCATAGGCAACTTTGACATTACCAAGGTTCTCACGAAATCTATCTTTATCAAGTTTTTCACCACTATCCATATCCCAGAATCTACAACTATCTGGACTGATTTCATCACTTAATAAAATCTCACCCTCTTTATCGATTCCAAACTCAACTTTAAAATCTACAAGGTTAAGTCTTCTTTCTGCAAAAAAGTCTTTTAAAAGACGGTTGATTTGTAACCCTTTTTGCTTCAATATATCAAGCTTAGCACGGTCATCAACAAGTTCAAGCAGCATACAGTGATCATCTGTGATGATTGGATCATTCAAATCATCATCTTTAAGATAAAACTCCACTAAAGTAAATGGCAATACTTTACCATCTTCAATACCAAGGCGCTTGCTTAAAGACCCTGTTGCTGTATTTCTAACAACCACTTCAATAGGGATAATCTCAACGCTTTTTACTAATTGATGATTTTCATCTAACGTCTCAATAAGATGTGTTTTTACACCATTTGCTGACAAAAGTGCATAAAGTTCGGTACTGATCTTACAGTTTAATGCCCCTTTACCTTGCTCACTGCCTTTCTTTTCTGCATTAAACGCAGTCAAGTCATCTTTAAACTCTGCAATCAATTGATCTGTATTCTCAGTTGCGTATAACCTTTTTGCTTTACCTTCGTATAAAAGTTCTTTCTTTTCCACCTGTTACTCCTAATGAAATCCATTTGTTATTGTTAAAACTTTAATTGTATCAATTGCTGTTTTAAGTTGTATATCTTTTAAAATATCATCTTTTGTGATCAACTTTTTATTCTTTTTCTCTTCTTTTTTATCTTTTGTTACTTTCTCATCAATCTTCTCTAACTGTCCTTCAAGATGTTTTTTTAGATCACTCTCTTTGATAGAGAACTGATCTTTATCGACAACAACTTCTCCAGGGAAAACTTCAATATCAGGTTCTACCCCTTTAGCTTGAATTGTTCTACCATCAGGAAGATAATATCTTGCAACTGTCAATCTTAATGCTTCTTCATTACCTATTGGTAAGATCACTTGTACTGACCCTTTACCAAAACTTTTCTGTCCTATTAATACAGCGCGTTTATGATCTTGTAATGCCCCACTGACAATTTCACTTGCACTCGCACTACCCCCATTAATCAACACAACAAGAGGAATATCTGTAAAAGTACCTGTTTTTGTTGCATTATAGATCTGATTTTCACGCTCTAATCTTCCTTTTTGTGAAACAATAACACCATCCTCAACAAAAAGATCAGTTAGTCCTACAGCTTGATTGAGAAGACCTCCTGGATTATTTCTAAGATCAAGGATTAGACCTTTCATACTACCTTTATGTTTGATGATTGCAGATTGGACCTCTTCAGTCACTTTCTTATCAAAGTTAGTCACCCTGATATAAAGGATATCACTCTCTTCTATTTTTTTAGTATAGACAGAATCTATCTTAATGATATCTCGAATGATCTCAATCGTCAATGGTTTTTGTTCATTTTTACGCACAACCGTAAGTTCAATTTTTGAACCAGGTTTACCTCGCATAATTCCTACAGCTTCGTCAATAGTCATATTGAGTGTTGATTTTTCATTGATCTTTAAGATAATATCTTCTGATTTCATTCCTGCTTTATCTGCAGGTGTCCCTTCAATCGGAGCGATAACGGTTAATGCACCATCACGCATCCCTACTGTGATACCAAGACCACCAAATTCACCCTCTGTTTGAATCTTCATATCTTTATACTTCTTCTTATTCATAAAAGAAGAGTGTGCATCTAAATTGGTTAAAAGTCCTTCCAGTGACTTATCAATAATATCAGAGATATTTTGATCATCCACATAGTACTGTTCAACAGTCTGTATTACTTTTGTGTATTTTGCTAACGCATTGAGCCTATTTTCACCAATCTGGGCAGCAAGCGGTGCTTCACTTTTCGCAAACACAGAAGAGCTCAAAAAGAGCGCTGAAGCAACAAAGGTTGTTATAAAGCCAAATGCTATAAATTTTCCATCTTTCATAAAGTATGATTCTCCAAAATTATATGTAAAGCATCTATTTTAGTTAAATTCTTCTGAAAAATCAATTTATAGGCTTTTAGTCCATCTACATCTAAACAAAAAAATAAAATTTTTTCTACGATTTTCTTGTTAAAAGATTAAAACTATTTTCACCATATCCGATATTTATTACAAGAATTTTTATTTCAAAGGATAAATTAATGATAAAAAAAATGATTTTATCATCAAAAATAATTCGTTATTTAACGACATTATTTATACTCTTTTTTACAGCCACTTCAATGCAAGCTGTCAGTATAAAGCTTGATGGTACGGGAGGCTTACTCTCTGGTACCGACTGTCAAGCTGGCGCACAGTACCGTTTTGGAACTGAAAATAGTTATAACGGACAAGCCATAGATCTTCTTGTTGACGTACTTAATTCAGATAATGATTATGCTGCTGGTGCATGTGTATTTGCAACAGAAAAAACACTTGCAACCAGACTAAGAGATATGGATAGTGGAGATAATATTGCATATCAAGAGTATCAAATCACACTGGTTCAACAAGGTACAACCATACCTCTTGAAGTTGATCGTTTGATGTTAACTGCTTATGATTTAGATATCAACTCAGGTACAAGTGTCACAGATACTGATGACTTTTATGTAGCAGCAGACAATGCTTTCATCTCTAGTGGTAGTTCTGTCATCCATACCCAAGGCTCATTTTATACACACTATACAGATAAACTCAAAGGTTGGAATGGCGGTAACTGTGATGATACAGCTTCAACACCTGATGTCACTTGTAGAGCAAGTTCTATTTGGATTAATGGAAATGGACTCAATAGAGTCTCTACCGTACGAGTTAGAGTGCAAAATGATAACGCATATGGGGATCATCCAACAGACTCAGAAAACTGGGGTGCCCATAGATTAATCCAACTCTCCTTTCAAATAGAAGATTTTGCAGATATCTTTAATGGACAAAAAGAGTATGGAGATGCACCTAGCAATTATGGAGCAGCAGGTTCAGCTCTAGATGGTACGATTATGTTAGGTTCTGGATTGCCTGCAGATCAAGAGAGCAGCTATCAAAATAGTAGTGACGCGACTGCAGATGATAGCGATACTGGAGGATTAAACTATGACGATGATGATGCTATCTCTCTTTCAGGAACAACGTTAAGTGGACAAACATTAGGCACAGGAGAGAGTGTGACTTTGGATATCACTACTTATGGTAGCGGTTATCTACAAGGCTGGTTTGATTGGAACAGTGATGGTGACTTTGAAGATAGTGGTGAACATGTTATCAGTGGACATCAGATTATCAATAGCGGAGAGAGTAGCGGTAACATTACCACAACAAATGCTTCAAGTGGTGTCACCCAAACAGCGCTCACTATTACAATTCCAGCAACAGCAATTACTGGAAATACATTTGCACGATTTAGATTTAGTGAAACCAATAGTGCTAACGAGAGAGATCCACGTAGTGATATCTCTCTTAAAGGAGAGGTGGAAGATTATCAACTCGGCATTGTTGCTATGGCAGCAGTTTCAGGTAGTGTACAAACATCAGCAAATAATCCCATAGCAAATGTCTCCCTACAAATTATGAATGGTACTTCAGTTGTCAATGATACAGACGGTAATCCTTTACAAACGACTACTGATACATCAGGAAACTATAGCTTTACTAAAGTACCTGTAGGAAGTTTTACAATAGTCCAAACACAACCCTCTGGATATAACTCAGTGAGTGATACAGAGGGTGCTAATGATGACCAGATTAACCTACTAATAAACCCTGGACAAAATTATACAAACAATAATTTTGTAGAGGTACAATTTTCTGGTACCGTCTCAGGTTCAGTCCATGATATCAATGCAAATCCACTCAGCAATGTCACGGTTCATATTGAAGATGGATCAAACAATATTGTCAATGATATTAATGGCAATCCGCTCACTACAACCACAGATAATAGTGGAAATTACAGTTTTACCAATGTCCCTGCAGGAAATTTTGAGATCATTGAGACAGATCCTACAAACTATATGTCACAAAGTGATGGTGATAACTCTTTTGATGATGGAAGCTTTAGCAACCATTCTCAAACAGATAATCGTATTCCATTGGTTATTACTGATGGGAAAAATGATAGTGATAATAACTTTATAGATCAGATGATTCCAGCAACTGTATCAGGGAGTGTACAAACCCCTGCAAATACAGCAATCCCCAATGTAACGATTACTATAGAAGATGGTTCAGGTAATGTAATCAGTGATATCAATAGTAACCCTTTAACGACCACAACGGATGCAAGTGGAAATTATAGCTTTACAGATATCCCAGCAGGGAGTTATGTGATCAAAGAGAGTGACCTTACAAACTATAGCTCAGTGAGTGATGTAGATGGTGCAAATGATAATACTATCGCAATCACTGTTGTATCAGGACAAAGTTATAGCAATAGAGACTTTGTAGATACTTTACCTACGGGGACTATTGCTGGCTTAGTTAAAGATAACCATGATACACCACTTGCAAATGTCAGTGTGCAAATCTTTGAAAGTGATGGAACCACACCAGCACGAGATAATAATGGGGTTATTGTACCAACAGCTACTACAGATAGCTTAGGAAACTTTAGTTTTACAAATATGCCTGCAGACAACTATCTACTGATAGAGACAAATCCTACAAACTACCTCTCAGTAGATGATCAAGCTGGTGATGAACAAAGTACAAATAGTAGTCAAAGTGATGATACGATACCTGTAACATTAGGCTTTAATGAGATTGATGATGATAATATTTTTATCGATCAAATAGAAAATAAAATCATTGGTAACGTTTACACAGATAATAATGCGGATGGCACACCTGATGGGCCACTGCAAGGGGTGACTATTGACCTTAATGATTGTGCAGGTAACAGCTATCATGATACAACCACAACAGATGTCAATGGAGAGTATAGATTTTCAGGGGTAGTACCCAACTGCTATATCATTACAGAGAGTGACCCTGTAGGATATCAATCGGTGAGTGATATCGATGGCAATAATCCAAATACAATTACACTTACCATGATTAACACAACGATCACTGGACAAGACTTCATTGATGAGCCAACAGTGAGCCTTAGTGGAACTGTACGTGCAGATGTGGATTATGATGCTACAACAGATCAACCACTCTCAGGCGTAAAGATTCAACTACGAGATAATAGTGATATCCTTATTGGCACAGCAACCACAGATCAAAATGGGCTCTATCAGTTTGATGATATTACGCCAGGAAACTATACGATCAAAGAGCTTGATCCTTCTGGATATGGATCACTTCGTGATATTGATGGTGCCAACGATAATATGATCAATCTCACAGTCAGTACCAGCAATATCACAGGACAAGATTTTGATGATCAAAAACGTATCACCGTTTCTGGTACTGTCAAAGTAGACATCAATGGTGACAAAATTGTTGATGAACCCCTTAAGAATGCAGACCTAGAGTTACAAGATAGTCATGGAAATGTCATACAAACATCGCAAACAGATGATCAAGGTCATTATGAATTTACAGATTTAGAACCAGGAAGTTACACCATTGTTGAAGTAGATAAACCAGGTTATGAGTCACTCAGTGATATCGATGGTGCCAATGACAATATTATCAATATTGATCTTACAGGTACAGGAAACGTCACTGGCCAAGATTTTGAAAACTTAGCCATAGCTCCACAATTTATTACACTTGATAAACAAGCAGAAAAAAAAGAGGCTAGCATTGGTGGGTTTGTCCCTTATAGTATTCGTGTAGAGAATCAAGATGAGACTTATAACTATTCAGCTGTTACCATACAAGATACCCTACCTTCAGGATTTAAATATGTAGAAAAAAGTGCACGTATTACACGAAATGGACAAACATCAATGCTCAATGCTACAGGAGAACAAGTGATAGAGTTTGGCACTTTTGCTTTACATGCAGGAGAGAGTCTCCAAATTACCTATCTACTTAAAGTTGGTGTTGCTGTTGCCCATGGAGAGCATATCAATAAAGCTGTTGCGGTACAAAATGGAGAGCCTGTGAGTACTGAAGTTAAAGCAAGCGTAAAAATCATCGCGGATAGTTTTGCAGATAATGCAACACTTATAGGGAAAGTATTTGCAGATAACAATGAAAATGGTATCCAAGATGAAGAAGAGTTAGGAATCCCTGGAGTAAGACTTGCCACAGTTGAGGGACTGTTGATTGAGACAGATGGTTTTGGTCGCTATCATGTTGCAGATGTTGAAAGTGGTGGTTTTGGTAGTCGTGGTAAAAACTTTATCATTAAAATAGATCCATTTACACTTCCTGATGGGGCGATATTTACCACAGAAAATCCCCGCGTATACCGTATCACTTCAGGACAACTCAATGTTGTTAATTTTGGCGTAAAACTACCAGAACAAGAGTATGCAAGTAAGATGGTAGAAGTGATGATGAAAAAAGAGAAAAAGAGATTAGTCAAAAAAACAAAATCACTCGGGTCAATCTATTTTGACTCTGACCAAGACTGTATTAGACCAGACCAAGTAAAAAAGCTCAAAAAGATGGCACAAACACTCAAAGATCTAGGTGGTGGAGAGATCATGATTGAAGGTAACACAGATGCTAGAGCCCCTATCTGGTATAACAAAAAACTAGCCTATAAACGTGCAAAAAGCGTCTATCAAGAGTTAAAATATCAACTTGGAGATGAAGCGATTAACAGTGTTGATGTTCTCTATGACAACTGTGAAAGTGAAGTTGTTTTTGACCCTCGCTATGACTGGTGGGGTAAACCTAATGCACCAAAGAGCAAAAAAGAGTGTACCCAACTAGGTAAGAAGGTAGATTGTAACCTACCTCGTTTTAATGCACAAGGAGGTGTGCTATGAGAACAATACAAACAGATAAAATTGTACTCAGTACAGTACTTTGTGCTTGCCTTAGCTTGCCACTATTTGCAAATGGAACCTATGATGTCACACTCCTAGATCATGCAGAGTGTAATCCTGTCGCAGAGAATGATAGACCAAGCGGTGGAATGAAAGAAAATAGACGTGTCGATGTCACTGTAGATGTTTATGAAGAAGAGCATGAACTTATCGAAGAGAAGAGTAAAATTGTCACCAAAGCATATCTGGATAACGGTGGTGTAATCTGGGCAACAAGTGATCCGCTTATCGTAAAGTCGAGACTAGATGTAAAAACCCATACCTCTGCCACATTAAGTGGAAATAAATTGGCTTCACCTATCACGTTTATAACCTATAACAACTACAGTGACTATGTTGAGCGTTATGAACTTTTGATTGTAAAACAACATAAAAATGGCATATTAAAACCAATTAAACTACTTGAGGGAAAATCGATCCCTAAAGAGATTACTTGGCATATGAATCCAGATGACAATATTGCACTCAATCAACATGAGAGCCTTCACTATGCACTTAGAGTCTATGATAAAGAGGGACGGTTTGATGAAACAAAACCACGTCTGATTACACTTTCAAACAAGACAGAAGATAGATCGCAAAATCTAGAAGCAGAGATCTATGGTAAAAGTAACCTCAAAAGCAGATCTATTCCTATAAACGGTACAAAAGTACGTGTACATGGTCAGGGTATTTCACCACAGAGTATTTTACGTATAGGAGAAAAAGATGTCTTAGTGGATCAAGAAGGTAAATTTGTCTATGAGGATATTAAATCATATGGTACTCATACCATTCCTGTTCATTTAATGAATGCCAAAGGTGAACAGTTTGCACAAGAGCTGGCAATTGATGTAAAGAAAAATCATCTTTTTATGGTAGGTCTTGCTGACTTTACTATGGGTCAGAATAATGTCTCAGGCAATATCAAACCTTTAGAGGCAGATGAACACTATAATGAAGATATTTTTGTAGATGGGCGTATTGCTTTTTATGCAAAGGGAAAAATCCAAGGCAAATATCTCTTAACCGCCCAGATGGATACACAAGAGCATGAGATCAAAGATATGTTTAAAGATATTCATAAAAAAGATCCAAAATCGATGTTTAGAAATTTAGATCCTGATCGTTTCTATACAGTCTATGGAGATGACTCTACAAGTTATAATGATACTGACAGTCAAGGAAAACTCTATCTTAGTCTTGAATGGGATAACTCAAAAGCACTCTGGGGTAACTATAACACAGGTATTACAGGTACAGAATTTGCCAACGTTAATAGATCACTTTATGGTGCAAAATTCAAACACTCTTCACTCAACATGACAAAGTATGGTGATCATAAAAGAGATATTATTATCTTTGCCAGTGAAGCACAAAGTGCCTATGCACACAATGAGTTTGAGGGGACTGGAGGAAGCCTCTACTATCTTAAAAATGTAGATATTTTAGAAGGTAGTGAAAAAGTATGGGTAGAGATTAGAGAGCGAAACTCTGAGCGTGTTGCTGAAAAAATAGAGCTTGTACGTGGAAAAGATTATGAGATAGATGAGTTACAGGGACGTATCATACTCACACGTCCACTCTCTCCATTTAGCAAAGCATCTGGTCCATCGATTATCAAAGATAAACCACTAGATGGTAATCGCGTACTTCTTAAAGTAGACTATGAATATGTTCCTAATGACTTTAATACTGATAAAGCCACCTATGGGGCAAGAGGAAAGCAGTGGTTAGGTAACTTTTTAGCCGTAGGTGCTACCTATGCACATGAGGGAAGATCTGATGATGATTATGAAGTTTCAGGAGTTGATGTCACACTACGTAGTGGACGTAATACTTTTATCAAAGCTGAATATGCACAAAGTGAATCCCTACAATCTAATGGTGCAAACTTCAGATCAACAGATGGTGGTCTAGGTTTTAGTACACTTGAGAACAATAATACCAACAGTGATGGTTCAGCACTAGGTGTGGAAGCGATGATCTCACTTGCAGATTTTGATCAGTTTGAACACGATGGTACACTATCAATGTGGTACAAAAAACGTGAATCAGGCTTTTCATCCGCAAGACTGGGAAGTAGTAAAGAGGTCACTGATTATGGATTTGAGACCCAGAGTCAAATTAACCAAAGGCTCTGTCTAACAGGTCGAGGAACTGTCTTGGAGCAAGGTAGCCAAAAAGAATCTACTATTAGTGTTGAAGCTGGATACAACACAGAGAAGTATGAGCTTGGTGCAGAAATAAGAAGCGTGAAAGAAGAAAATGGAACACGATTAAATGACGAAGGTACACTCGCTGGAGTACGTGCAAAGTATAACTTCAACTCTTTTTTTGGACTCTATGTAGCAGCACAAACCACCTTAGACAACACAGGTAACTATAAAGATAACGATCTCATTACATTAGGGACAGATATCCACTACAAAAAATTAACACTTGATGCCAGTGCCAGCAGTGGTGATCGTGGTACAAGTGTACAGCTTGGTGCAGATTATGCCTATAGCGATACACAATCATTTTATGGAACTTATACCCTCTCTACCGATAGTACAGAAGGTGAAAGAGATATATTTACAGTGGGACAAAGAAGTAAAGTCACTAATGCACTCAATGTTTTCACAGAACATCAATTTAGTCATAGTGATAGAGATGCAGGTATAGGTCATGCTTTTGGTATAGATTATGCCTTTAATAAATATCTTATTGCAAACCTTGTCTATAATCAAATTGATTTAGATAATGGACGGGATAGAGACTCATTTTCAACATCTCTGAACTATAGTGATGAAAAGATAAAAGCAAGTACAAAACTTGAATATCGCGTTGACAAAGATGCCGTAAGTGAAGTACGTCAATATCTAACAGTAAATCGTCTTAGCTATAAACTTAACCCCGCTATGAGATTAATGGGAAAATTGAACTACTCACGTAGTTTAGATAAAGTTCAAGACCTAGATAATGCAAAATTTATTGAAGGGGGTGTAGGATTTGCCTATAGGCCTGTAGAAAATACTCGCTTTAATCTCATCGGTAAGTATACTTATCTTTATGATCTGTTAAGCAGTGCACAAGATAGCACACGTGCCAATGAAAAAGCACATATCATCAGTGCTGAGATGAGTTATCAACTCTCTCCTAGATGGACCATTGGTCATAAGTTAGGCTATAAAAAACACCAAACTCAAATCAGTAGAAATAGTGGAGATTGGTATGCCAATGAGTTAAAACTTGCTGCACTTCGTGTCAATTATCATATTATCAAAGATTGGGATGCAATGTTTGAAGGACATATGCTCAGCCAAAAAGATGATGGTACCAAAAAAGGTATTTTAGTGGCGCTTTATAAACATATTGGGGAGAATATGAAAGTGGGTGTAGGATATAACTTTTCAGACTTTAGTGATGACCTCACACAAAGCCAAGATTATGATGCAAGTGGCTGGTTTGTTAATGTCTTAGGGAAATTTTAAAACTATTCATCCCCTAAAAGGGATGAATAGTTAGAGTGTAATCTCTTTGATATCTGCAACACTTTTAAAACTTTGATAGATCGAAGCAATCAAGTTTTTACGATTGTTTTTGATCTTCTCGTCTTCAGCATTTACCATGACATGATCGAAAAAGTTATCAATCTCTGACTTTAGACCAAAAAGTGCATCTAACTTGGCTTTATAACTTTGGTGTTGTCTATTTGAGACCGCACTATATGCATCATAAAGCGATTGTTCTTGTGAAGTTTCAAATAAAGAAGTATCAACCTCTATCTGATCAAACTGCATCTCTTTAATGATATTTGCCACTCTTTTAAAGGTACTAAATGAATCTTTAAATGCATCTGCTTCAACAATACTATGTAATGCCTCAATCTTCTTTGAAATCTCCACAATATCACGTTCCCCACTTTTTAATACAGCTTGAATCAAGGAAGGGTTGGCTTCAAAGTAACGTGAAAGTCTCTCAAGAAAAAATGCTTCAAGTTGATCAAAGTCAAAATCGTCATATCCAGATGCTAAATGTTGTAGATCTGTTTTCATGTCAAAAGCAAACCCACGATCAAGCACAATTTTTACGATACCTAATACAGCACGGCGCAATGCAAATGGATCTTTAGTACCTGTAGGAATTTTTCCTTTTGAAAAGAGTGCTAATATTGAATCAATTTTATTTGCCATTGCAACAACAGCAGAAAAATCACTACTTGGTAAAGCACTCTCTTCTCCATCAGGAAGATACTGCTCTTTAAATGCTAAAGCAATTTGCGGATCTTCACCGGCTGCTTTTGCATAGTAGTATCCCATAAGCCCCTGCAGTTCAGTAAACTCATACACAATATCCGTTAAAAGATCAGCTTTAGCATACATGACAGCTCTCTCTATCAAAGGTTTCCGATTATCAAGATAAGCATTTGCTAAATATTTTGCAATCTCTGCTTCACGTACACTTTTATCATAAATAGAACCTAAGCCTTGCATAAAAGTGACTCTTTTAAGACCTTCATTATCTAAACCATTTTTAAGATCATTTTCATAAAAGAAGAGTCCATCACTAAGCCTTGCACGAAGTACTTTCTCATTTCCTTTGATAACCTGGCTATAATCCTCTGTATCAGCATTGGAGACAACAATAAAATGATTGGTTAATTTACCATCCTTAAGCACAGGGAAATAGCGTTGATGCTCTTTCATAGAGACAATGATCACTTCAGGAGGTAACTGTAAAAAAAGTGGATCAAAAGCACCTATCAGTGCAGTTGGATACTCCGTGATCGCAACAACTTCTTCAAGCAATGCTTCATCAATCTCAATCTCTACATTTTCTTTCGTTTCAATCGCTTTAAACTGTGCTAAGATACGCTTACGTCGTTCATCTGACTCCAATATAACACTATGATTTGCCAATATCTCTTTATAATTTTTAATGGAGTCATAAGAGATACCATGATATCCGTGCGTACGATGGACATATGTTATATTTTCTGACTTTAGTCCAAAAGTTGTTACAGGGATAACTTCACCACCAAAAAGCACACCCAACCAGCGAATCGGTCGGATAAAACTCTCCTCTCCATCACCCCACCTCATGGACTTTCCAAATTGAAGGTTTGCAATAAACTCTTGAATCATCAACTCTAAAAGATCAATAGACGCTCTGCCTGCAATCTTTTTTTCAAAAAAGAGAACCTCTTTACCATTTTTAGATGTTGTAGAGATTTGATCAATCGAAACACCACACTTTTTTGCAAAACCAAGTGCTGCAGGTGTAGGTTCACCATCTTTATAAGCAATCTCCACAGGTGCACCAAAAAGTGTTTCTGTAGCATCAGGCTGTTTTTCTAAAAATGCACTACTGATCAACACTAAACGTCTAGGTGTGTAGCAAAACTCAAAATTTGCTTCCAGTGCATAGGTCGAAAGGATTGTCTGCCACTTCTTTTTTATATGGGGTAACTCTTTTAAAAATGGTATCGCGGGAAGTTCTTCAACACCAATCTCAATCAGTAGCGTTTTTTGCATACATAGCCTTTATGATTTTGGCGAAGATTGTATCAAATACGGGGTAAATATTGGATTATTTTTCTATTTTATCACGGTTTTTTTCAGCAGATTGAAGCATAAATCCTCTTACTAAAAAAATCATAAAGAGTATAAAAGCGATGATCATCACCGTATCAAAAAATGTCTGCATAATACGTCCTTTAAAAAGGAGGTATTATAACATTAATTTTCATAGACTATATCAAAGGCAGAAAGTTTAGCGTTCTCTTTTAGCTGTATACTAAAATTGGCAATTCTTTTTTTAATGAGTTCACACCCAAACTCGGGAACAACGTTTAAAAGTAAAAAGGTGATTTCCTCTTTTTGTCTGTCAACAAAAATCAAATCACATTCACGTACAATTTTTCGAATATTGTAATCATTGATATCAATTTCAGCATCATATTTGAAATTAAAAAGAGAGAAAAAGATTTTCTTTTCTAAAAGATTATCCACTTTTGCTTCAAACCTCTCTTTATCAGTTATAACAACTTCTTTATTATCTTCATGCTCCAGCAAACGTTTAGAGTAAAAATTACTATGGAGATACTTTTCAATAGAGAGAATATAATCTTCTAAGAAAAAATCCATTTTAAGAAGTTTATCTACACCATTAATATGCTCTCTCAATACATCTTTTTGCCGTAAATAACTTTTGTTAGAGATCATAAAAAATTTTGTTTCGAGTTTCTTGGCCTTAATGTTGTGTAAAAGCATATCCTTTAAAATATCATCTTCTTTATTGAAAATAATAATATCCATATTATCCATCTCTGAAAGTTCCTCTTCTTTGAGGCTATCAATAGTATAATAATCTACATCATTGACTTCACTAAAAAGATAATAATTGAGCTTTTTTAAATCTTCACAATCACTAATAAGTGCAACTTGAATATTTTTCACATAACTATATCCATTGTCCAATAACGATAACTCAACTAAACCTTCATTCTCTAGTACAATACTTTCGCGTTCCATCTGCCCTTGTGCCATGTTTCTATCCTTGTCAAATAGTTTTTGTGTATTACTGTATCTAATGTGTGTTGATAACATTTCTAATACTTTTTTAAGTGTTTTTGTCTCTAAATTGTCAGAGTTGTAGACAAAAAGTATCTTTTTTTGATACTTTTGTACAATCTCAACCATCTTTTGCATAATGATCATCGTTTGTTTATGATCTTCTACATCAATAAAGTAATCTACTCTATCAAAATAGATATATTCACCATGAAAAACTTTGATCAATGCCTCAAACTTATTAAAAAACTTCTCTTTGGTTTTAGAGTAAGGTTTTTTAAGAAAGAAAAAATCAATTTTTGTTTCATGCCGATTTAAAAGGTCTGTTAACAACTTTAAATGTTTCAACTCACTTTGGACTAAAAGATAATTTTGTGAAGATATGAATAGAACTTTTTTTGTCTTCTCTTCTTGTAATAGACGTGCCAATAGTG
>JAHZKW010000099.1 GCA_022600175.1 Campylobacterota bacterium
TCTGAAAGTCTGTAATCTCTTCTAAAACCTTGGCACTCTCTAGGTGTTTTTGTTCTATATAAGCATAGAGAAGTTTCTCTTTTGTAGGAAAGTAGTTATAGATCGTAGGGTTGCTCACCCCTGCATTTTTAGCGATCTCTCGCATCGAGGCATTTTTAAATCCTTTGATAGTGATAAGCTCTACCGCTGCTTGTAAGATCTTGGCTTTGGTTTTGGTTTTTTCTTGTTGTGATATCTTCATGAGATCTCCTTTTAGTTAACTTAGTATAATAAAAATAGCAAATAATGTCAATATAATATATATAAAATTAAAATAAAAAGTGTTTTTCTGTGTAAATAAGTACATAACTTTTCTAACTACTCTTTGCTATAATACATAGTAAAGGACTTTTATGACGATTGAATTTTGGCTAGTATATATCTCTGTCGTATTTATGGCTTCTATCATTCCAGGTCCCAGTATGCTACTGGCACTCACCCATGGAATCAAATATGGATATAAAAGATCACTCTCCACAGCCTTTGGTAATATGACAGCATCCATACTCCAAGCGATGATTGCAATTTCAGGACTGAGTGTGATCTTTACCACGTCAGGATTTTTATTTGAAGTTATCAGGTGGGTTGGTGCAGGATATCTTATCTATATGGGGATTATGCTATTTAGAACACCGACTATAGATCGACTGGATCTTAGTGATGCACCCAAAGAGAGTACTTCCAGTGTTAGTATGTTTAATCAAGCATTTTTAATCGCGATGGGAAATCCCAAAGCTATTCTCTTTTTTACGGCACTTTTTCCACAGTTTGTCTCTAGTGAAGGGACACCATTGGTACAATATATCTTGATGACTATGAGTTTAGGAATCATCGCTTTTGTCTGTATGATGCTCTATGCCGTTGCAGGAGATAAAGCACAACGTTTTTTAACCTCTTCACTCATCGGTAAATACCTCAATAAAATTACAGGTGGTATCTTTATCGGTGCGGGTTGTGGTGTAGCACTCAAATCCTCTTAAAAGGTTATTATGAAAAACATAGATTATAAAGTTGCCAAACTCTCAGATATTGAAGCAGTTTTAGCACTACATTTTAAATACCAAGTAGACTCTATCGCTCCTGAAGATAAAAAAGATGGCTTTGTCACGACTCCTTTTACTAAAGAAGAGTTAACTTCACTGATTGAGCAAGAAGAGGGGCTTTTTATCGCACGTGTTGAGGGGAAAGTAGTGGCATATGTGATGGCGGCATCTTGGCAGTTTTGGTCTGCTTGGCCAATGTTTGCCCATATGATCAAAGATCTGTCAAACTTAAACTATCTTGGGCAACAGTTGAGTGTGGATAACTCTTATCAATATGGTCCTATCTGTATCGATAAAAGTGTTCGTGGTACAGAAGTTTTAGCAGGTATCTTTCACTTTTCACTCGCACACATGGCAAAACGTTATCCTATCCTCGTGACCTTTATCAACAAAACCAACCCTCGTTCATATGAAGCCCATGTACGAAAACTTAGACTTGAAGTGATCCAAGAGTTTACCTTTAACCAAAACCACTACTATGAACTTGTCTATGATACAAGTAAAAAGATTTCTATCAAGGAGTAGAGATGGCACGACCAACAAATAAAGAAGCGTTACTCTCATTAGGTGATGAAAACTATACAAAGCTCTTAGTGTTAGTAGAGGGGTTACCAGTAGAAGCCTTACATGCGACATTTCCTTTTGAGCATCGAGATCGCAATGTCAGAGACGTGTTAGCACATCTGTATCATTGGCATTTGATGATGCTTGGATGGTATGATGTGGGTATGCGTGGGGAAAAACCACAGATGCCAGCATCTGGCTATACATGGAGAACGCTTCCTGCACTCAATCAAGAGATTTGGCAGCAGTGTCAAAGTATCAGCTATGAAGAGGCACGTGAACTACTTGATGATTCACATACTAAAGTACGTGCCTTGATTCATAAGCATAGTGACGAAGAACTTTTTGAAAAGAAACGCTATAAGTGGACAGGTACAACCTCTTTAGGTGCATACTTCGTCTCTTCGACCTCAAGTCACTATGATTGGGCGATGAAACTTTTGCGTAAGTATAAAAAAAGTTTGCAAAAATAGCAATCCAAGAGTAGTTTTAATCTTGATATCTCTATATATAATTTTTTTATAAAGTGAGTGAAAGAGGGCAGATGAAAAAGATTACCAAAGATGACTATGTACATAGTGTGTATAAGGTCATCTTTTATATTGAGCAACACTATGATAGAGAGCTTACTTTAGAAGAGTTGGCGAAAGTAGCAGGGTTTTCAAAGTATCATTTTCATCGTATTTTCAAATCTATCGTTGATGAGCGTTTGGGTGATTATATACGTCGTGTACGGCTTCAAGACTCTACTATAAAGCTTATTAACAACCAAAAAATCACAGATATTGCCTTAAGCAGTGGATATGAAACTAATGCCTCCTTTTCCAAAGCTTTTAAAAAACATTTTGGGATGACGCCAAAAGCGTTTGCACAAAGTGTCAAAAAGAGAGAAGGAGTGAAGATGTTGGAACCAGCGCTTGTAACTTTAGAACCATTAGAGGTATTGTATGTGCGAAGAGAGGGAGATTATCATACTTCTGCCCCTTTAGCATGGGAGGCAGTGTGTGGATTTGCTTATGGCCAAAAGTATAAAAATCATAAAAGTCTTATGGGAGATGAAGCGGTGATGATTGGCATCAGTCATGATGATCCCCATACTACCCCTATAGAAAAGCTTCGATATGACGCTTGTGTCAGTTGGGATGATAAAAGTGTAGATCCCGAAGGGGAAGTGTTTGGCAAAACAATCGAAGGTGGAAAGTACGCGATGTTTTTACATAAAGGTGCATATGAAGGACTTCAAAATACTTATGATCTGATCTGGAATTGGGTCACTGAGAGTGGTGTCGAGCTGAAAGATCTACCTGTGTTTGAGAAATATCTCAACAAAGACCCACGTAAAACTAAACCCCAAAATCTTAGAACAGAGATCTATCTACCAATCAAATAGTAAAAGTACCCAAAACCTAAATCTATTTTTGTAGTGAGGCTTTGGGTCTTTTTTGATTATTTTTCTACCTCAATTTTCATCAAATCTTCTGCCCAAATGATAGCCCCTTTATAATGCTTTTTGATCAATCTTTCACTCTCTGCCTCTTTATCATAGGTTCTAATCATACGATGGGAGAGGATGAGGTTTTTCACTCCTGCCTGTGCTGAAATCTGCCCGATACGTGTGGGTGTCATGTGTAGGCTTTTGGCAAACTTTCCTGCATGTTCTGGTATGGCGTGATGTGCAATGAGGTAGTCTGCACCCTTGGCTAAAGCGATGATGTTTTCACTTTGTGCGGCAGTATCCCCTGAAAAGACGATCTTTTTACCCTCTATCTCAAAAGCAAAAGCGATTGCAGGGATTTGTCCATGTTTGACGCCGATAGAGCTGATCTTGATATCATTGATCTGTGTTGTATGCAAGCTCTGTGGTAAGAGTTGAGGGACGATCTGAAACGATTGGCTTTGTGATGTGAGGATATCTTTCATGTATGCATACGCACCCTCTTTGCCAAAGAGTCTTTGGATATAGGTATGGATATCGGGAAAAGCACCACCTTTTACCGTACCAAGGATTGGAAGCTTGTGTGTACGATCTGTAAAAAATCCCGCTTTCATAAACTGAGGAAGATCAGCTGAGTGATCGATATGTAGGTGCGTGAGGGCGATGGCTTGAAGGTCATCTATCTTAGCGCCACTTTGGGTAAAGCGTAAAAAAGTCCCGCCACCTGCATCTACTAAGACTTTGGCCTTGTTGTCAACCCATAGCAGATAACCACTAGAGGAGCGTTTGCTAAACTCTGGTCCTCCTGAACCCAAAACTTGGATAGTGAGAGACTGGCTATAAAGAAAAATCGGTAAGAAAAGTGCAAGTGATATTTTTAACATGCGTATCCTTTTTGTCTTGTGTGAAAAAAGGATTTTAGCTTAAGGGTGTGTAGTGTTTGTGGCTGTGGGTTAAGTAAGTGACTTAAGCAGTACCTTACACTCTTGAAGCTGTTCGTCAAGCTGATTGCACATGCGGCTCATGGTCGCAAGGTCGTTGGCATTTGGTGGGAAGAGCTCAACATCCCAAGCTAGTAGCATGTTTGAGAGAAAGCGTATCTCATTTTGTGTGGTGTTGAGTTTGTCGACAGTGTCGATAGCGATTTCAGAGCAATCAGCTGTTTTTTTATCTGACATACGTTTTCCTTTACGTAGCTATACTTTAGTATACAATAGTTGAAGTATAAATTCTACTATAAAAGAATTTTATCAGTTTTTATCTTATTTATTGATTATTTTTGTCGCCATAAACAGATTTTAAATCGGATACAATGCTTGCCATCTTATCAAGGTCTGCTTCTAAGCTTTGGTACTTTTGCTCTTTTTTGAGTAGATCAAACATCTTTAGCGCCCATTTTGGAACAGGATTGATCCCGCGTGCCCATTGGCTGACAGTATCTTCTTTGACTCCGATATGTTCTGCTAACTGTTTTTGTGTCAAGCCCAGTTCTTTGGTGATCTCTTTGATTATGTTACTCATGATAGACGTAGTATAGCATTTTTTGGGTTTGAAGTTTTTATATTTCAAAATGAAATTTAATTTAAAAATAATATATAAATAGCTTATCATATTAGCACAATTTTTAATACTATAAAGGGTATCATTTTAAACTATTGATACTAAAACAGTACACTGTTTTCTAACATACATGAGAAGTTGTTGAAAAAGCATACATCGGAGATATTAAATATGGGTAAGAGTCTTTATACATCTATAGATCTATTTTCTGGAGTGGGAGGAATCAGACTTGGTTTTGAGCAAACAAAACGGATTAAAAATATTTTTTCTGCTGAAATCGATAAATATTCTTGTCAGACATACGAAGAGAATTTTTGTGAAAACCCTTTATATGATGTGACACAAATAAATGAAAAAGCGTTGCCTGATTTTGATATTTTATTAGCAGGTTTTCCTTGTCAGGCATTTAGTATTGCGGGTAAAAAAGGCGGATTTGAAGATACAAGAGGTACCTTGTTTTTTGATGTAGCAAGAATAATTCGAGAAAAAAAACCTAAAGCATTTTTGTTGGAAAATGTGAAAGGACTTATACATCATGATAAGGGTAAAACTTTCAATACAATTATGAATGTATTAGAAAAAGATTTAGGTTATACAGTATATTCACAATTACTCAATGCTAAAGATTATGGTATTCCCCAAAAACGTGAAAGAATTTATATTGTTGGATTTCAAAAAGAGATCGACTTTAACTTTCCATCTCCTATCAAGTTAAATAAAACAGTGATGGATATGTTAGAGAAACATGAGGTTTCAAGTAAGTATTATTTATCAAAGAGATATTTAACAACATTAAAAAATCATAAAAATCGTCATGCGGAAAAAGGTAATGGTTTTGGATATGAAGTTGTAGATCAATTAGCCAATACCTTAGTGGTTGGAGGTATGGGACGAGAACGTAATTTAATATATGATGATAGATTAACAGATTTTACGCCAAAGACGAATATAAAAGGTGAAATCAATAAAGAGTTTATTCGAAAAATGACTCCAAGGGAATGGGCAAGATTACAAGGGTTTCCAGATAGTTTTAAGATACCTGTTAGTGATACACAAGCGTATAAGCAATTTGGCAATTCAGTATGTGTGCCAGTGATTCATGAAATTGCAAAGTCTATTATAGATAAATTAGATGGTCAGTATACAAAAGATATCTATCTATATAACTATGAAAATATTCAAACAAGTTATGAGACAAAAGGTTTGAATCTATGAAAACTGAAGAGATATTTATACAAAGTAAGATAGTCAAAAGTAAGGGAAAAGCATTAACTGTTTTTGATAAAATCATCGATGATTTTACAACTTTAGCAGATATGAAGCCTTCAGCGTATATTGATAAATTATGGACAGCATATCGTAATTTTCAGCCTTACAATAAAGATTTAAATGGAAAAATATTTGAGTATATATTGATATCATTATTGATTAATAAAAAAGTTTTACCACTCTATATTCAAGCTAAAGTTGCTTTTGTACCTAATGTTGATTTTGATTTACTCTTATATACAAAAGAAAAACCAATTGTATTGAGTGCAAAAACAAGTCTACGTGAGAGGTATAAGCAAGCTGATTTAGAAGCGATAGCTTTGAAATATGTTCATAGGAAAGCAGAAAGCTTTTTACTTACTTTAGACAAAAATGAAGCACACAGTGTAAATAGAAAAATTAAAGAGGGTGGAGTGATTGGTATAGATGAAGTTGTATTGGCAACGTCTGAAAAAATTGATCATTTTATAAGGTATCTAGAGGGACTAAATTTTGAGGAAGCAGGTAGTATTCAAATTATCAGAGCATCAAGTGTTTTGAAGTAGAGAAGAGAATATATTACAGGTTCTTAAAAACTGATACTATTTTAGTGTCACTACTAGAGCGACTAAAATAGTTTTATTGATTTTATCTTAGACCTACTTATATAATAAAAAATAACTTAAAATATTCAAGTAACACTCAAGTAACAAACTTCCTTTAAACTTCTATCATCAATAAAGCCCAACAGGCTTTGTGAAATTTTTATAGGAGAAGAGTATGTTAAAAAGATATTTTTTGATTTCATCAGTGGCAGCATTGCTATTGGTAGGGTGTGGAGGTAGTACCACTGAATCAACAGATAGTACGACAGCCAGTACAGATATCACAGTAGAGAGAGGGCCAGTACATGGGGCACTTGTTTTAGATGCTGAAGGTGAACAAGCAGAGTTTTTGGGTGATGGTGCGTATCGTTTTGCTTCAACACCGACTTATCCTATTACTGCAGATGGTGGATATATCGATATCGATAGAAGTGGCGAGATCGAAGAGGACGAATCTGTTTTAGGGTTTTCTATGCAGACAGATAGTGGTTCAGTGATCACGATGGCGACTACAGTTGCGTCAAATAAAAGCACAAAATCACTTTTAGATAGAAACTTTGGTGTATCATCTTCTATACTTTACGGACAGACACCAGGCTCAAATACAACCATAGCAGCGATTTCCGATGCGATTTATGAGTATTGTGTAGATAACAATCTCACACCATCACAGTTAACAGAAGAAGATATCGCAAATCTTGAAGAAATTATCGAAACATTGATCGCAGAGTATGCAGATAGCAATGAAAGCGTATCACACTTTGAAGATAAAATGTTTGGTAGATTGGGTGGTCATCATAGGATCGGTCATCACCGTCATGGTAAGGTCGATGGAGACCTGAATACTTCCAGAGAGAGTTGTAAGCGGATTGATTTCTCAGATATCAATATCTCTGAATTGACACAAACACAGATAGGTGAGATACTCTATATGGCTGAAGAAGAGAAATTAGCGAGAGATGTTTATACCAACTTGTATGAGACTTGGGAACTTAGAATCTTTAGAAACATTGCTAAAGCAGAGAACAAACATACTGAGCTTGTTGGATTGTTGGTAGATCGTTATAGTTTAACTTTACCAGATAACTATGATGAGTCAGGTGTATATGATGACAGTACTTTACAAACAATGTATGATGCGTTTATCACCCAAGGTGCACTTTCTATCACAGATGCACTGGAAGTGGGTGTCGCGATTGAACAGGCTGATATCGCTGATTTGACTGAGATCATAGAAGCAGGTGTACCAGAAGATTTAGAGATGGTGTATGAGCGTCTTTTAAATGGTAGCCAGAGACATTTGAGTGCTTTTGAAACGCTTTTAGATCGTTATAGCGAAGAGGATACTGAAGTATCTGATGATACCAACGGTACAGAATAGAGATAGATTTTTAAGTACGATATAAGACTATAGCTTTATGTTATGGTCTTATATCATGTGAGAAGTGAGAGTGTAGGAGTAGTAGTGCATAAAATATTTTGGGTTTTTTTGATAACTTTGATAGCAGGGAGCTTGATGGCATCAGACTTTTCGAAGATGACGATGGAACAGCTAAATGCTATGAGAGGATCGGTGAATACCGAAGATCGTGAAGCCTACAGAACAGAGATGCAAAAGCGGATAGCAGCAATGACAGATGAGCAGAGAGCAGCTTATATCAAAAAACGAAATCAAAATGTTGATCGTTTTGATAGGCAGAGGGTAAGTAAACAAAACAGTTATCTCGAACATGGTATGACACAGCAGATGATGATCAAACAATCTATTGCTAAAGAACAAAAAGAACCTCAGTAGTCATGATAAATAATGGTATAATATGAGCAAAAGAAGGAGGTTTTATATGAAGATAGTCAAGATCACGTCTATATTTCTGGTGGTATTTTCTATAAATCTTTTTGCTTCAGATGTTCAGGGCTTGGTAAACCAGATCAAAAATGCTGAACCTTCCCAGAGACGTGAACTTATGAATACTCTGAAAATTAAACTTCGTGGTATGAATCAAGCTTCAAGAGATGCTGCGATGCTAGATCTCAAACGTACATTTGCCCAAGGTAAAAAAACGATGCCTTCAACAGCACCCATGGTAGATCAAAAGAAGAGAGAGACAACTCATACAAAGCCTCAACTATCACAAAAAAATGACTCCTATAAAAGACCACAACCTCCAAATATCATTAGACCGCCACACAAAGATCATCTGCGTCCTAGTAGGTAAATGATGTATCTCTTTTTATCTATCATTTCAGTATTTTTTTTGAGTACAACTCTTTATGCGTATCAGGATTTTGATATCGATGGTGTGGATGATAAGATCGACGAATGTCCCAACACTCCTTTTGATCAATTGGTAGATAAAAATGGTTGTCCTTTGGAAGAGGGTATAAAAGGTAAATTGACACTAAAGTTCGGTACAGATATTAGTTTTGATGACTTGAGTGATAAAACCTCTTCATTCAACCTTTTTGCATCTTATACTTTGAGCGATTTTACAGCTGTACTATCAAACTATAGTTATTATGAGAGTTATCAAAATTCATTATCGGGTGTGGGAGATATCTATGCCAGTGGAGGATATCATATCCGTAAAGATGACTTGCATACATTTGTCAGTGTGGGAATAAAGATCCCTAGTGAAGATGTAGGAACAGGTGAGCAGGACTATTTTGTCTCACTTTATACGGACTATTTTCTCGATGAGAGAAAAGATCTCTTTTTTTATGGTGGGTATACATTTAGTGGGGATAGTCATGAAGTGGACTATGAAAACTTTGCAACCTTTTCTGTTGGTGGAGGATATGCGTTTAACAGTCGTTACTATAGTGCACTCTCTTTTGATTATAGTCAGTCTGCCTATAGCGATACGGAGGCTTATCAAGCTTTGTCTTGGTTTCATAGTTATGCTTTTTCCAAACGCTACTTTACGACCTTAAATTATACCTATAGTTTGGATGATAGGTCACTGCGACATGCCATTTCTCTAAAGTTTGGAGTCAATTTTGATTAAAGTATTGTTACTTGAGGATGATCCTACACTCTCTAAAACGTTGATAAAATACCTAGGATCACAAGATATTGAGGTATCATGGGCGAAAAATGGTGAAGAGGCCGTGGATATGAGTTATGATAATCACTATGATCTTTATCTTTTTGATATCAATGTCCCACTTTTAAATGGAATCGATCTTCTCTCTTCTCTTAGAGAGGCAGAGGATTTCACACCGACGATTATCATCAGTGCTTTACAAGATATCATTTCAGTGACAAAAGGTTTTATCGCTGGTGCGGATGATTATGTCAAAAAACCGTTTGATCCCGAAGAGTTATTAGTGCGTATCAAAGCAAAAACTGCACAGCTGAAAACTAGACTCTCTATCAAAGATATCGAAGTTGATACAAAAAAACGTGAAGTTTATCAAGGTGGTAAACTTATTTCGCTGGGAGAAGTGCAAAAAAACCTTTTGATCTCTCTGATGCAAAATCACCCTAATCCTGTTGTCAAAGAGGAGCTTTTACTTTTACTAGAAAAACCTACAGCTCTAGCATTAAGGGTAAATATCGCAAAATTGAAAAAAAACTTGGGATTAGAGATCACAAGTGTGCGAGGAGTAGGATATAAAATTTAAAGTTTCTCAAAAAGAGTCACTGCTTAAAAGTTTTGTACTTTTTTTTGTTGTGATTGAACTCTTTTTAGCTTTTATTTTTTATCACTACTATAAGATCGAAGAGGAGCACTTACGCGAAAGTATCTACTATGAGATGAAAAACTATAGCTTCTTTTTTGATGATGATAAATTTGAGATCGATATTATTCCTAAAAGAGAGAGTAGTAAACTCTATGAGCTTTATATGAACGAAGAGTTGCTTTTTATCTTGGTTCCCATAGGTGAGAGTCTCGATGATCTTTTACAGGTCTATTATCCGCGTAGTGGGTATGACTTGATGTTAGATAAGATTAGAGAGATGATTATTTGGCAATTCTTTTTTCTTTCACTAGTTGCACTGCTAATATCTTTGATCTTCTCATTTTATGCCTTGACACCTATGCGAAATGCTTTACATCTTTTAGAGGAGTTTATCAAAGATATTATTCATGATCTTAACACTCCCATCACTTCGATACTTATCAACCTTAAAATGATGGATCAAAGCAATGATGAAGTGAAGAGTATTGAGCACAGTGCTAAAACGATCTCTATGTTGCATAAAAATCTAGACAACTATCTTAGAGAGAGTAAACTACAGCAAGAAGAACTCTCTATACAGACAGTTTTACAAGAACAGATCCACTTTTTTAAATCAAGTTACGATTATCTCACTTGGGACATAGAGATAGAAGAGTTTACACTCTATAGTGATAGAAACTCACTCAGTAGGATCATTTATAATCTTTTAAGTAATGCATGTAGATATAACAAGAGTAATGGTTTTATCAAGGTTCAAGCAAAAAAATATAGTATTACCATTTCAAACAGTAGTTATGGGATCAAGGCACCCCATAGAATTTTTGAGCGTTTTTACAAAGAGAGTGAGAGAGGACTTGGCATAGGTCTTCATATCGTACAGAAGTTATGTGAAGAGTTGGGGATAGCAAAAAGTGTTGATATGAAAGAAGATATTTTTACTATTGTGTTACAATTGCCACAAAAATAAACGTAAATCAAAAGGAAAAGAATGGAAGAACTGCCAAACTGTCCAAAGTGTGACAGTCAATATACCTATGAAGATGGTGAATTACTTGTCTGTCCTGAGTGTGCACATGAGTGGAGTGCAAGCCAAGAGGAAGAGGAGGAGTTCACTGTTAAAGACTCAAACGGTGCAACATTGCGTAGTGGTGATGATGTTACGATTATCAAAGATTTGAAGGTAAAAGGTAGCTCTTCTGTGGTGAAGGTAGGAACAAAGATCAAAGGTATCAGACTCGTGGAGAGTGCAGATGATCATAACATTGACTGTAAGATACCAGGAGTGGGTGCGATCAAGATCACCCCGAAGTTTGTGAAAAAGGTATAGTCTTTAGTCTTGATGAAAAAGTTACTTTATACGCTACTTGGTTTTGTCAGTATTACGCTACTAGGGGTGCTACTACTTTTTGTACTGGATCGCTCGATCACGGATACCTATAGTAAGCAAGTGTATACAGACATCAATCAGGTACCACATAAAAAAGCAGCCCTCGTGCTAGGTACCAGTAAATACGCATGGGGAAGAGAAAATCTCTTTTTCAACTATCGTATAGATGCTGCTGTTTCTCTTTATCAAGCGGGCAAAATAGATGCTATCATCGTCTCAGGTGACAATAGCAGACAAGAGTATGATGAACCCACAGATATGAGAGATGATCTCATCAAACGTGGTGTACCAGAAGCACATATTACACTTGATTATGCAGGGTTTCGCACTTTAGACTCCATTGTACGAGCAGAAGCGATCTTTGATTTGAATGATTTTATCATCATCTCTCAACGTTTTCATGTGCTTCGTGCACTCTATATCGCTGACAAAAAGAAGATCAACGCAATCGCCTTTGAAGCTAAAAATATCGCAGGTGTTTTTGGACTACGTGTGAGACTTCGTGAAGTCTTAGCGCGTTTTAAGGCCTTTTTAGACCTGCATATCTTTGGTACGGAGCCTAAGTTTTATGGTGATAAAGTAGAGGTGATCTATCGATAGATCTGGGTGATTATTCTATCGGGATATAAATCTCCACATCGAACTTCTCTATATCTGTTTCGTTATCACCATTGAGATACTTTTCAAATGCGGGTTCATCTCGAAGTGTGTAGCCGTTCTCTCCTATCCATGCATAGAGACCATACCATGTTTTTTCACTGTTGGATGTACCGATATAATCTACCTTTGCATATCTCCCACCTGCAACTGTTTTAGTTTCAAAATCATAATCTGCTAAAACTTGCGTCTCTTTTTCACCCCATGCCAGTGCTGCATCATAACGGATATTTTCCTCTTTTGTCGCTTGTGGATCATCATGACAGATCCCTAATGCTTCTGCCTCTCCTTTGACAAGATTGATCTCAACTTTTGGTGCTCTTTGTGCAAATTTATCTTTGAGTCCATAGATCTGATCGCTAAGTCTCTTCCATGCGATCTGTGAACTGCTTGTATACTCTCCTCGCTCTTGGGTATATATTACATCAATACGATCTCTAGTGATTATTTCTGGTCTGTTCATCTCTATATCCTTATATATTTTGAATAGTGGGGTAGCACTACTTTTATATGCTGTTGGAGTCGTGTCAAATCGTAACTTAAATGCTTTGAGAAACCCTGTAGGTGTTTGATACCCTGCATCTAAAGCCACTTCAATGATGCTTTTATCTGCCAAACATAGCTCTTTGGAGGCTCTCTCTAAGCGAAGTCTTGTTGCATAGGACATCACCGACTCACCCATATGTGCTTTAAAAACTCTACAAAAGTGAAAGTGTGAGTACCCAGCCACCTTAGCCAAATGCATCACGTTGAGTTCATCATCAAGATGTGTTTGTATATAGTCGGTTACTTTTTTGATATGCGCATTCATCAAACCTCTTTCACTTTTGATGCTGTAAGTATAAGATAATTAGAGACTTTTGTCTCTTCCTAGATTGCTATATTTTATTTTTAGACCAATTAGTACAAAGAACTATTGACATTTATGTACCAAATAGTCTATAATTTATTGTATGAAACATTTACGCGGTAGACCTAAAGCATTTGACGAAGCAGAAGCGGTGAGATTAGCGATGCACTATTTTTGGGAGCATGGCTATGATAACGCGAGTTTAGATAAGCTACTGCCTGCTATGGGCATTAAAAAGAGTAGTTTTTATCATACATTTAAGAGTAAAGAAGAGCTCTTTTCACGTACGCTTGATCTTTATAGAGAAGAAGTACTTGCACAGATGGAACAGCTGAAAAAGGAATTAGGCCCAAAACAAGCACTGATTAAAGTTTTGCATTTAACAATCGATGAGTTGAAGTCAACAGGTGAGGTAAAAGGGTGCTTAGTGGTAAACTCTGGTCAGGAGTGTTATAAAAAGTATCCTGATCTTAGCCAGCAGGTGGCTGTAGAGTATCGCTACTTCTCAGCACTTTTTACACGCTTTATAGAAGAGGGTAAGGCAAATGGAGAGATCTATACTCCTTTGCCTTCTAATATACTTGCATCACGCTTTTTAAATGCGATGAATGGTCTTTTAGTGACGATTCAAGCAGGTGTTGAGGAAGAGATGATCATAGATATTGTACAGAGTATTGAAGAGATTATTGACTAAGTAAGGGTAGCTTTAAAGATCTTATAGGGATTTTTAGAGGTGCTCTTATTTTTTGTCTATTTTTGTACTATTTAGTACAGTAAGAGATAAGGGTAACTATCAAATGAAGGAAAAGCACATGAGCTTACTCAAAAAAACAACAACAGCTTTGGCTATGGCATCAAGCCTTGCAATCTCTGCACAAGCGGAGGTGGAACAACCACTGATCACTATGGTTTCTGAAAAAGAGGCAACAGGAGAGGTCAAAAAAGTCTATGATGAAGTCAAAGGCGCGTTTGGTATGGTTCCTAATGCACTCAAACATCAATCAGTGAGTCCAGAGATACTTAAAAACTCTTGGGAGTATGTCAAGATGGCCTATGCCAATGAGAACTTTTCACAAAAGATGATAGCGATGATGCGTATGCTTGTGGGTAGTCAAAAAGATTGTCACTACTGTGTCGGTGTGAATGAAGGAATGCTAATTAACCAGTATAAACTCACCCCTGATGAAGTGAGTGCAATCAAAAAAGATCCTACTACGGCTAAGCTTGAAGCTAAAGATAAAGCGATGTTACTCTTTATCGTCAAAGCAACAGCAGATGCACAGTCTGTGAAAAAGTCAGATATCGAAGGACTTAAAAAGCTGGGCTGGAGTGAAAAAGATATCTTTGAAGGTGTCAAAATGGGCGCAAATATCGTCGCTTTTACGATCACACTTGATACATTTAAAGTACCGTTAGATATGTAAAACTATCTGGAAAATATCTCCAGATAGCCTTTCCCTCTAAGAGTACATCCTCTGCAAAGTTTGACTCTTAGGGCTTTACATGATACCATTTAATATAAAGAAAATTTAATGTTTAACTTATAAAGACGATATTATAGTAAAGGAGTCATGATGTCAACAATCAATTCACAACTGACTACAACCGCTATTAGTACCTCGCAAATTACGAGCAATCAAACAGTAGTAAATAAGAGTGAAAATAGTGAGCAAACAACTTCTGTTTTTACAATGCTTCAAGATAGCGTTGAAATTTCACCTGAAGGTCAGGCTTTGGCGAAAGGTAGTGTAAATGGATCAGAGGAGAGTGAAGAGACATCTGAAAGTACAACTGAGGAAACATCTGGAGCAGCTCCAGCAGGGGGTGTATCAAGTTCTGATAGTTCAGAAGAAGCTATAGAGGAACTTGAAAAACAGATAGAGCAGCTTGCACAAGAGATTGCCCAACTTCAGCAAAAAGCAGATGATGATAAAACTGTTGAACAACAGATAGCAAGCAAACAAGCACAAATGTTATCTTTACAGTCGCAACTGATGAGCTTACAATCAGAGAGCTCTCAAGCCTAAGCTATTCAAGTATCAAAGATTATACTGCATTACTTCCTGTTATGGGAATCAAAAAAAGTAGTTTTTACCATACTAATAGATAATACCAGTTTTTAGGAAGATAATCCATGTACTTCAAGGTTTGTATCTGCTATCATGCCCTATGCCTATGCCTAAGTCTATAGAAAAGTACCATTTAGAGGAGAGAGAGTTTTTTCGTATCTGTAAACTCGAAGAGAAACTCAGTCCAGAATTTTTTACTTCACATACACATAGTTACTTTGAAATGATTATCTTTACATCTTGTAAAAGTCAAGATCTTTACCATAGTATTGATTTTGTGACTTATCCTATTGTCAAAAATCGCCTCTATTTTATCGCTGAACATCAAGTACACGCGTGGTTGCTCTCTTCCTATGATAAGGAATTTGAAGGGTATTTTATCACTTTTGATCCTGCCTTTATTAAAGGTGAAAAGATGTTGCTTAAACTCTTTGATATTTTGACACATGACCCTTTTGTAGATCTTAGTACTACACAGATGCAAATCCCTTTGACGTTGATCGAGATGCTTCAAGTTAAAACTATCAATAAAAACTATCTACAATCACTCTTGGAAGCACTGCTCTACAATGTTACCGATAAAAGAGTCAAATCAAACCTCACTCTTAACAGTGCGCAACAACGTTTTATTATGCTTAGAAAATTGATCGAAAAACATTATAAACGTGAAAAACATGTGGCATTTTATGCAAAAAAGATGGGAATATCCCCAAAAAGACTCAATGAATCAATACAGGGGAGCACTTCTCAAAGTGTCACACAATTGATCCATCAACGGCTCATGTTAGAAGCCAAACGAGAACTCTCTAAAGAAACAAAAACAGTGCAAGAGATTGCAAGTGAACTTGGTTTTCATGATCCTAGCTACTTCTCTCGGTTTTTCAAGCGCTTAGAAGGGATCCCTCCTCTTTCGTTTATGGGCAAATGATATATGCATAAACAATCAAATGTTATTTCACTGCTTGAATCATAAGAAAGTATTGAAAAATATTTCCTAAATATCGACTATTTGGTATAGTCAGGGGTATGGGACATCATAGCTTTGCATTTATTGAAGAGCCTATGAGTGCTTATTATCAAATATAAAAGATTAA
>JAHZKW010000100.1 GCA_022600175.1 Campylobacterota bacterium
ATCTGATTTTTTCAAAAAAGTCAATGATACTTTTGGTCATGAAGCGGGTGATGTGATCTTAAAAAAATTAGGACAGATTTTTTTAGAGCTTAAACGAGATGTTGATATTATTGGTCGTTATGGTGGTGAAGAGTTCTTAGCAATCTTACCTAATACCCCTTTAAGTGGAGCGTTAGTGTTTGCTGAGAAGATTCGTAGTAAAGTTGAAGCGTATGACTTTTTGTATAAAGATGAAAAAGTACCAGTCACGATAAGTGCTGGTGTTGGACATTGTAGTGATCATAATGATCAAAAAGCACTGATTAGTGCAGCTGATGAAGCCCTCTATAAAGCTAAAAACTCAGGTCGAAACTGTATTTATCCTAAGCAGGTTTGATGAAACTAGGGGACTACTTAGCGGGTAAACCGCTCTACTACAAAGAGATAGATTATACTAGAATGCCTAAGGCTTGGGAGTCTATTGAGAAACATTTTAATCTACCTAAAATTATTCATATTTTAGGAACCAATGGTAAAGGGAGCACAGGGCGATTTTTAGCACACTTCCTGTATAAATCAGGTGTTAAAACTGGACACTATACCTCTCCGCATATTTTACAGTTTAATGAACGTATCTGGATAGATGGTGATGATGTGAGTGATGAAGTATTAGCATTAAATCATCAAAAACTGCAAACTCTGCTTAGTCAAGAGTTTATTGACACACTCTCTTATTTTGAGTATACAACATTCTTAGCAATGCTCTGTTTTGAAGGCTGTGAATATATTGTGCTAGAAGCAGGGTTAGGTGGAGAGTATGATGCAACCAGTGTTTTTGGTAGTGATTTGACACTTGTAACCCCTATCTCTATTGATCATGAAGCATTTTTAGGTGATACCATTGAAGCGATTGCGAAGACAAAGTTAAATGCTGTACGAAAATTTGCAATCTTAGGGAAGCAAGAGTATAAAGAGGTCTATAAAATCTCTAAAAAGTTGATTCGTAAGAAGAGTTTAGAAGTTTTTAGGTATGACTATTTTTATATCACTGAAGAGATCAATGAAGCTAAAGAATGTATTGCTTCTCTTAATCTCGCACCATTTTTAGTGGATAATCTGCTTCTTGCGATGGCAGGTGCAAAGTTTTTTGGGTTTGAGGTTGATTTTACAAAGTTTTCAGATTTGAAGTTGTTTGGAAGATGTCAAAAATTAAGTGCTCATGTGACTATAGATGTGGGGCACAATGCCGCTGCAGCAACTGTCTTAGCAAAGTATTTTAAATCTCAAAAAATTATACTTGTTTATAACTCCTATGCAGATAAAGATTATCAAAAAATATTGGAAATTTTACGCCCTGTTATTAAAAGAGTTGAAATATTACCGATATTAAATGAAAGAGTTGAACAAAAAGATATCTTAGTACAAACATTAGAAGTGCTTGATATCACTTTTGATAACTTTGAAAAAATAGAATCCAATGAACACTATCTTGTATTTGGTTCATTTTCTGTGGTTGAGGAGTTTTTAAAAATTTATGGAGAGATGTTACTTTAAAGATAAAAAACAAGCTTATATTATTGTGATGTCAGTGATTGCATTTACATTTGTGATAGTTGCCATTGTTTCTGCATTTTATACCTCCAAAGCAAAAGAGATCAAATATCAACAACAAAAGCTTATCTCTTATAATCAAAAATTGCAACAACACATTGATCTTAAAAAAGAGGAATACGATGCTATTCAAGATAAAATTGAGGATCTTGAAACACTTATTGGACAGAATAGATCTATACAAAAACGTGATATTGCAAAGATTTTAAATGCCCTTTCAACACAGACAAAACAGTTAATCGTAGATGCCTTGCCTCAAGGGTATCCTTGTTCTTCAAAACGCATTACTTCAAAGTTTGGCTATCGCGTACACCCTATTTATAAAAGCAGACGTTTTCACCATGGTATTGATTTTGGTGGGAAGATGGGTACACCTATTGTTGCTACGGCAGATGGTATTGTTGAGTTTGCTGATTTTGATAAAGGGTATGGTAACTTGGTAGTGATTTCTCATAACTTTGGATTTAAAACAGCCTACGGACATATGCAAAAAAAGCTTCAAGTTGTGCGAGGTGATTTTGTCAAAAAAGGAGATGTAATAGGCTATTTGGGAAATAGTGGTATCTCTACAGGTCCACATTTGCATTATGAAGTAAAGTATATTAAAAATGTTTTAGACCCGTATCATTTTTTGACTGTTGATTTAGAAAACTTTGAAAAGCTTTTAAATGCGCAAAATCATATTGTATGGGAGAGTTTGATACATGCTATCATGCATCAATACGGCAGTGCTCGATTAGTCAAGTTATTGTAGATAGACTGTGGGTACTTTAATGATGTTATGATCTGTCTGGCTAAGCTCTGAGCTGTCATTTTCAAGATCTTTTTTATAGCGTTGGAGTTGATCACTGAGGCGTAAGAGCCAGTTTATAAGGGTGTCACTTGCCCGTCCATCAAGATGTCGACACTCTTCAAGAACCTCTTCCCCTAAAGTAACAAGTTTGTTAATCGGTTCTAATTTGAGATACCCTGTGGCTGATTTGATATTGTGAAAAATACGAAATATTTCATTAATGTTGGATTTGTATTGTTCTTTGTGTTCGAGGCCTATGATTAGGCGTTCGAGTGCATCAAGCATAAAAGAGTAGTGTGAAAAAAACTCTTCAACAATTGCATAGTCAAACTCTTTCTCTAGATTAGCAAAAATACCCATGATTTTCCTTTATAGATGACCTCATATTTATGAAAGCAAATAGTGTACCAAAAGCCCATCAAAAGCCACTATAATCTCTTTTATAGAAACTCCCTGATACACTTAGCAAAAAGTTTTAGGGAGAGATGTGCAAGCACGTATTTATGAATATTTAAAATCAAATCCTCATGTAGAGATCTTAGTGACTAAAGATGAAAAAGAGGCTAAACTTGCTTCAGATTGTGCAAAGTTTTTAAAGCTTCATTCTTATATATTACCTGATTTTCGTGCCTCTTTTGGTGATGACTTACGACCTTATAAAGATGAGTTGTTACAAATTAATAATGCACTTAGTGCTTTTTATGCAGACCCTTCGACGCAAAAAATATTGATAGCACCATTTAGAACACTGGTACATCCACTGCCTAAAGCGTCTCTTTTTCTTCAAGAAACACTTGCTTTTGGAGAGAGTATTAATTTAAATGCCTTTAAAGCAAAGTTGTTACATTGGGGGTATACTTTTGTTGAGATTGTTGAAGAGAGAGGTGAGGCTTCATTTCGTGGTGATATTATCGACTTTTATCCAATCAATGCTCCTTACCCTGTTAGGATATCTCTGTTTGATGATGAGATTGAGAGTATCAGAGCTTTTGCATGTGAAACACAAAAGAGTGAGAAAGAGGAGCTTGAATCTATTGCCTTTATCCCTGCGCTGTTTGGATTAAGTGCCCAAGAGTATGAGAAATTAGCTTTAGATGTAGAACGATTACAGAGTGATAGTTTTATTCAAGATATAGGCTCATTAGGGTTTTGGTGTTTAGATAATTTGGCAGAGGATTATTTGAGTCATTTTCAGACTCTGTTTGTTTCAGACTTAAGTCATGAAATTGAAGATTTTTTCTCCTTTTCCCAAAATCATCAAAAAAAAGAGCAACTTTTAAGTATCACAAAAGTACCAGAGCCTGACTCTTATAAGGATCTTGAAGTTGCAGATATAAGTGCTTTAGTCAATTATCATAAAGATAAAAAGATTACCATCATTGCTCGAAATGAAGGTTTAGCAAAACAGTCAGGTATCACGGCTGATGTGAAAGTAAACTATCTATATGAAGATTTTATTCTTAACCTTTTAAGTGAGGATGAGATAATTATCTCTTTAAATAAAGAGGGGCGTAAAAAGAGACGAAAACGTAGTAATATCGTTTTAGATGATCTAAAAACTGGGGATTATGTTGTACATGAGAATTATGGTATTGGTATTTTTAAAGGGTTAACCAATACCAAAGTTTTAGGTGTTGTACGTGATTTTGTTGAGATTGCTTATCAAGGTGATGATCGACTGTTGATTCCTGTTGAAAACCTCACACTGATTGATCGTTATATCTCTGAAGGTGGTCATCTTGCGGTGGTTGATAAACTGGGTAAGAGCAGTTTTATCAAGATGAAAGAGAAGACACGCGTGAAGCTTTTTGAGATTGCAGGTCAGATTATCGAGATTGCAGCGAGTAGGGAGTTGACCAAGGCGGTTAATATAGATGCTTGTGAAAATGAGATCTCCTTTTTTCAAAATGATGCAGGATTTGTCTATACCGATGATCAAGCCAAAAGTATAGATGAGATATTTGATGATCTTAAAAGTGGTAAGGTGATGGATAGGTTGCTAAGTGGTGATGTTGGTTTTGGTAAGACTGAGGTTGCTATGAATGCTATTTTCGCTTGTGTTAAAAGTGGTTATCAAGCTGCGTTTATTGCACCGACAACCCTTTTGACTTCACAACACTTCAAAAGTTTAAAAGAGCGTTTTGTCAAGTATGGTATCTCTGTGGCAAAGCTTGATCGTTTTACCACAGCTAAAGAGAAGGCACAGACTTTAAAAGGACTTAAAGAGGGTACAATTGATGTTTGTATCGGTACACATGCCCTGTTTGGTGTAGTATTTAATAATTTGACACTTTTAATTTTAGACGAGGAGCATAAGTTTGGTGTTAAGCAAAAAGAGAAGCTCAAAGCCCTTAAAGAGAATCTTCATGTCCTCTCCATGAGTGCAACACCAATTCCACGAAGTCTTAACATGGCACTAAGCTCTATTAAGCAATACTCTCAACTGTTAACGCCACCAAGTGAGCGTGAAGATGTACGGACATTTGTCAAAGAGTTCAATGAAAAACTACTTAAAGAGATAGTGCTTAGAGAGATGCGAAGAGGGGGACAGATCTTTTATGTTCATAACCGAATTGCTAGTATTGAAGAGAAGCAACGTGAGTTAAAAGAGATATTGCCAGATGCAAAAATTCTAGTGCTTCACTCTAAAATCTCTGCGGCTGTGACAGAAAAAGAGATCATGGCGTTTGAAAATAAGGCATATGATATCCTGCTCTCAACTTCCATTATCGAATCAGGGATTCATATCCCTAATGTCAATACGATTATTGTAGAAAATGCAGACCGTTTTGGTATGGCTGACCTTCATCAGCTTCGTGGTCGGGTAGGTCGAAGTAGTCGGGTAGGGTACTGTTACTTTCTTGTAGAGAACAAGGATAAGATTACTGATACATCTAAAAAGAGGCTTATGGCACTAGAGTCAAACTCCTTTTTGGGGAGTGGTTCAGTACTTGCCTATCATGATTTAGAGATTAGAGGTGGTGGAAATCTTATTGGTGAGGCGCAAAGTGGCCATATTAAAAATATAGGGTATTCTCTCTATCTTAAGATGCTAGAAGATGCACTAAGCACGCTTTTAAATGAGAAAAAAGTGCAGAAGAAAGAGGTTGAAATCAAGTTGGCTGTGAGTGCCTATCTGAATAGTGATTTTGTGGGTGAAGATCGTATTCGTCTTGAGCTTTATCGAAGGCTTAGTGGTTGTGAAAGTGCCAATGAAGTCTATGAAATCGAGGAAGAGATGATTGATAGATTTGGGAAGTTAGATCTGTTGACAAAAAGCTTTTTAGAGATTATTGTGATTAAGATTTTAGCAGCAGATAAAGGTGTAAAACAGATCTCAAGCTATCAACAAAATATTACGATTGTCTATGATGAGAGTAAAAAAGAGTACCTTAAAGCACCAAGTAAAGATGATGATGATATCATTAATACAACATTAGCGTATCTTAGAAAGTAGTGGATGCAGTATTATACATTTAACAAGATATTTCAAGAGGTTGTGACGCATAAGAGTACACTAATTAAAGCCAATTTGATTGCACTTTTAGCGGTGATTATGAGTGTGCCTGTACCGCTGATGATGCCTATCTTAGTTGATGAGATACTTTTAGATAAACCAGGTTGGTTTTTCAATACAACCAATAGTGTACTCGGTGGGCCTTATGAACCTTATCTCTATATCACTTTAGCATTGTTGATTGCAATTATATTACGAGGACTCTACTTTTTACTCTCAGTATGGCAAAACTGGCACTTTAATATCATTTCAAAGAGTATCATTTATAAGATAAGGCAAGATCTACTTGGTCATATTTCAAAACTCTCTTTAAGTGAGTATGAGCATTTTGGTAGTGGTAAGATTAGTTCACTGATGGTTGTAGATATTGGAACGGTTGATACCTTTTTAAGCTCCTCTATCAGTAGGCTGTTGATATCAGTATTAACTATTTTTGGTGTTGGATTTGTACTTGTTATGATCCATTGGCAGTTAGCACTTTTTATTCTTTTGATCAATCCCTTTATCATCTTTTTTACAACAAAGTTTGCACGCAAGGTTTCTAAGTTTAAAAAAGAGGAGAATGCTAAGATCGCTATTTTTCAAGATACTTTAAATGAAACCTTGGACCTTTTTTGGCAGGTGCGTGCAAGTAACAGTGAAAAGAAGTTTTTTAATCAACTAGATCATAATGCTGATGAGATCAAAGATGCGGCAATCGCTTTTGGATATAAGAGTGATGCTGCTGGAAAGAAGTCTTATATGCTCTTTTTAACAGGGTTTGAGATCTTTCGTGCCACAGGTATTTTGATGGTAGCCTATAGTGATCTTAGTATTGGTTTGATGTTTGCTGTATTTGGCTATCTATGGGTGATCATGACTCCGATTCAAGAGATTATCAATATTCAGTATGACTATCACAATGCTAAAGCAGCACTTTCTCGTATCAATGCTATATTTGACCTGAGTGCTGAACCACAATATCCTCATGTACATAACCCTTTTCGTGCAAACAGTACCAATCAAGTGACATTAGAAGCGGTTAATTTTGCATATGATAGTGATAAGCCTGTACTTAAAGATATCAACGTGGAGATCAAAAAAGGTTCAAAGATTGCGATTATTGGGGCAAGTGGTAGTGGTAAAACAACTTTAGCACATATTATTGCAGGTTTTTATGAAGCCAATAGTGGTAGAGTACTTTTTGATGGTATTGATAGTAAAGAGATAGGTTTAGATATGATGCGATCTTCAGTCTTTATGGTACTACAAAGTCCCATGATGTTCAATGAAAGCATACGGTTTAACCTCACTTTTGGTAAAGAGATTACAGAAGATAAGATTCAAAGAGCATTGCAGATTGCACAACTTCAATCTTTTATCAATGAACTTGCTGATGGTGTAGATACTGTGGTGGGGAAAAATGGTATCAAACTTTCAGGTGGTCAACGCCAAAGGCTTTCAATTGCACGTATGATTATTGCTGATCCAAATGTAGTGATTCTTGATGAGTCTACCTCCTCTTTAGATGTGAGCACAGAAGATTCACTTTTTGAAGAGTTAACATTGTTTTTAAAAGAAAGAACCACTATAATAATCGCACATCGGCTTAGTACTATCAATATGGCTGATCATATCTATGTGTTGGAAAATGGACAGATTCAGGAAGAGGGAAGCAAAGAAGAATTATTAGCCCTGGATGGTTGTTTTGCACACTATTTTAATCAAGGTAAACAGTAAATGGAAGATCTTTTAAACTCACTCTCAACGTATGGATATATTATCCTTTTTTTCTACTCTTTTGGTGGAGGTTTTTTTGCAATTGTAGCAGCAGGGGCACTCTCGTACATGGGGAAAATGGACATTACAACCTCTATCATAGTTGCAACAGTCGCTAACTATATAGGTGATATGTTTCTTTTTTATATGGCGAGATATAACAAACAGTTTACACAGCCTTATATGAAGAACCATCGGCGTAAATTTGCCTTGAGTCATCTACTCATTAAAAAGTATGGTGACTGGGTGGTATTTTTACAAAAATATATTTATGGTGTCAAAACGTTAGTACCGATTGCTTTTGGTCTTACGAAGTACAGCTTTGTAAAGTTTGGGATTTTAAATGCCCCAGCTTCTCTTTTATGGGCGCTATTTTTTGGACTTTTAAGTTACTGGGGTGGTGAACAAATTGTTTCTGCTTTTGGCTATGTCAAACAAAATCCTATTATCATGCCGATGGTGCTATTGACACTTTTAGGATCAATTTGGTGGTACTTTTCAACTTTTACAAAGAAAAAGTAGAGATTACTTTCTACCATATCCATAAGATATGGTAGGGACCTGTTTGGTGATATTTATCCCTAGCTGTACGGCGCTTTCAATTGCATTGATATCATTTGATACGAGTTGTATTTTTGAGAGGTTTAGATCTTTGAGTATGAAACTAAGTGTATAATACTCTTTTTTATACACCTTTATCTTTGATTTTATATCTGTTTTATGCATAACATCTGTTTTTGTTTGAAGTTTTCGGGCATTTATATCTTGTAAAAGTGTATCAATCTTTCTGCCTTCGTTGCTATAGTAGATGAGTAAACCATGCTCTTTGGAAATCATCTTTAATGCTAAATCTAGCTGACTACTGGCAAGGTGACCACATGTATAAGAATCAGAGTGTATATAGACGATAGGCGTTTTGAGATCAAAGAAGTTTTGGCTCATCAATGCCAAATACTCTTGATGTGCATCTTTATATACTTTAGCTTGATACATACCATATTTTGTAAATATACTTGTGATATTGGAGTGCTCGATTGGAGTTCTTCCATATACTAAACTAATTAATTTATTCATGATATTCATTGTCTATTTTTCCTCTGTAAAAATCTTTAAAATAACAATCTATATAACTGTATATAACAAGTATATCAGGAAATTTTATAAATGCAACTTAGTTGCATTTAAGTCTTCTTTAACTATCATCATGGGGATGATTAAGTTGTAATAAAATTTAAAAAATAAATTATTATTTGAAAAGGATAGTTATGGTTCACTCGTTTATTATTACCGGATTTCTAGGTGTTGGGAAAAGCAGTATGCTGACCAATACGATCAAAAACCATTTTGGGGATAAAAAAGTAGCTATTGTAGTCAACGAATTTGGTGAAATTGGTGTTGATCAGAATATTTTAAAAAATGTCCATAGTGATGTGATAGAGATATCAGAGGGTTGTATCTGTTGTCAAATGGCTGAAGAGTTTGAAAGTGGGGTGATCGAAATCCTCAACAAGTACAATCCTGACATTCTCTTTGTAGAGACTTCTGGAGCAGCGGAGCCTTTCCCTGTTTTTATGTCGTTACAGAATCTTGGTCTTTCGGTTGAAGGTGTGATCTGTGTCTGTGATGTTAAAAATTATGACTCTTACATGCACAACCCTACAGCAAAATATCAAGTAGGTGGTTCAAATATACTAGTTTTAAATAAAACCGACTTGGTAAGTGAGGATGAATTAGAAGAAGCAAAAAAAGATATTATCGCTATCAAAGAGGAACACGATATCAAAAATATTTTAACAGGTAAGAAAGTATTTAACAACTATTTTCTACATACATCACAGCAGGGTATTGTTGGTCAAGATGTCTTTGAAGGGACGTATCAAATCGATGAGATAGTAGGATTGGCAAATGAGTATCATAAGCATGACCACACCTCTCATGATGCTATTGAGCGAAAAGTTGCTAAGGTGAGTGATAAGATTATCTTCAATGATATAGATGAACTGTTAACGTCACTTCCTGAGAATATCTACAGAGTGAAAGGGATGGTTAAAACTGAGGATGTTCCTACACCACTTATCGTTAACTACTCTTTTGGCAATGTCTCATTTGAAGAGTTGGGGGATTATGAAGGAGAATCTATTCTCGTATTTATTGGTGATGATATTGATACAGGCATCGCTACATTATCAGATAAATTTTCGTTTTTAAATATCCCTAAACATAGCCATACACATTGGTCTCCAGCACCCTCATCACTTTTAACATTACAGTGATAGTTTGAAGCATTATGATTGATATTGATTTTTATAAAATGGACGGTTTGGTGCCAGCAGTGGCCCAAGAGTATGGTTCAAATGAAGTATTGATGGTAGGTTTTATGAATCAAGAAGCTTTAGCATTAACTCTTAAAACAAAGATTGCACACTACTTCTCCAGAAGTAAAAATAGAATCTGGAAAAAAGGGGAAACAAGTGGAAATATTCAAAAAGTGGTTGATGTGAAGGTTGATTGTGATGCTGATACGATTTTGTTAATCATAGAGCAGGTAGGCAATGTTGCTTGTCACACGGGCGCTAAGTCTTGTTTTTTTAACTCTTTTGAGGAGCCTGAAATAAAGAGATATCCTCTCATAAAATCTGGTATAGCAGATTTGCCGACAAGATATGGAAAATTTAAAGTAAAAGCGTATAAAGATGGATGCCAAGAGCATTTAGCCATTATGAGTCAAGACTTTTTCACCTTGGAAGAGCCCATAGTACGTATTCACTCTGAGTGTCTTACCGGTGATACGATAGGAAGTTTAAAATGTGATTGTAGTAATCAATTGGATTTAGCATTGAAACGCATTGCAAAAGAGGGTGGTCTTGTCATCTATCATCGTCAAGAGGGACGAAATATCGGACTGGTTAATAAGATCAACGCTTATAAACTTCAAGATGCAGGATACAACACGATTCAAGCCAATCTTGAACTTGGATTTAAAGAGGATGAGAGAGATTATCGAGCGGTGGGGGTTATCTTAAAAGATTTGAAAATATCCAAAGTAAAACTGGTGACAAATAACCCGACTAAAATAGCATTTGTAGAAGAACTTGGCATAGAGATTACCGAGAGAATTCCTTCGATCACTGCTAGAAACGAGCATAATGAGAAGTATATTCAGGTGAAAAAAGAGCAAATGGGACATATGTTGTAATGAGGTTATATGTATAGTTTTAAGAAAACAAGGTTTATTCCAAAAGTAGTGATAGCACTGAGCTATCTAACAATTGCACTGCTGCATGCAAATAGATCCAATGAGGCTACGCTAGAACCAATCACTGTCACATCAGTGACGAAAACCCAAAAGAGTATTGATGGGGTAAGTGCTTCGGTGGTGGTTATAGATAAAGAGAAGATTGCTGAGATGGGATCTGTAACGTTGGGCGATATTATCAACAAAACATCAGGTATCGTTCGTCAGTTTGGTACTTTTGCTTCAGCAACGAGTAAATCAAAATCCTCTATTTCGCTTCGAGGCATGGGTGCGAGTAGCACACTTTTTTTGATCAATGGAAAAAGGATGGCAGGAGAGGCGGATAATGCTTATGATTTAGATAGAATCCCCGCTTCTGCAATTGAGCGCGTGGAGATTGTCAAAGGGGCGATGAGTTCACTCTATGGCGCTGATGCTGTAGGTGGAGTGATCAACATCATTACCAAAAAGCCAGCGGAGATTTTTGAAGGTTCGCTAGGCTTTACGTATGGTGCTAATCTTGATGGTGAGGGTGATAACAGTGAATTAAACTTTCACGCAGCTGGTAGAGAGGGGAAACTAACCTATAGCCTTTATGGCAGTGGACTAGACTCCAAGCCTTACTATGAAAGGGAGCGCGCCAATATCCTTTTTAAAACTGCTAACGGTAAAGTCACTCCTTCACAACATCCCAACCCCTCAGTTGCTGCTATCCCCGATAGTTATGAGACAGATATCACTTACCGCGATGAAGCCAATGTCTATAACCTTGGCGCAAGCGTAGCGTATGACTTTACAGAGCGTGTTAGTGCAGGGGTTGATATCGCTTATATGAAAGAGGAGCGAAAAGGAGTCTATAATAGTACCTTTTACCCTTCAGGAATTGTGTCAAATGGAAATAGACTCCCTGCTTTTAATGTTCCCATCAACGCTAAAGATGAGAATACGAGACGTAGTATTTCAGGGGATATTACGTGGATAGCCAGCGATAGATGGTCGTTGAATTTTCAAGCATACCATAGTGATTACAAAAAACGAAACACGACGACGATGAGACATTATCAGGACTTTGGGTTTGCGAGTGAAGCTGACTCTGCATCTAACAGTATGAATGGCAATGCTAAAATCACTTCGTATGAGTTGATGACGCATTATGCGATGAACGATGCCCATCTTTTTACAATGGGATCAGAATACCGCAATGAGTCACGGGATACTACGATCTTTACCCAAGGCTCAGAGCTGACAAAAGAGCATATTGATTATAAAGCACTCTATATGCAGGATGAGTGGGAAGTTTCTGAGACACTAAATGTGGTTTTTGGAGGGCGATATGATATCATCTCTATAGCTGAGGATAAACCCACTTTTAGAGTGGGTGCAGTGAAACAGTTAGAAAATGGGATAAATCTTCGAGCCAATTTTGCGCAAGCCTACCGTACACCTGATATGAAAGAGATCTACATCAATAAGCAGACTCCCATAGCCTTAATTGTTGGAGCAAGTTATAGAGGCTATGACCTCAAACCAGAATTTACCAACTCATATGAAATAGCGATGGGTGGTCAAAAAGATGGTTTTGAATATGATGTCGCTCTTTTTTTCAACCAAACCAAAGATCGCATCGAACAGGTGGCAGGAGATGAACCCAACACTTTTACCTATGAAAATGTGAGTAAAGCTGAGACCAAGGGTATAGAAGCACGGGTCAGTTATACCTTTGCCAATAAAATTGTCACAGGAGTGAGCTGGAATGAACTCAGAACAGAAAACAAAGATACTGGAAAATCGCTGGAATTTACACCAAATCAGACCATCAATGTGAATCTTGATATCCCTATCACTAAAAATTTAAAAATCGGTACCTTGACGACTTATATTGGAGAGCAGGAGTATAGTGTGACGCAAAGTAGTGGTACCATAGAGGATAAAACTACTGATGCATATACGCTTGTAGATGCCACAGCTTCTTACATCTTTGGGGATAAGATGCAGTATCGAATCCATGGCGGGGTTAACAACCTTATGGATGAAAAGGTTGATGTGATGCTCGGTTCAAATGTAGGCAGATATCTTTATCTAGGCGCGAGTCTTAATTTTTAAAAGGATTCCATATGAAAAAAATAGTGATATTATTTTTACTCAGCATATCTCTTGTGTATGCAAAAGTGCATGTTGTTGTGAGTATTGCACCGCAAAAAGCGTATGTAGAGGAGATAGGAGGAGATTTAGTGGATGTGACCCTTTTGGTGCCCATCGGTGCAAATCCTAACTTCTATGAGCCTAAAGCATCACAGATGAGAGCCGTGGAACGTGCTGATGTTTACTTTACGATTGGTGGCCATTTTGAAAAAGCGTGGCTTCCTAGGATCAAAGAGCAAAATGGTGATATGGAGATTATTGACTGCTCTAAAAGTATTGAGAGAATTGATATGCAGTTTAATAAAAAACTGAAAAGGTTTTCAAGCAAACAACGGCCAACAAAAGATATCCATGTCTGGACAACGCCTAAAAATATTGAAAAGATTGGGCATACTATCTATGAAACCCTTGTAAGATTCGATCGTAAAAATAGAGAGATTTATCAAAAAAATTATGATCTCTTTGCACAAAAAGCAGAAGAGATAGATAAAGAGATCAAAACGATACTGTCCGATGTGCAAGAAGGGGCAAAGTTTATGGTCTTTCATCCTGCTTGGGGATATTTTGCCAATGCCTATAAACTAGAGCAAATTGCGATTGAAGTTGAAGGGAAAGAGCCAAAGCTAAGTGAGTTGGAAATGATGATTGAAAAGGCTAAAAAATTGAAGATCAAAGGGATACTTACCCAGCCAGAGTTTTCACAAAAAGGGGCAAGACTCATAGCCCAAGAGTTGGGTATCAAAGTGATTGGTATCTCTCCACTCAATCCACACTGGTCGAAAAACCTTATCTCTTTGGCAAATGCAATTGCAAATAAAAAATAGCACTATCAAGCGAGGCTATCAAAAGCCCCTCTTGATTACACTTTAGGATTTTCCTCTACTTCAACGGGTCCGTGGTCATCACAATGCCCCTCATGAGGATAGTGCAGTCGTCCATCAACAATGTAGCATACATGGTCTCCATGCGGAACAGCTTCATGTCCGCAATCAGGACCGTGTACATGTCCCTCTTCACAGGAAACCGGCTGACAATGGTCAGGATTGGTCTCATTGACTTCAAGCGTATGCTCATCATAGTGATCATCATGTTTGTGATGCATATGTCCATCATGAAGATAATCTACATGGTCCCCATGTTTGATCTTGGTATGACCGCAACCCTCTTTATGCTCGTGATCGTGGTTCTTGTGGATTTCACATTTTGAATCTGACATCTTTTCCTCCTTAAAATTTAGTTAATTATACCATAGAAGGTTGGTGCTTGAATTTAAATAATATATTTAGATTATGATAGGTGAAAGTCGTTAGAATATATAAAATTTAACGCTATAAAAGAGAAAAAACTATGATTTCAGTCATTATCCCCGTTTATAATCGTGAAGCTTTGATTGCCCGTGCTATTGACTCTGTACTCTCTCAAACGTTTTTAGCCGATGAAATTATCGTTGTAGATGATGGCTCTACAGATGCAACCGCCAAAGTTTTAGAGCGTTATCGAGACAAAGTAAAAATCATCACCCAAGAAAACAGAGGGGTCTCCTCAGCTAGAAATGCAGGTATCAAAGCTTCAAGCGGTTCGTGGATTACACTGCTGGATTCTGATGATATCTGGCATCCTGAAAAGTTAGCACTGCAAAAGGACTATCATGAGAGAGAGCCTGTTTGTCTGATAAGCCACACAGCTGAGAAATGGATGCGCCATAACAAAGAGATCAAACAGAAAAAAGCACATCAAAAGCCAAGCGGTTGGTGTTTTGAAGAGAATCTGGACTTTTGTAAAATCGCCCCATCGACTATCATGATAGCAAGAGAGGTGTTTGAAGAGGTGGGTTATTTTGATGAAGCATTAGAAGTGTGTGAAGATTATGATTTGTGGTTGAGGATGCTTCGTCGATACCCGCTTGGGTTTGTTGAAGAGGTATTAACAACAAAATATGCAGGTCATGAGAATCAACTCTCGTTTAAATATTTTGCGATGGATAGATTTCGTATCGAGGCGCTTTTAAAACATCGTGAACATCAAAGTGTACAAGAAGAGATACGAAAAAAAGTAGACCTTTTGGAAAGAGGGGCAAAGAAACACCAAAACAGTGAGATTTTGGCTTTTTGTAAGTGGGTAGAAGAGGAAGTTAATTGCAACTAAGTTGCAATTAAAGAGAGAAGCACTATAATCCTTTAAAATAAATGCAACCTAGTTGCAAAAAGGAATTATAGTGAAAAAGATAGCTCTTCTTTCTCTTTTACTCTCTCTAAGTGTCGCTTATGCTAAAGTCAATGTCGTCGTCAGTATTACTCCGCAACAGAGCTTTGTGGAAAAGATAGGTGCTGATAAAGTCCATGTTACCACGATGGTGAAACCTGGAAGCGATCCCCATAGTTATGAACCAAAACCCTCCCAGATGAAAGCAATCTCAAATGCGCATCTCTATTTTCCCATCAAAATCGAGTTTGAAAATAGCTGGCTGGAAAAGTTTGAAGCACAAAATAAAAAGATGAAGTTTGTGGATATGACGCAGGGTATTTCGTTTATCAAGATGCAGGCGCATAGTCATGATCATGGTCACCAAGAGAACGCTTTGCCATATGAGTGGGCAGGGCAATTTTATCTCAAAGAGGGTGAATATCGTTGGAGTTTCTCTAAAATAGATGGCACTTATGCAGACCCCGCTATGAAGTTTTTGATGATAGAAGCTTCAAAGGATAGTGATGAGTTGATTGAGGTGTATGAAGATAGTGCAAAAGCAGCATTTGCATCTGATACTACGACCAAAGCAAAAGATGGTGAAACTATTTATCATGATAAAGGCATCTATCAACTGCACTTTGATGAGAGCAAAGAGATGACTGTTTTTAGACTCACCATCAAAAAGAGCGGTCACTATCTCTTCTTTACAGAGCATATGCCCTTTGAGTTTGAAGCAGATGAACACTTTTTGAAAGATAGCAAAAGAGTGGATATAGAACCGTTAGCAACAGTTCCTGAGAGTGACGGGCATGATCATGGCCACGCCAGTGTAGATCCTCATACTTGGACTTCACCTGAAAATGTCAAGATCATGGCAAAAAATATTTATGATGCATTGGTAGCGATGGATGGTGAAAATAGTCAATACTATCAAGCAAATTATGAGAAATTTTTAGATGAGATTGAAGCAACCGATAAAAAGATCAAAGAGATTTTTTCTGTGCTTCCTGCGGGGACCAAGTTTATGGTCTTTCATCCATCATGGGGTTATTTTGCAAAAGCGTATAACTTGACACAGCTCCCTATAGAGGTTGAGGGTAAAGACCCAAAACCAAAAATGCTTCAAAAAATCATTGATAAAGCAAGAGCTGAGAGTGTAAAGGCGATATTTACCCAAAAAGAGTTTTCGGATAAAAGTGCCAAAGCAATTGCAAGAGAGTTAAATATTAAAGTACTCAAAGAGAGCCCTTTAGCAAAGGATTGGTCACAAAATCTTATTAACATGGCAGATGCAATTGCAAACAACCGATAACACGCTTATTGAAGTCTCTAACCTGAACTTTTCGTATGAGAAGCAGCAGGTTTTAGAAGCGATCAATTTCACGATTAAAGCGCATGACTTTTTGACCATTATCGGTCCAAATGGTGGTGGAAAATCAACACTGATAAAGCTTATCTTGGGTATCAATCCACTGCAAGATGGTGAGATTAAAATCTATGGTGAAGATTATCGAAGACATACGCAAAAGATTGGCTATGTTCCTCAAAATACTAATATCAATATCAAGTTTCCTATCACTGTTTTAGAAGTTGTCATGATGGGACAAAGTGCTATCAAAAAAAGGCTTTTTGGCTATAAAAGTGATGAAAAAAAACAAGCACTAGAAGCATTAGAAAAAGTCAATATGCATGCGTTTGCATCACAAAAGGTTTCTGACTTATCAGGTGGACAAAGACAGCGTGTTTTTATCGCAAGAGCACTTTTTTCAGATCCAAAGATACTGCTGCTGGATGAACCCACTTCAAATATCGATATCAACGGATGTGAACAGATATATAAAACTTTAGAAGAACTCAATAAAAGTATCACTGTTGTTGTGGTTAGCCATGATATTTCAGTGATACTAAAGTATGCGACTAGAGCCTTTTATATCAATAAACGACTGACCAATCATGATTTACTGATGATGACAGATGAGTTTAAAAATATAGATACACATGTATGTGAAATCGAACTTTTAGAGATGTTGGGAAAATGCAGATGTTAGAGACGCTTTCTTATACGTTTATCCAAAATGCACTCTTGGCAGGTATTTTAGTGAGTGTGATAACCGGTATCATTGGCACATTGATCGTGGTGAATAAAATGGTTTTTTTATCCGGAGGGATTGCACATAGTGCTTATGGAGGGATAGGCATCGCAATCTTTTTTGGATTGCCAATGCTTTTGTCTACCTCTCTGTTTTGTGTGGCAGTGACGATTATCATCGCGATGGCCAGTTACAAGCAGAGAGAAAATTTGGATATGTTGATAGGGCTCACTTGGGCTGTTGGGATGTCACTAGGGATTATTTTGGTTGATCTCACTCCTGGGTATCAGTCCGATCTAATGAGTTATCTTTTTGGTTCACTTTTGGCAGTGACGAGAGAGGATTTATACTATATGGCAGCACTTTTAGTGATGGTTTTAGTGATTGTGTTTACATTTTACAGGGATATTGTAGCGGTCTCTTATGATAGTGAGTATGCAAATCTAAGGGGTGTTAAAACAAAGTTTTTTTATACGCTGATACTGATACTTTCAAGTTTGACGATTGTGATATCCATCAAAGTTGTAGGGCTTATATTGGTCATCGCACTGCTGACTATCCCTATCTATATCGCTAGCTTCTTGTGTAAACATCTCTATTCGATGATGATAAGTGCGGCTCTTTTATCTATGCTTTTTACCATCATAGGACTTGTTGTATCTTATAACTTTGATCTAAGCTCGGGCCCTTCTATCATCATGACAAGTTCACTCTTTGCTATGATGGTGTTTTTATATAAAAGTTTGAGAGGATGATTCTATTTCCCTAGTCGAATGATGTCCTGTACACCTACATCGACATTAATACCACCACCTACTTGAATAGTTTTACTTGCACCTATATGTGCAAATGGATTATGGTGTGCCGTACAGCCACTGAATATGAAGAGTAGTAAAAGTGATAAAGTCATGTTTTTCATTATATCTCCTTTATACTACTATCATATCATAAATTTTGTGCTTTAGTACGCATCTTTTTTAGTACAAAATCAACATGAGTTTTGAGCATATAGTACTCATTCATGTAGGCTAAGGGTACATCTACATCTGCTTTAATCTCTTGTTGCAAATGTTCAATTTCTGTGATTCCTGAGTGCAGTGTTTGTTTATCATATTGTTCCCAACGTCTATCATGAAGATCTAATTGCTTATACCATTTATAAATTTTAGAGCGTATACGCCATCGATATAAGGGCATAAATCCTTTAAAAAGTGGAATCAAAAGTGTTAAAAGTGGAATCAACATGATTTTGAGTCTATCCATATTTGCAGCGATCCAATAGGGAAAGAATTTTTCTAAGATAGTGTCTCCATGTAAGAGATACTGTTTTGCTTGTGGATTGAGTGGAAGTTCAAGATACTCAGTGGAGGGGAAGCCGTCATCTCTATTATTCTCTTTTTTTACCACTTTAGTAAAGAGTCTTACGAGTGTATCGTCAAGGTCTTTATGTACCAAAAGATTTGCGGTAGTGGCTAAAAGGTGTATATCTTCTTTAGGCAGGTTATTGACAAGATCAATACTCCCTTCATAGATAGTGATTCCTTTAAGATAAGAGAAATTTTGTTCATATGCTTTGATACGTTTGAGTGAGATCGCTTCAATATGCTCATCTGATAGAAGATTCAATATGACAGGGGCATGTGTTGAAACAACGGAAAAAAAAGCATCTATTTCACCTGCTTTTAATGCTTTTGCAGAGTCAAGCAGTCCTAGGTATTCAAGTTTTGTATCTTTAACTTTGAGCTTATTTGCTTTAACAATCTGCTCTATCAATGCACCTGTACCACTCCCTTGTTCTCCGATCGAGATACGTTTAGATTGAAGCTCTTTAAGATAAGAGATCTTCTCTTTTTCTTTAGGGGTAAAGAGCCATAAAGGTTCAAAGTAGATACTGGCAATTGATTCTAAAGATTGTGATAGATTGTGATCAACAGTACCACCTTGCACAAAACTGATATCAACTTCATGTGCTTTTAAAAGGGAGAGACTGTCAATGGATCCAGCAGTCTCTACGATGTTGACTGTGATATCCTCTTTTTCTAAAAGTGTTTTATATTTTTGTGCTAAGTTATAGTAAGTACCCCCACTTCTACCTGTGGCGATAGTAATCTCTTTGTTAGGAATAGGTTTTAAAAATTGTGCAGTAAACCAAAATGCTCCTATAATCAATATAATGATGGGTAACCAAATTTTAAGAAACTCTTTCATCTTTAGGCTTGCTCCCTTTTTTCATAAAATCTTTTTTTGAAGGCTTGAAACTCTCCTTTTTTGATAGCCTCTCTCGTCTCTCTCATAAGAGTGAGATAATAGTGCAGGTTATGTAGTGATGCTAATCTAAAGTAGGTTAACTCTTGTGCACGAAAGAGATGGTTTAGATACCCTTTTGAGTAGTTTTGACAGGTATGGCATGTACACTCTGGATCAATAGGTTCATCACTGAGTTTATGTTTTGCACCTTTGATATTTAATTTACCAAAAGAGGTGAAAAGTGTACCATTTCGTGCATTTCGTGTGGGCATAACACAATCAAACATATCAACACCTCTCTCAATATTTTCAATGAGATCTTCAGGTGTACCTACACCCATAAGGTAACGTGGTTTATCTTTGGGTAGAAATGGTACCGTAAACTCAACTGTATCATACATGTCCTGGTTGGCCTCACCGACACTAAGTCCGCCAATTGCAAATCCATCAAAATCAAAAGCGGTGAGTTGTGTGGCAGAGAGTTTTCTAAACTCCTTATCAATCCCCCCTTGTACGATGGCAAAGATATTTTGATGTTGGCCTATCCCTTTTGTTTGTTGTGCTCTATGATATTCAATCGATTTTTGTGCCCAGTTGGTTGTACGCTCAATGGAGAGTTTAATACGCTCTTTTTCAGCAGGTAGTGCAATAAGATCATCTAGAATCATCATGATATCACTGTTTAAGTTGTACTGTATATCTAATACTTTTTGTGGGGTAAAGTAGTGGCTTGAGCCGTCAATATGACTTTTAAAAGTGATACCATTTTCATCCTGTTTGGTCATTTTTGAGAGAGAGAAAGCTTGAAATCCACCACTGTCGGTTAAAAAACTATTAGGATAGTTCGCAAATCCATGTAGCCCTCCTAACTTCTTCACCGTCTCATCTCCAGGGCGTAGATAAAGATGGTAAGTGTTGCCTAAAATGATATCAGTGTTGAGATGCTCTGTCATGTCAACACTATCAAGTGCTTTAACACTGCCTAAAGTCCCTACAGGCATAAATACAGGTGTTTGAATCGTCGAGTGTGCGGTTTTTATGGTACAAGCTCTCGCATTACCATCTGTGTGATCGAGTTGAAAGTGCAATCAATTTCCTATGCTTTTTTGTGCGATTATAGTGCAACTTTTTTGAGACTTTGGTGTATAAGTGCTAAAAAGGGTGATTTTTCAATCACCATATCATATCGATCAGCTTGATTAATCCAGACAAGGAGTTTATATCTGACAATTTTACGATTAATATCGATGATAACGACTTGTGCTTGTTTGTCAGTAGTTTTGATATGTGGTACTTCACTCTTGGCTAGTGTGCTGAGTACGGTGTCTTGGATAAGCTCATAGTCAATACTATTTGGTGCACTAAAGGCGATATGAATACGTTTGATATCTTCTTCAAGAGAGTGGTTAATAAACGAGTTACTAAAAAAACGAGAGTTGGGAATGGTGATTCGGGTATGATCACTCGTAAGTAGTGTGATAGATCGAAAATCCATATCATCAACGATACCTGCTGTATGTATATCAAGTTCAATTTGATCTCCAATTCTGATGGAGCGGTCAATTTTGATTAAAATACCCATTGCATAGTTTGAGATAAATCCTTGTAGTCCTAAAGCAATCCAAAGAAGAATTGCTCCAATAACGACAAAAATGGTATGCATATCCAAGCCAATCGCACGAAGGGCAATAAAGAAGGTGATCAAGATAATAAGATAATAACCACTATTGGCAATCATACGTGCTACTGAGAGGTTTTTAATACGATTAGATTTTCGAAAACTATCAACAATATTTTTATAGATTTTTGCGATAAAAAAGCCGATAAAAAGCAGTATTGCAAAGGTCAAAACTGTTTTGATGGAGAAGGCTTTATCTTCATAAACAAAAAGTGTTTTAGTGATAAATGACTCTATTTGATTGATGATATTTTTGATACCTAGTTGTGTGGTTGCAAGCGTTACCGATGCGGTATCAAACTTTTGTTCACCAAAGTCTATTAATAATTTTGAAAAGTTTTCAAACGTTTCTCTTTTTGCTTTGCTAAGCCCAGATAGATCGACTTCTATAAGTTCAAGTGTCTCTAGGTAGTTGTCATGATCTTTGGCTTTAAGATGTTTAAGTGACAGGAGTATCTGTGCTTCGAGTTTTTTTACTAAGGTTTCATCACGCTCTTTTTGGATACTTCTCTCTTCACTCTCTATCTTTTTTTGTGCTGCACTATTTTGTAGGGCTTCACTATCTTTATCAATGGTAAGAAGTAGATTCTTTTCCGTAATAGTTTCGATTTTGCGATCTACATTTTTTAAAATCTGTTTTGAACTCTGCTCTTTAAAGTTAACAAGATCAAGTGCTTGATAAAAGAGGTCAAACTCTTTTTTATAGAGTGCTTCGTACTGTGTGAGTGATTGAGTGATTTTATCTTGAGAAATTTTATAAAAAGCATACTGCATTTGATTACTTAGTAGTGATCGATTTTGCTCTTTTGGGAGGCTCTTTTCAATTTGGCTTTTGAGTGCAAAGAGCTTTTGTTGAATATTTTTCTCTTTTTTATGTAGACGGTCAATCTCACTATAAAGCGTTTGAAGTAGATAGAGTGCTTTGAGATAAGTTTGTTGGGTAATTTGTTTATCTGAAAAGGTGATAGTTTCAAAGGTTTTGATCTCATCTTTGACAGCATGGAGTTGTTGTAGTTTTTGTAGTGTGGAGCGTTCAAGGGATATGATTTGCTCACTTTTTAGTTTTTGTGTGATAGAGCTATTGATATCTTTAGCAATACGAGCATAATATTTTGGAAGGTTCTCACCCTCAAAGAGGGTGGTATCGATTTGCGCACTAAAAGAAGAGGTTATGAAAATAAAAAGAAGGATAAATTTTTGCATAGTAGATCATAACAGATGAATGTAAACAAAAATTAAATTACTTCTGTTGTTATTTAAGACTTACTACCACTAATCCTGACCATCCATCTGCGATATAAGCACGATTTCTATCTTGCGCAATTTGGATATCTTCAGCAAAGCTTTTGGTATCAAGTGTATTGGTAAGCTTAGGTTTGTCTACTTGACTAATATCGACGATTTGTAAGATC
>JAHZKW010000009.1 GCA_022600175.1 Campylobacterota bacterium
AAACCCAGATATTATAGCAATATCTTGTAGCTCATACCGATGATAAGCGAGTAAGGCTTTATTTGCAGTCACTACAGCTTTGCCTTTGGTTAATGCAGCCTTGACCACTTCGTAAGGTTCATCAATACCACCCATCAACTCCACAATAATATCAATACTATCATCATTTAAAACTTCATCAATGTTATCTGTCAAAGGAATATTCACATCTCTTTTTTTATCAAGATTTCGTACCACACCTTTAACAACATTGATCTCTTTACCTGCCCTTGCAGATATTAACTCTTTATTAGTTTCAAGGATATCAGCAACACTCTTACCAACTGTTCCTACACCAATAATTGCGACATTAACCATTACGTTGCTTATCCTTTAATGTTTGTAAATATTTTTTGATATTTCGTGCAGCTTGACGTGTTCTTTTTTCATTCTCAATCAATGCAATACGCACATATTGATCACCATGTTCACCAAAACCAATACCTGGACTCACAGCTACTTTTGCTTCTGTCAATAGCTGTTTTGAAAACTCCATGCTGCCTAAATGCGCTGCTTCAGGAGGTAGTTTAGCCCATACAAACATGGAGGACTTTGGCTTTTCAAACGCCCAACCCGCATTGTAAAAGCTCTCACAAAGTACATCTCTACGTTTTCGATACTTCTCAATGATCTCTACTTGACACTCCTGTGGTCCATCAAGGGCCACTGTAGCAGCTACTTGAATAGGAGTAAACATCCCGTAATCAAACCATGACTTTATCTTTTGAAGTGCACCAATCATCTTTGGGTTTCCTACAAAAAACCCAACTCTCCAACCCGCCATGTTATAGCTTTTTGAGAGCGTAAAACTTTCAACTGCAACATCTTTTGCACCCTCTACTTCTAAAATCGATGGTGTTTTATAACCATCAAAGGTGATATCTGCATAAGCAATATCACTAATAATATAAAAACGCTCTTTCTTTGCTAAAGCAACAAGTTTGACATAAAAATCTTTCTCTACTGTCACGGTTGTTGGGTTATGTGGAAAATTTACAACCACAAACTTTGGTCTTGGTAAAGACTCATTAAATGCTCTGTGTAAATTAGCAAAAAAAGTATCTTCATCAAGCTCATACGCTTCATTAAACTCTAAAGGCATTTTAACGACATTACCACCAGCAATAACAAATGCATGCGTATGAATCGGATATGCAGGCTCTGGTACAACTGCGACATCACCATGGTTAGTGATCGCTTGCACAAGATGCACATATCCCTCTTTTGAACCCATCGTCGCAACAGCTTCACTCTCAGGGTCAAGATCAACATTATATTTTCTTTTATACCAGTTACAAATTGCTAAACGAAGTTTATAGATACCTTTACTAGCAGAGTATCCAAAGTTTTTAGGCTTTCCAGCTGTCTCAATCAGTTTATCAACGATATGTTGAGGCGTAGGACCATCAGGATTTCCCATACTAAAGTCAATGATATCTTCTCCGTTTTGTCTTGCTTTGAGTTTAATATCATTAATCTCTGCAAACACATAATTTGGAAGCCTGTCTATTGTATTAAATTGTATTTCGTCAAACATTGTATTACCTATTTATAATCATTTATGATGCAAAATGAAGTCATCTATTCATGACACCATTTTACCATGCTACCACTAAAACAGTTTTAGCAACAATCATACATAATGTATGGTTTGTTTAGCACATTTCTCTTTTTATTTTGAAATGTAAATGCTCAGCCCTCTTTTAAGATTTTCAAGAGTATATATATCGCTGATTTTTACATATTTTGCATTTCTAGGGACACTAAATTGCTCATTATAGCTTTTTCTCTCTTTTGTAATGTTGTCAAGGATATTCAAATCTCTATCATAAAAAACAATATAGGGATACCAGCTATTAGCTTTTGGGCTATTAAGGACAATGGTACGTGCTCTCTCTACATCAATCCAATAAGGATTATGTGGTTTTTTGAGTTTAGTTTTTTTATTCAAAGCAATGGTTTGAGGTACAATATCAATATTACGAATATCGATATTAAAGCGCCAATTTGATTTAGAGTATCGTTTAATTTGCGTAATATAACAATGTTGCTTTTTTAACTCTTTGGCAAATAACACAGGATCAATTGCTGAAGAGCTTTTAAATCTTACTTTCCATAAAAATCCACTAGAATCACGCATCACTTTTTGTGTTGAAGGGGTACTATACCCTAATACATTAAGACTATTTTGTAACATCTTCATAAACAGCAGTGGATTATTTTGTTCTGTTGCGAAACTGAGTTGTAAATCTTTTGTTTTTTTAAAATCTAAGCGCAATAAATTATGCTCTTTTAATGCCACTAAAACTTTATGGATATCCACTTCACTTTGAGTATAAAACTTTTGTTCCTCTTTAAAAATAATCTGCAAAAATTTCTTCTTGGCGTGATAACTATTTTGACCTAGTATATTTTTTAACTCTGTATGTAAGCTATTTGCATACCCTAAACTTACCACCAAAGCCAGAAGAACAATAAACCTTACCAAGCTACACCTGCACTTGTTTTATCAAACTCTTTTTTATTAATTTCCATCACTTCACCATCTTTATAGATAAACCGCACTGGCCCCTTACCTCTAAATTTGATTGAATAGTTTTTATTATAAAGATTAAAATGTTTATGTCCAATCACTATTAACTGATCACGTTTTGCATTTAACGGTAACTTTTTACGAATTAAAAAATCTTTTTTTGTAAAGTCATCAAGATAGATCACACCTACCCATGTCTTTCTAGTGGGTTTGATATAAAGATCTCCACGTACTACCTCTTTTTTAGGCTCTTGTTTCTTCACGACTTTCTCTTCAACACTCGGAACTGCTTGTGCCACCACTTCTGTTTCTTGTATAGGTAGCAATTCTTCTGCTGTTTCAACGCTCTCCTTCGTATCTTCTAACGTGATATTATGCTCTTCTACTGAAAGATTACGCTCTTGTATCATTTGTAAAACCACTTTATCAAGATCAAGGTCAAGATTTTGTACTGTTGTATTATCTGAAACTGTCGTCATACTTGGTTTATTGATCTGTGTTGATTTATTCTCTTCCAATTTTGCGATATTCTCTTCAGCCTGTTTAATCACACTGTTATTCTCTTCAATATGCTTTTTAATAGGCTCAACTGTAGGTTCAATCTTGGCACTTTCATTCCCTGTCAAAAATAAAAATAATAATCCTAAAAGTGCTAATCCAATAAGAATATAAGGCCAAAAAGCTAACCATGCTTTATCTGACTTCATCGGTTGCTCAACAAAAAGTGTTTTTGGTTCTGCTCTTTTATGTGATAATTCATACTCAAGATAATCATTTTTAAGTTCACTCAAATCTACAGGATATTCACGCTCAAGAATCTGAATAAAACCTAATGCTCTTGTTTTATTGATATTGGAAAAATCTTTATTTAAAAAATGTTCTAACTCAACATCACTAATAAAAGTCTTTGTTGAAATCTTTTTATAACCTTGTTCAATTAAATATTCAATACCTTGTTTTGTATTCTCTTCTTGTTTTGGGTCTGCCATTATCTCATCCTATCACATAATATTGCCGCAGCGGCACTGACATTTAAGGAATCAAACGAACGCTGCATATTTATTTTTATTTTTTTATCAGACATTTTTAATATTCTATTGGGAATGCCTTTCCCCTCACTGCCCATCAAAAGGGCTTTTTTTGTAGCACATGACACGTCTCGTACATCTTCACCACCCATATCTGCACTATACGTTGTAAAGCCTGCTTGCTTGAGTTCATTAACGAGTGTTGCTGTATCTTTAAATAGTACCATAGGCATATCAAGTGCCGCACCACTACTCGTTCTGATAATACCTTCTATCGCAATAGACTGCACACCGCTAATCACGACGCCATCTACCCCTAAGGCATACGCACTACGAATAATCGCACCGATATTTCCTACATCTGTCAATCCCACTAAAACCAAAAGAAACTGCTCTTTTTTAAGTTGTGAAATTTCACTAAAATCAAGTGCTTTAATTTTTAAAAGGAACCCTTGATGATTACCACCACGTGCCATGCTCTGTGCTTTTTTACTATCTAATTTGATAATCTTATGATTTAGTTTTGCGATAGTAGAAAATAGTTTTTTATCCACCTCTTTTGCTAAATAAATCTCCTCAATAAGCTCAGGATAATGCTCAGAAACATAAAAAAATATTTGTTTACCATAAAGTATCATAGCGTGCATTCTACTTAAAAAAAAGTTAACCTAACTTAAAGTAGTGCATTATAACACTCTTTAGGTGATTTACCAGTGATTTTTGCAATCAATTTTGCCGCTTGTTTTTTAGGAAGGTCTAGTTGCATAATATCGTCTATCGTAATCATCGTCTGTTGTTGCTTTTCACCTTTACAAACAACCACCCACTCACCTTTTGTATTGTGTACTTTTAATAGTGCTTGAATCTCACTTGCACTGCCTTTAAAAGTTGTTTCATGTAATTTTGTAGCTTCTTTAATCAAAAAAAGTTCTCTTTGAGGTTCAAGCAGACAAATCTGATCGATCAGTTTTACAATTCGGTGAGGAGACTCATACAGAAGTGTCACATAACCACTATAGAGTGCCTCTTTAAGTGCATTTTGACGATCACCTCCCTTATGCGGTAAAAAACCAAAAAAGAGAAATCGTGTATCGCAAAAACCACTTGCAGCATACGCAAGTAGTGCAGCATTGGCACCAGGAAGTACTTCAAATTCAACTTTATGGGTCGTACAATAATTGACTAATACACAACCTGGATCACTCACTGCTGGCATACCAGCATCACTGACATAGAGTACCTCTTGATCAAAAAAGGAGGGTGATAAAGAAGCTAAAACTTCTTGCTCATTGTGTGAATGTAACGAGATAAATTTTTGGGCTTGGGGTTCAAAATGGTGTTTGGTTTTTAAAAGGTGAAATAATCTTTTTGTGACTCTGGTATCTTCGCAGAGGATAACTGTAGCACTCTCAAGGAGCTTTAAGCTCCTTAAAGAGATATCTTCTAAGTTCCCAATAGGAGTGGGGACAAAGTGAAGCAAATGTATAGACTATTTTAAGTTATATTTTTTCTTAAACTTCTCAACTCTACCAGCTGAATCCACAATCTTCTCACTACCTGTGAAGAATGGATGGCATGCATTACAGATATCAATTCTCATCTCTGCTTTGTTTGACATACTCTCGAAACTATTTCCACATGCACAAGAAACTTGGCAAGCTACGTAATCTGGGTGAATCTCTTTTCTCATTGTTTTTCCTTATTTGTCTTGCATTGGTATAACAAGATCTAGTTTTTAAGTGCGCAATTATACAAAAAAAAGTTTATTTTAATCTTAAGGTGTTTTACTACCCCAAAAGTTAGGTTAAAAAGTTATAGTAAATATAGCTTGAAAAAATGGTGTGTAAAAAACAGCAGACCCAAAAGTGAGCCTACTGCCATATAGGGGGAGGGGAACCATAAGTATAACAGAAAAACTATTTTAAATCAAGAGTTTTGAAGCAATACAGAGAGCAGCTGTTTCACTTTTAAGTATAAAATCGGTTTTTAGACCAATTTTGTTATTGTTTTGTAACTTTTTTCGCTCATTTTCACTAAAACCACCCTCACAACCAATCAAAATTGCTGGGATTTCACCCCATGTTGTTTCTCCACCAAAATCTAAAACAGTAAAATCTCCATACTGATCATACATATCATCAAAATTATTATATATTTCACAATTCATAAGATCACTTCTTCCAGATTGCTGACAAGAGTTAATGATAATCTTCTTTACTTTAAAAAGATCAATCTTAAAATTTTTCTGACTCCTCTCACAATAGACAAATGAGATCCTTGAAACCCCTAATTGATTAAGCATTGGTAAAGTTGCATAAATCACTTTAGGATCAATAACACACCATATAAGATGTAATGTTTTAGATCTGCTTTTTATCTTTGAGTTGATACTTTCAAGTTTCAGCAGTGCCTCTTTCTTACCTACTTCAATAATTTTATAGCTATAGAGTGTTGGCTCTTTTAAGTTTCTAAAATGAACAATATCACCAACACGTAAACGTTTTACTTTAAAAAGGTAACGATAGTTTTCATCCTTGATAGCCAATACTTCATGTGATGCATCTGCATCGTAGACAAACTTCATCTGTTAAGTAAGAACCAAGCTAATTGCACTAACACTAGCAAGGAGTACAATATCACCAATATATTTTTTCTTCACATAATTTCTAAAGGTTTGCATTGACTCTACACTATTAGTATTTGAGATTTTTCGATACATATGTTTTTTGATACTTGTAAATAACATGATAAATACACCCAATAACATCACAATCAAAGAAGGTTTAATCACAAACAGATTGACCGCCATCACAGTAATACCAGTAAAAATAATTGCCGAAACTAAAGTAAGATATTGTGGTTGTATATATTTCATACGATTAATATATACAACTTCATCTTTAATACTCTTTGTTGCATAAAGATTATAAAGTGCAAGTAACACCGTTATACTAATGATAAAAAGGTGTAGATTGATAGACATACTGATCATCTGTTCCATAACTGCTCCGATTGATTAAGTAGACGACATTTTAGCAAAAAATATTAAAACACTATAAGATGAAAATAAATCATTACCTTTATACCCT
>JAHZKW010000101.1 GCA_022600175.1 Campylobacterota bacterium
CACGAGACGCAATGAAGAAGGTATCAAATTAAATAATTTTTTCTATAACTTAAAATATAGAAACAAAAAATCACACATACTAGGATGTAATTTTGCTGTCAATAGAGAAGATATTCTTGCCATAAATGGTTTTAATGAAGATTACACCTCTCCATCTGTTGGAGAAGATACAGATATAGAGTATCGTCTCATTGAATATGGATGTATTATCAAGCCTATTCGAAATAGAGCAAATATCTTTCATCTTTTTCATGAGAATAAATATAGTAAAAATGATCATTTAAAATCTACAAAAGTCTTTCAAAAAGTACAACAACAAAATGAGATAATCTGTAAAAATGGGATTAGTAAACTTGAGAGATAAACACCATATAACACACATCAATTTTGCCAAAGGTTTCCGAGGTGGAGAGAGACAGACACTACTCTTGATTAAAGTACTCTCAGAACGAGGTTTTAGCCAAAAAATATTTACGAGAGAAAAATCTGAATTAGCCCATAAATTAGAAGGCATAAAAAACCTTGAAATTATAAGGACCTCTAAACCTTATATATTATCCTTATCCAAAGTAAAAGGTACATCTATAATTCATGCACATGAAACAAAAGGGGCTCAATTTGCATATTTTGCAAACTTCTTTTTCAAAATACCATACCTCATTACCAGACGGGTAGATAACCCTATAAGGCATAACTTTTTTAATCAAAAAATATATGCAAACTCTGCATATACTATTGGACTTTCAAATGTCATTAAAAAAGAGTTGTTAAAAATAAGCCAAAATATAAATATTCAAATCATCCCAAGTGCCTATAGTCAACTCAACGTTGACCCTATAAATGTTAAAAAAATCCAAGAGAGATTTCAAAATAAATTTGTTATCGGTCATATAGGAGAGTTAGATAATGCACATAAAGGTCAGTTCTATTTAATAGAAGCAATGAAAATGTTAGAATCTACCCATCCAGATATTCACCTTATACTTTTAGGAAAAGGAAAAGATGAAAAAGTGTATAAAACTCAGGCAAAAAGTGTAACAAACATTACATTTGAAGGTTATGTCCATAACGTAGGTGATTACATACACTGTTTTAACCTTTTCGTATTTCCTTCGCTCCATGAAGGATTAGGATCTATCCTCTTTGATATAATGCAGGCAAACGTTCCAATCATTGCAACAAACACAGGTGGAATTCCAGATATTATTCACAACAATGAAAATGGTCTCTTAATTCCAATTAAAGATGTTCAGGCAATTTATGAATCTATTAAAATACTCTACATAGATGTTACATTAAGAGCAAATCTTGCATCTGAAGCTTTAAAGCATATTGACAATTATAGTAGTGAAGAGATGGCAAATAAATACACCATACTTTATCAAAAAGTTGCGTCAAGATGAAACTTCTCATCGAACTTCCAACTTGGCTTGGTGATACTGTGATGACCACACCTGCTATTGAAAACCTCATACAACACTATCCAGACTCTCAAATCACGCTTTTTGGTTCATTTGTCTCCATAGAAGCACTTAAAAATCACCCTAACATAACACATACAATAATTGATGAGAGTAAAAAAGCTAACAACCGTTTTATATGGCTCTACAAACAAGCAAAAGCATTAGACAAATTTGATCTCACCCTCACTTTTAGAAGAACCCTCCCCTCAAAGTTTTTTCACTTTTTTTTACAAGCAAAGAAAAAAGGGTATTATAAACGTTATACAAAAACACAAATCCATCAGGCAATTCGCTACAATGACTTTATCAACCAAATACTCAATACTACATATCAAACAGATCATCTAAAGCTCTATTATCAACCAAAAATTTATCAAAAACCAACACTAGGTATCAATCCAGGGGCTACTTATGGTAGTGCAAAAAGATGGTATCCTGAACGTTTTGCAGAAGTTGCCATTGCTTTGCATAAACAATATAATATTGTCATATTTGGAGGACCATCTGAAACCGATATGGCCGCAGACATTGAAGAAGTATTACAACAACAAAGTATTACAAACTATCAAAATTTAGCAGGGAAAACATCTATCTCAGAGCTCATAGAACATATTGCAGGATTGACACTTTTTATCACAGGAGATAGTGGACCGATGCATATAGCTTCTGCCTATCAAATTCCTACTGTTTCACTTTTTGGACCTACTAAACATATCGAAACATCACAATGGATGAACAAACAAAGCAGTCTTATACGACATCAGATAGCGTGTTCACCTTGTATGAAAAGAGAGTGCCCACTAAAAACTCATGAGTGCATGAAGCTTATCACTGCCAAGGGAGTTATTGAAGCAGCGCAACAACTTTTACGTTAACTGCGCCTTCTCAATAATCTTTGTCGTACTCTTACCATCAACAAACTCTACTAATCTAGTCTCTTTAGCAATATCACTTCCTACAACCTCTTTACCTTCATAATCTCCACCTTTAACAAGAATATCAGGTTCTATCACTTTAATCAGTTCATAAGGGGTGTCCTCTGTAAACTCAATTACAAAATCAACAGACTCTAAAGCTGCAAGCACTATTGCTCTATCTTGTGCACTATTAATTGGTCGACTCTCACCTTTAAGTCTTTGCACAGAATCGTCACTATTAAGTCCTAAAACAAGTATATCACCATAGCTTTTAGCCTCTTCCAAATACTTTACATGCCCTGCATGTAAGATATCAAAACAACCATTGGTAAATACAACACTTTTGGAACTACTCTCTAGATAAGATTTGACTTCTAAAACAGATTTTATCTTGGAGTGGCTACTCTGTTTATGCAAACTATGTTCATAGGCTGCAATCTCCACATGGGTCACCGTTGCACTACCCACTTTACTCACGGCCACTGCCGCTGCAGAATTTGCAAAGTGTGCTGCTTCAAAAATATCTTTTCCAAGACTAAGAGCATACCCAAGAGAAGCTAATACGGTATCTCCAGCACCTGTTACATCATAAACCTCTCTAGCCACCGTTGGGATTTTTGTCATCTGATCATCAAAAATAGCCATACCATCCTCAGATAAGGTGATAAGCGCATACGCTAAATCAAGACTCTCTTTTAACTTTGTACCAGCTTCTACTAACTTTGTATCATTACTAATCTCAATATTCGTAGCAAGCGCCGCCTCTTTTTTATTAGGGGTGATCAGTGTAGCACCTCTATATTTACTATAGTCACTCCCTTTAGGATCAACAAGTATTGGCTTCTCTTTTGATTTGGCAAAGGTGATAATCTCTTGTGTCAACCAAGGGGTTAAAACCCCTTTAGCATAATCAGAGAGTAAAATAGCGTCGTAAAAATCTAATATAATTTTAATACGCATCAAAATAGTCTCTTGAGACTCTTGAGAGATATCCTCTTTATTCTCTTTATCCACTCTCACAATCTGCTGATGCAGTGCAATTATACGACTCTTTTTGGTTGTCTTTCGATCTTCTTGGATCACCAAACCCTCTTTTCGTACCCCTTTTTGTCCAAGTCTTTGGCCTATAAATTCACCACCTTCATCATCACCAATAACTGAACAAACTCCTACATGTGCACCCAATGAGAGAAGGTTATTGATCACATTTCCAGCTCCTCCCATAAGGTTATCCTCTTTTTGAACATCTACCACTTGTACGGGCGCTTCAGGAGAGATACGATCACATTTTCCCCATAAATAGTGATCGATCATCAAATCACCAACCACTAAGATGTTGGGTACTTTTTGTTTATCCATTTTGCACTTCACTTTCATACAATTTTTTGATCTCAGGTACATAGGCAGCTATACCCTCTTCTAATGAAAATCGCGGTGTATATAATAGGTTTTCTTTTGTTGACTTGATATTAGCTTCTGTATGAAACTGATATTGTGAAGAAAATGGATTAGGGATATATTCTGTTCCTAAATTTGTACTAAACTCTTTTTGTAAAAGATCTGAAATTACTTGAAAACTCCTAGGTTTACCTGTACCTACATTATAAATACCACTTTTTTTTGGTTTACATGCTTTAACAGTAGCTTGAATTACATCTTCAATATATGTAAAATCACGCAATATTTGATCACTCCCCTCAAAAAGTCGCGGTGTTTTATCAGCCAAAATTTGATGTCCAAATTGGAGCACCATAGAAGCAGTTTTGTTTTTATAATACTCTCTTGGCCCATAGACATTAAAGTAGCGAAGTCCAACAATTGAGATCTCTACACCTTTATCAAGATAACTTTGTGTGAGATTATCCATCATCAACTTACTAAACCCATAAACATTACCAGGATTCTCTACTCCTACACTTTGAGGGCTCTTTGCATCACCATAGGTTGCACCAGAAGAGGCATAGATCATATTAGCTTGGTGTTTGATTGCTATTTTGAGTAAATCTTCATAAGCATTAAGATTAGTTTGAATTATCAAGTCTTGCTCTTGTGCTGTAGTATCTGAAATTGCAGCTTGATGGAAAATATAATCAAATGTATAAGATTGATCCAGAGCATTTAGCGCCTCAGGATCATTAATATCACCACAAATGACAACCCCTTGGAACCCTAAAAGATTTTTAAAGTGTCCGAAGCTTGCTAAGTTACCATTACTAAGTGTTTTACCACTTCTAAACTTATCAAAAACAACTACAGTAGCCTTTGGATAATGTGTTTGAAAATAAAAAGCAAGATTACTACCTATAAACCCTGCCCCTCCAGTAATAAGAATCGTTTTACCATTAAAGTCAATATCAGTATACAACATCATCAATCACCTAAAACATCATCAATAGATTGACAAATAATATGTCCAATCAAAATATGCATCTCTTGAATACGTGGAGTATCATCACTTGGTACGACAATATTAACGTCACACAGATCATTCATATCACCCCCGCCTTTGCCACTAAAGCCAACTGTCCGGCACCCTAAGGCTTTTGCAAGTGTTAAGGCATTATTGACATTTTGTGAGTTTCCACTAGTAGAGATGCCAATAAGCAGATCACCTTTATTTGCTAAAGCCTCAAGTTGTCTATCAAAAACTCTATCGTAACCATAATCATTTCCAATAGCGGTTAATGCAGAGGTATCCGTAGTAAGGGCAATTCCAGGAAGTCCACGGCGCTCCGTTTTATAGCGCCCCGTAAGTTCAGCAGCAATATGCTGTGCATCAGCAGCTGATCCACCATTTCCACACAATAATACCTTATTACCATGTGCTAATGTATCTGTTGCAAGTACACATGCAGTATATATATAACTCTGTATCTCATCAATACTTTTTTCTATTGTCTCCAGATGCAACTGCATCTGATACTCTATCATCTTCATCATGACAGCTATACCTTTTCTATTTTATGATATCGATTATATCCAAAATAGAGTTAACACAATAGCGTGCACCCTTTTTATCATGACACTCTGGTGCGATCAGGATTGTATTGTTTACCCCTGCATTATAAGCAGCATCGATATCACTCTTTTTATCTCCTACCATCCAAGAGTTCTCCATATCAATATCAAACTTCTCTTTAGCACTTAAAAGCATTCCAGGGGCTGGTTTTCGACACCCACATCCACTATCTGGATCATGGTGACAGTGATAGACTTCATCAATAAAAATTTCACGCTTTTTTAGCTCATCAAGTTTCCACGCTGTTAGTGTCTCAAAATCTTCACTGGTATAGTACCCTCGTCCAATACCAGATTGATTAGTCACAACAATCAATAAATAACCCTCTTTTTGATACTTTTTAAGAACTTCAAAAATTCCATTTGTAAACTCAAAATCTTCTATTTTTGAAACATAACTTTTATCAATATTAATCACACCATCACGGTCTAAAAAAAGTGCTTTATTTGTTTTCAATTTCATACTCTAAATCATTTTTTAAAAAAAGTGCCTCTTCTTGGCTATCAAACTCTGGCTTTTCATACTTGATCAAATACTCTGCCATTAAAAGATACTTTTGCCCCTCTTTTTGATTACCCAAGGCATTTTTTAGTACTTTACCAAGATAGTAGTTCGCATAAAAGTTATAAGGCTCTTTTTTGACAATTGAACGCAAACGTTGTGCGGATCTATCCGTATTATCTAAGTTTCCATCACAAAGTGCGATCAAAATCTCTATTTTTGTCTGATTTTGATCAATTGCTAAACTTTCACTATACGCTTCAGCGGCTTCATCAAAAATACCAATTTCAAAATAGGTATCACCTAATTCATTCCATAACTCTTGATCATTATCTCTGGTTGCTATCTCTTGTAAACGACTCAACCTCAAAGCCAAGTCTAAGATTTTTGCAATATCTTTACTCTCAACAAATTTAGGATCTAAAGCATAGGCTCTACGTATAAGATCAAATCCCTCTGAAACACGGTTATTACGCAAATAAACTGAAGCGAGTTTGAGCATACACTCGACATTACTCGGGTCTTCGTCGAGAATTTTTTCTAAAAAAGTCTGTTTTTCTTGCGTCTGATTCTCTTTGATAAAGAAGTACTCTTTACAGACAGGAAACTCTTTTGCAAAGAGCTTGACGCCAGAAAAAAAGAGAACCAAAGCAGCAACTTTTAACCAATCCATTAAACTTTATATTCCTTGAAGCTTCAATAGTAAATTTTTTTTACTACAATGACTATTGTATGTATTATAGTCATAATTGATTAAAATTGATTATTGCATATATTTAATTTTTATTCTTTAAGCTAACTATAAAGAGTGAGATCAATCTGGTGGACGATAATTTTTCTCTCTCTGTTTTTTTAACGCTTTTTCACGCTTTTCGTCTAATGCTGCTGCATCACGCAGTTCATCTTCACCATCATGACGAACACCATCCAAAAACTTCTTTTCATCATCAAATTGACCTGTTTTTAATCCCCACAAAAGACCAAAAAGACCAATCACCCCCAAAAATGTTGAAACACCGATCATAATAGCAATAATTCCACTACTCATATTACTCCTTGAATCCTCTTTTGATACGCACTGCATTGGCAACAACCAACAATGAACTTAAAGACATTGAAAGTGCAGCAACCAATGGTATCACATATCCAGCTATAGCTAATGGTACTGTGAAAATATTATAAACCAAAGACATAGTAAGATTTTGTTTGATATTTTTAAATGTTTGCCGACTCAGCTTCAACGCTTCAGCAAGACTTTTCATCTGATCATCTAAAAGCACCAAGTCACTCACTTCAACGGAGATATCTGCACCACTCCCCATAGCAATAGCGATATCACTTTTTGAAAGTGCTATCGCATCATTGATTCCATCTCCTGCCATAATTACAACATGGTTTTTATTGTGATAGTTATCTACAATATCCGCTTTATCTTTAGGATAGAGTGAATGATAGACTCTATTTATTCCCACCTCTTTTGCGATTGCATTAGCCACTTTTTCATTGTCACCTGTGAGCATAGCCACTTCAAATCCCATTTTTTGAAAATAGGCGATACTCTCTTTAGCATCCGACTTTGCACTATCTCGTAACATATAAGTAGCCACTAACTGATCATCTATCACAAAAGCAAAAATCGAATTTTCACTCTCTATCTCAAAATCAATACCTCGTTCTTGTAAAAGTCTTACATTTCCCCCAAAAAGTCTCTGATGTTGATAACAAGCCTCTATCCCTCTAGCCTCAATATTTTTAGCATCTTGTAGCGTATACTCTTGTAGATCTTGGTGATTTTGCTCTAAAAAAAGTGCGATGCCTCGGCTAATAGGATGTCCAGAACTCTTCACCAAAGCATAAAGTAAATTGATATCAAAGTCTGAATGAAGTCTCTGTTCTACCACTTTAGGTTTACCCTCTGTAATCGTTCCCGTTTTATCCAATAACAACACGTCACTTTTAGCCATACTCTCAAGATAACTCGCCTCTTTAAACAACAATCCTCTTTTAGCACCCACCCCTAAGCCTATCAATGTCGCAACAGGTGTTGCAAGCCCCAATGCACATGGACAGGCAATCACAATAACAGAGATAGAGATAATCAATGCTTTCTCAAAACTCCCATCGACTATATACCAACCAATAAATGTACCAATGGCTAAGATCAAAATAACTAGCGAAAAATGTCCTGATATCTCATTTGCTAACTTCTCTATTTTAGGTTTTTTTGTCAGTGAATCTTCTAGTAGTGTTACAATCGTCGAAAGCATTGACGTATTAAATGCCTTGGTTGCCTTATAGCGTAATACACCATCAAGGTTTACCCCACCACTCATGAGCATATCATCAGCCTTTTTATAAATAGGTTCAGACTCTCCTGTTAAACTTGACTCATCAACACTACTCTCTCCACTTAAAACCTGACCATCAATGACAATTTTTTCACCAGGCTTGATCTCAATAATATCACCAACCTCTATCGCCTCAATACTAACAACTTCTTTTTCATTTCCTTTAATCACCACCACTTCAGTGGGAATAGAACTTGTCATCGTATCGAGTGTATCAACTGCACGTTTTTTACTTAAAACCTCTAAATATTTCCCCACAAAGATAAAAGTAATGATCATCACAACAGAATCAAAATAGACCTCTCCTACACCTGTAATCATTACATATATAGAGTAGAGATAAGCTAAACTTGCACCAGTGGCTACTAAAAAGTCCATATTAATAAATCGGTTCTTTAAGCCATAATAAGCCCCTTTAAAATAGACCCACCCTGTATAAAAAAGTACTGGTGTTGCTAAAATAAATTCAGCGATATTGAGTACATTTTTCATATCATCTCGAATACCCGTAAAATAACCTGTATATTGGGCAATTGCCAACCACATAATATTCATAGTCGCAAAGACGCCTACAAGCAGTCTGGCATAGTAATCTTTACGTGCTTTATTTGCACGCTCTTCTTGTGCTCTGGCATCATAAGGATACGCGTTATACCCTATAGATTGAACTTTTTGAATAATTTCGGAAAGTTTAATAAGTGTTGGATCCCATAACACCTTAGCTTTATGATTCGTATAATTGATATCGGCTTCTATAATACCATCTGTTTTATGCAGTATCTTTTCATTTAACCAAACACAAGCACTACAATGTATTCCCTCAATAATAAGATTAATCTCACTCAATCCCTCTTTATCACGAATATACTTTTTAGCGAACCCTTCATGATCAAACTTTTCCAAGTCTTCTAATATCCCAGAAGCAGGATCTAGCTTTGTCTCACCCACTTTGTCATAAAAACTCTCTAACCCCTCACTTTGAAGCAGGTGAAAAACCCCTTGACACCCTTTGCAACAAAAATGGAGCAGTTGATCGTCTCCCTGTTCTTTTATCATGACATCTTCACCAAACTCCAACTGGCAATGATCACATGCAATTTTTTTCAATGCTTTATCCTAACTCTCTCTGTATTTTGTTGACAATTATAGATAATTTCAACTTTGATGCCCGTTTTACTTGACAAATTTTAATATCTTTACTAAAATGTCAACAACTTACCTTCAGCTACTTAAGACGCTACGTTAACTCCTAAGCAGTGAAGATTATCACTACAATATCAATATCCCCAAAAAGGCACATGAACAGATGGAGAAATCGCCAAACAACCGTCAAAAAAATAATAAGTCAAGAACACACGTACCTGTAAGTGGTCATAAAATCGAAGATTTACGGCAACAACCACTTGAGGCCCTTCTTGTTATCGCAGATGAGTTAGGTGTTGAAAACCCACACCAACTTAAGCGTCAAGACCTCATTTTTGAGATCTTAAAGTCACAAGTAACACAAGGTGGATTTATTCTCTTTACAGGTATTTTAGAGATTGCAAATGACGGTTTTGGATTTTTAAGGTCAATTGATGCTGACTTTAGTAACAGTAGTAGTGATGCCTACGTTTCTGCCACACAAATTAGAAAGTTTGCACTTAGAACTGGTGATATTGTCACAGGACAAGTAAGACCTCCAAAAGATCAAGAGCGATACTATGCACTCCTTAAAATTGAAGCTATCAATTATCTCCCAATGGCAGAGAGTCGTAATCGACCACTCTTTGAAAACTTAACCCCACTCTATCCAACAGAACAAATCAAATTAGAGTACAACCCACTAAAACTGACAGGTCGTGTACTTGATCTTTTTGCACCCGTAGGAAAAGGGCAAAGAGGCTTGATCGTAGCGCCTCCAAGAACAGGTAAAACAGAACTTTTAAAAGAGTTAGCCCATGGTATTACCCATAACCATCCAGAAGTTGAACTTTTAGTACTACTCGTTGATGAGAGACCGGAAGAGGTTACAGATATGCAAAGATCAGTTAAAGGGGAAGTATTTAGCTCTACTTTTGATCTCCCCCCAGCAAATCATGTACGTGTCGCTGAACTAGTGATTGAGAGAGCAAAAAGAATGGTTGAGATGGGCAAAGATGTTGTCATACTTCTAGACTCTATCACCAGACTCGCACGTGCGTACAACACCGTTACACCATCAAGTGGTAAAGTACTTAGTGGTGGTGTTGATGCCAATGCTCTACATAAACCTAAACGTTTCTTTGGTGCCGCAAGAAATATTGAAAATGGTGGTTCACTGACTATTATATCAACAGCACTTATTGAGACTGGAAGTCGTATGGATGAAGTAATCTTTGAAGAGTTCAAAGGCACAGGAAATAGTGAAACTGTTCTTAATAGAAATGTTGCTGATAGAAGAATCTACCCAGCGATGAGCATATTAAAATCAGGAACAAGAAAAGAGGAGATCCTCTTAACACCTGATCTTCTACAAAAAGTATGGGCACTAAGATCTGCAATGAGTCAGATGGAAGATGTTGAAGCACTTAAATTTTTATATGCAAAAATGCAAAAAACAAAAAGTAATGAAGAGTTTCTCTCTATCATGAACGATGGCGCATAAACAAAAATTACGTGCAGGCGTCTTTGATAGCGGCGTTGGTGGACTTACTGTTGTTAAAAGCCTTATAGAACACAAACTCTTTGATGAAATCATCTATTTTGGAGACACTGCACGTGTTCCCTATGGTGTTAAAGATAAAAATACAATTATTCGCTACTCATTAGAAGCACTAGAGTTTTTCAAAAATTTTGATATTGACATTATGATCGCAGCCTGTAACTCAGTATCAGCCTATGCAATACCTGAGCTAAAAGCCAATGCACCATTCAAAGTCTCAGGCGTAATTGAACCTGGTGTCTTAGCACTTAAAAACAAAATCCCTAACCTTGATGCACGAATCTTAATTTTAGGAACACGTGCTACCGTTGGAAGTGGCAAATATGAAAAACTCTTAAAAGCACAAGGTTATCACAATATAGAATCACTCGCACCTTCTTTATTTGTGCCTATTGTAGAAGAGGGACTATTCAGTGGAAAAGTATTAGGGACTGTGATGGATCATTATCTAAAAGATATTACCTCACCAGATGCTATCATCTTAGGTTGTACACACTTCCCTTTAATTGCAGATGCAATTCATCACTACTTTCCACAGGCAACATTGATACATTCAGGGGAAGCAGTTGTAGAGTTTTTAGAATCAGCCTATAATATCTCACATATACACCAACACTCCTCTTTGAAACTTTTTGCCTCAGAAAATCCTGATAAGCTCAAAGAGATTGCCCAAGCCTGGCTAAAGCCAGCTTGTTACAGTTCATAAGGCATACTATTTTCCATTTGCCCGATGTAAAGGGTGTTTATAGTCTGCTTTCTCACAACCACTAAAAAATGTGGAAAAAGCAGTCACTGTGATTATCATCAAAAGAATTTTTTGCATCTTTTTCTCCTATATCTTCTATAACTAAATCGTCTACTTTATTAAAACCTTTATTTTTTTGTAGTACAATGAAATTATTACGTTAAAGGATTATTTTTGTCACAAGTTTTAGCACTAAAATATAGACCATCAACTTTTGATAAACTCATCGGGCAAGAGACCATTACACAAACATTGACTATGGCACTTGACCAAGATCGTCTCTCTCATGCTTATCTTTTTTCAGGTCTAAGAGGGAGTGGAAAAACATCTACAGCACGTATTTTTGCAAAATCTTTAGTCTGCCAAAATGGACCAACTTCTACCCCTTGTGAAACTTGTGAAAATTGTATCACCGCAAATGAAAACCGCCATATTGACATCATTGAGATGGATGCTGCAAGCAGTAGAAAAATTGATGACATTAGGACACTTATAGAACAGACAAAGTATAAACCAAATAGTGCACGATATAAAATTTTTATCATCGATGAAGTCCATATGCTTACCAAAGAGGCCTTCAATGCCCTACTTAAAACATTGGAAGAGCCTCCAGAGTATGTTAAATTTATTTTAGCAACAACAGACCCCATGAAACTACCACCTACTATTCTCTCTAGAACACAACACTTTCGTTTTAAAAAGATCAATGCAGCAGAAGTAGTAAAACATCTTTCACATATTTTAAATCTTGAGAATATTGAGTATGAAACTGAAGCACTGAGTATGCTTACACGCGCAGGAAATGGCTCATTAAGAGATACTCTTACACTACTTGATCAATCAATTATTTTCTCGAAAAACTATGTCGATGCAAAAAGTGTCGCTTCCATGTTAGGAATTTTAGATCCAGATTTTATCAATAACCTTTTTAATGCTATCTTTAAAAATGAGAGAGAAGCTGTGATCTCCTATATTCAAGAGCTTGAAAATTATGAGAGTGAAGTAGTGATAGATGAGATTATTTCATTTGTCAAAGAGCGCTTCTTTAATAAAGATGCTAGGTTTTCGACAATGCTTAGTGATCGCTTTTTTAGAATTCTAAGCGAATCTAAAAAAATGCTTTTTCTTAACGCAGATAGTACTTTTGTACTTACCCTACTCTTTTTCAAAATGATGGAGGCCACAAAAATTCAAGATATTGATGAGATGATTGATGAACTTGAAACACATATCGCTGCAAACCCTGTACCAAAACAGCCTCAAAAAGAGCTCCCCTCTACTACACCTGTTGCACCAACACCGACAAGTAAAGCTATACCTGCCTCACCCCCTCCACAAACTATACACGTAGAAGAAAAACCAGCAGAAAACTATACACAAAACTTTACTACTCTACTAGAGAAGCTTTATGATAGAAACTATGCCTTAGGAGAGTGTTTTAAAAATAGTATTGAATTTGTAGACTTTACAGCTAATAACGTACAGTTGATCTCCTGTGCAAATGAAGAGTGTAAAAAGATGCTACGACAAAGCTCAGGTATCATCAAGCACTTTGTACAAGAGTGTTTTGGTTTTGAAGCAAAAATCAAGATGCAACCTTGTAATAAAACGGTAGAGCCAATATCCCCTACACAAGAAGAGGTTCCTGCTGCAAATGAGAACAGAGGGTCTATGATAGAAGAGGTAGAGTTTAATGAAGAACAAAAAAAAAGTACTGACAGCTGTATTGCTAACCAAGTAGTCACAAGTACCAATGAGATTAATTCAGATGATATTATGGGTCATGAGTTTGTAAAAAAAGCAAAAGAACTTTTCGATCCTTCAAAAATTATTGTAAAATCAAAAGTATAACTACTCTCTATTTTTCACACATGTAATACCATAAAGCTCATCAACATATTGCGCACCAAATGCAATAGTACCATCTTCAACTAAGTACATCGCATAGTTTGCTGACTTTGCACTCAGATTACTATCATTATAAGGAGTCGAAGAGATCAATACCGTCGTACCATTAGTGATAAATGCAGAAACTATATCATCTTCTACAATAGAACGAAGTTCATTGATATTTGGAACTCTCCACCCAGCTTCACCATTATAACTTGCACAATACTCAGAAGCTGTTTGATTGATATCATCAACCAAACGTTTTTGTTCAACTATAGGACTCCACTGAAGTCCTGTTGTAAAATCATGTGTATATTCCGTATATCGATCTGTAGATACAAGGTGAATATTTGTTGGAAGTGGAGCATTGATACATTTAGAAGTATAATTCTGCTGTGTATCAAAAACAGAGACTTTTGCAATTAATGCATTGTTAAATGAGACAAGATACTTATCATTTGCAGTCAAGTCTGATTGAATCCAAGTATAAGTTTGATTTCTATCACTGAAAGTATCATCTAACATAGAGCTACCTGAAGTTTTTGAAAAATCAATTAAATTCAATGCTTCATCACGTGTAGGTAAACGCCAATTTGAATCTTTATTACTAATTCTTAAAATTTCACACTTTGCATAGTATGCATCTTGATAACTCTGTATTTCATTCAGTTTTGTATCACTTTCTTCAGCCCAAACATTACCATAAGGGTCAATCACATCACCATTATTATTAAGAGAGAAGGAGCGTGTTAAACCCTCTTCTGCATCATTGATACCTGTCTTTAATATATCTATAGTTTCAGTTCCAGCACTAGAGGTTGTTATAAAAGTAAGTGTAAGTGGATCACTTTGTTTTCCCTCTTCATCTGTTGCAAGAACAGTCACTTCTTGCTTTGAAGAGAGCGCTTCTGAAGTTCTAAAAACGAGGATATTGCCATTTTTAAACTCAGAGATAGGGGCTTGAGATTTATCAACAAAACTAAAAGTTACATTATCTCTATTTGATCGAAGTACAACATCTTTTTTCATACCATCAACAACATGGTACTCAACTTTATTCGTTAAAACTTCAAATTTATTACTGGTACTACTCCCCCCACTACATCCTAAAAGTAGAAGTCCTGGAAGAAAGATATATAAGTGCGACATCTTCATAAATTATTCTCTTTAATTCTAATTTTCTATCAAGTGTTGATAGCCATAAAAGAGTAAAAACTCTTTTATGGGTTATCTATATAGTTGATGTTCTAATCTATATCTTTTACACAACTAATTCTACTTCCTTCGGTTCCTGCACCAAAGGTAATTGTTCCATTTTCACGAAGTACGAGTCTCCAGGTATTCCCTGCTGGGTTTGTACCATTTGCATCAATATACGGAGTAGATGAAATTAGTTGTCTATTACCACCAGTAATTATCGGGGCAATTGTACCATGCTCCACAACTGAACGTAATTCATTAATACTTGGTAATCTATATCCTGCAGTTTCACAATAAGATGTTGCTGCCGCAGCTGTGAAGACTTCTGTACTAGGTTTCTTCCACTGTAAACCTGTATTAATATCATAAGTTTCTTCACTTAAATCACTATAAATAAGATGCTTAGCATCATCTTCATCACCTTTTACACATCTTACTGCAACAGATACATCACCAGCATAGGTAATTGTACCACTATTTTCACTGAGAAATATTTTATCTCCATTTTCTGCAGTTCCCCATACATTAATCATGCTTTTTGTAAATACATCACTAATCATAGGAGGATTCACCGCTTCTTTAAATGGTGGCTTTGAATAATCAACTAAGTCTAATAGTTCATCAAGTGTTGGGACTCTCCATGTTCCTGCAGGAGTCAAGCTACCTTCACAAAACTCTTGAGCCTCTAAATATGTCTTTAAATCTGTCTTAGCAGTAATAATACTATCACCCCATACAAGTCCATTAGGATCAACAACATTTTGCTCTGCATCTTTTACAAAGTTTCGCTCAAGATTTGTTGCAACATCTATATCCGAACCTGTTTGCATCGGCTTTTTAGCAGTAATAGTGTCAGGATTTATAACATTAAAACTAATCGTATATGGGGCACTTGTTATACTTGTCACTGAACCACCATCTTCAACTCTTGTTGCAGTGACTTTTATTGGAGCTGGTGAGTCTGTTACACTATATAAAATATCACCTGTATCCTCATTAATATCAGCAACACTACCTTCAACAACTGCAAATTTAAATGCAGGGTTTCCACTATTGTGAATAACATTCTCACCTGTAGTCAAGGTAAATGACTTCAACCTCCCAGCAACTACATCATATGAATTTGGTGATACGATCACTGGAGCATCTCCTGAGATACTACTTGAACTATTTGAACTACTAGAACCACTTCCACTACCGCCGCCTCCACACGCAGTAAATAGTATTGTTGCCGCTGCCAAAGAGCTTAAAAATATGCTTTTTTTCATTTTCGTCCTTTAATTAAAATTTATTTTTAAAAATTAACACGTTAAAATAATTTTACATGTTAGAAACTTATAACTTTGTTAAATATTAAATTAGTTTACTAATATTTAACATAACTTTCCTTTCAGTGAACCTGATTTTAAGATTACAACAATATTGTAATTTTAAACCAATAGCACAATTGTGTGTATTATCGTCACTTGCAGAAAATTATGAAGCTCAAATAGTATCTATATATTTTCAATACCAATACTATGGAGTTTACTTATGTATCATGACTACAATCTATAAATAGATCATAGTACATAATAGATATTAAAGATGATAGATTAAAATATATCATCCTTAACAAAAACAAGTAATTATATATTTTTAAACTTAAATTAAATTATTTAAGTTTTTCATGAAGAAAAAGAGATGAGTACATCTTCGATCATTTTGGTAATATCACCATCTAAAATAGCATCAACTTGTGAATAAGCTTGATTAGATCGTGTATCTTTGACCTGTTGGTAAGGGGCAAGCACATATGAGCGTATTTGATGTCCCCATCCAATTTCACTCTTTTCAATACCAGCCTCTTCCGCTTTCTTCTTCTCCAACTCTAACTCATAAAGTCTCGATTTGAGCATCTTGATCGCAGCTGCTTTATTTTTATGTTGACTTCTATCATTTTGACACTGCACCACAACACCTGTCTCGATATGAGTCAAACGGATTGCTGAGTCTGTTTTATTCACATGTTGCCCCCCTGCTCCACTTGCACGGTAAGTATCAACCCTATAATCCTTCTCTTCAAGCTCAATCTCAATATCATCATCTACCTCAGGAGAAACCATCACGGAACTAAAAGAGGTATGACGTTTAGCATTTGAATCAAATGGAGAAATACGGACAAGTCGATGTATCCCATTTTCAGCTTTCATGTAACCATAAGCATTTTCACCTTTAATAATAAAAGTGACATCTTTAATACCAGCCTCATCACCCGCCTGATAATCCATCACTTCAACTTTAAAACCTTCTCTCTCTGCCCACCTAAGATACATACGATAAAGCATACTTGCCCAATCCTGGCTCTCTGTTCCCCCAGCACCTGGATGAATCGTCACAATCGCATTTTTGGGATCATTTTCATCACTTAACATCATGTTGACCTCAAGCTCAGAGATTAAAGACTCTAAAGAAGCAGCATCACTAAAAAGTTCTTCTATCGTTTCAGTATCACTTTCATCATTTGCCATCTCGTAGAGCTCTCCGGCATCTATGACAGCACTTTTAGCATTATTATACTTTTTAATCATCGATAACGCTCTATTTTTCTCTTGTTGAATCACCCCTGCTGTTTTAGGATCATTCCAAAACTCAGGATCTTGTTCAATCACACTAATCTCTTCCAATCGTGCTTCAATCACATCAGGATTAATGATCTGTTTTATATTCTCAATTTTTGTATTTAATCTAGTTAAAAGTTCGCTGTATTCGTAACTATCCAAAGTTTCTCCTAAATTTGCTATAATAGATTCATAATACATTAAAGAGACTTAATATGAGAAAATTTTCAGATCCTCTTGCCCTAAGAGAATACCGCAAAAGCTGTCAAGAAAGTGTCGGCTTTGTCCCTACAATGGGAGCACTACATGAAGGGCACATCACCCTTATCAAACAATCAGTCAAAGAGAATAGTAAAACAGTTGTTTCAATCTTCGTCAATCCAACACAGTTTTTAGAAGGTGAAGATTTAGAAGACTATCCTCGTAAAATTGAAGCAGATCTAAAGATTTGTGAACTTGCAGGCGTAGATGCTCTGTTTTTACCCACTATAGACGCTATGTATGAGAAAGATGAGTTAAGCATCATTGCACCGAAAACAAAAGGATTCGTACTCGAAGGGTTTCATCGACCTAGCCACTTTGACGGTGTACTCCAAGTCGTTTTAAAACTACTCAATATCACAACACCAACACGTGCTTACTTTGGGAAAAAAGATGCACAACAACTCTTTATGATTCAAAACATGGTAAAACATCTCTTTTTAAATGTCGAGATTGTACCTTGTGAAATTGTAAGAGAGACAGATGGACTGGCACTAAGTAGTCGCAATGTCTACTTAACACCAAAAGAGCGAGAAAAGGCATTAAGCCTTTCCAAGTCACTAAAGTATGCAACAAAAATGATTATGAATAACAATAAAAAAAGTGAAGATATCAAAAGTGAAATGTTATCCATACTCAAGGAGACTCAGGTAGAATATGTAGAAATTGTAGATCACCAATTCAACAGATTAAAAGAGGTGGAAATTGGCAATACCATCATTCTTGTAGCTACTTTTGTAGGGACAACAAGATTAATTGATAATATATGGATATAAAATATGGAAAATAAAAAATTACACCTCGTCTCTTTAGGGTGTACTAAAAACCTCATCGACTCTGAGGTGATGTTAGGCAGACTTAAAGAGTATGACATTATTGAAGATGGTAGTAAAGCCGATGTAATTATTGTCAATACCTGTGGCTTTATTGATGCAGCAAAGGAGGAGAGTTTACAAACAGTGATGAACCTTCATGATGAGCGAAAAAATGACTCACTACTTGTCATGAGTGGTTGTTTAAGTGAACGGTATAAAGAGGAGCTGCAAAAGGAGCTTAAAGAAGTTGATATCTTTACAGGTGTAGGTGATTATGACAAGATTGATGAACTTATCGCACTCAAACAGAACCGTTTTTCACCAAAATCGTATCTTATTCAAAATGAAGATCGTATCATTACAGGATCTACCTATCACACTTATATCAAACTTAGTGAAGGGTGTAATCAACAGTGTAGCTTTTGTGCCATTCCTCAATTTAAAGGTAAATTACAATCACGTCCACTCAGTGCAATTGTTGAAGAAGTGACAAAATTAGTCGCTCAAGGTTTTTATGATTTTAGCTTTATCTCTCAAGATAGTAGCTCTTATCTACGTGATTTTGAAGAAAAAGAGGGACTAAATACCTTAATTGATGCGATTGAAGCGATTGAAGGGGTAAAGAGTGCACGTATCCTCTATCTCTACCCCTCTACACTAACCGATAACGTTTTAACCAAGATTATCAATTCAAAGATTTTTCACAACTACTTTGATATGCCGATACAGCATATTAGTGATCATATGCTCAAAACTATGCGTAGAGGTGCAGGTAAAGAGATCGTCGTTAAACAACTAGAGATGATGCGTCATGCACCTAACTCTTTTGTACGTACTTCAATTATTGCAGGGCATCCAGGAGAGCGAGAAGAAGACTTTGAAGAGCTTGCTACTTTTTTAAAAACCTACCATTTTGATAGAGTCAATATCTTCGCCTACTCTGATGAAGAAGGCACAAAAGCAAAAACGATGGAGAGTAAAATACCACTTATGGTCATGGACCAACGCATCGCTAAACTCAATGAAATTATAGAAACACAAACTTTACAATCCTTGCAAGAAGAGTTAGGTAAAGAGATAGAGGTGGTCATACAAGGTGAGAGTAGTGAACATGAGTACTTTCTTGCAGCAAAAAAACTCTTATGGGCAGAAGATATTGATGGAGAGATCTTAATCTATGATAATGAACTTGACACACCACTATAGTATGGACAATGTTATATCGCTAAAATAGATGATATTGCAGGGGATAAACTTGTCGCAAGAGTTATCAGAGCTGCTTAACAAAGATGCAGTAAAAAGCCTACAACAAAAGAAAAATCTGTTGGCTTTTTCTGCAGGTATCGACTCTACGGCACTTTTCTTTCTTTTAAAAGCTGAAAATATTGATTTTGACATTGCGATTGTAAATTATGGAAAACGCGCAGAAGCACAAGAAGAAGTTGCGTATGCACAATCCCTTGCCAACCAATATGCAAAAAAATGTTTTATCAAAGAGATCACTTTAAAAGAGGCAAACTTTGAAAAAGAGGCAAGAGAAGCACGATACGATTTTTTTGAGCTGCTTATAGAAAAAGGTCACTATCAAAACCTTATCACGGCCCATCAACTCAATGATAGATTAGAGTGGTTTTTGATGCAATTTACTAAAGGTGCAGGTACGGTAGAGCTTCTTGGATTTGAAATAATTGATAAAAGAGAAAACTATCAACTCATCCGTCCACTCATCAATACCCCAAAAAAAGCACTACAACACTATCTCGATAGAGATCAAATCCCATATTTTATTGATCAAACAAACTTAGATTATCAATACAAACGAAATGAGATACGTCATACCTACACCAATACACTTTTAGAAAAATATGAATCAGGCATCATTAAAAGCTTTGCATACCTTGATAGAGACAGAACTGCACTTTTTAAGCTCTCTATCCTAGAACATATTGATGATCTCTATATTCTTGAAAAAGATCCTTCGGAGATACACAACATCAGAGCTATTGATAAGATTCTAAAAAAACTCGGATATATTCTATCTGAAGGCGAGCGCAAAGAGATTTTAAAACAAAGTGAGTGTGTCATTTCACACCAATTCACAGTTGCAATCACAGCACATAAGATCTATATAGCACCTTATGTACAACCTATTATGGAGAAAAAATTTAAAGAGTTATGTCGTACTTTGTCTATTCCAACAAAAATTCGAGGATATCTTTGGCAACAAAAGATTAATCCTCAAGTGCTGTAAAACGCTGTAAAAGAATTTTCTCATCTAACAATTTTTCAATCTCTGGCATATATCTGCTATTGGGCATTTTATGTGTATGAAGTATTGTTTTTGCTTTTTGAAACTTTTTAAGATCGATTGTAATTTGTAGAGCATTTACATGCATTTCAGTAGGTAAACGTACATTATTATGTTCTAACGCACTATAGAGATTCATAAACTTCGCATACTGCTTTTGCGTATAAAACGTTTCCAACTTCTCTAGTGCTTTAGCTTTTCGATCTTTTGAAGCATAAATATTAACCTTTTGATCTTTACTCTTAAGATATGTGAGCATTTGTGAATCATCAGGATCAATTTTTAATGCTTCTTGTGCGAAATAGAGTGCTTGCGTGTTATTTCCACTCTTCTCATAATACAGTGCCAATAATTTGCGACTTTTTATATCTAAAGGATCACTTTTGACCTTCTTCACAAGTGAAATCAAATGCTCTTGTGTATCTTTAAACTTTGAGACAGATTGATTATTATTGCTTTTTATAGGAAGACTTACCCCCTCTTTTTGCTCTATTTTTTCTAACATAACACGTACTTGAGGAAACTCACCTTGCTGTAAAATTGATTTGAGTACAATTTTTGCACGTTTATAATTACCACTCCAATAATAAAGCACTGCCAAAAGATTTTGTCCCTTCATACTTTTAGGATTTTGTTGGACAAATTGCATCACATGTTCAATAGCTTGCTTTTTATGACCTAAGTCATAAAGTGTATAAGCCTCTTTTTTAATACTTTCATAACTTTTCAAACTGTTTTGCGCATATGAAAATGTCGATACATAGAGTAAAAGTGCCATGAAAATCTTTAGCTTCATACATTTCCTTTTAAAATAGTTTAATTTATATCGACATATTTTGATGATTATTTATGACTCTGCTATAATAGAGACTAAATATCTTATTTTCTCTGCATAGATGCAAAACTTGTAAGCATACATATCAAAGAAAATTGTTTATCAAAAAGGAATACTACAAATGAAAATTGCAGAAAATATCACTGAACTTATTGGCAATACTCCACTTGTCAGAATCAACTCTATTTCACAAAAAAGCGGTGCAAAGGTAATTGGAAAATGTGAATTTATGAATCCTACCAGCTCAGTCAAAGACCGTATCGGTTTTAACATGATTCAAAATGCCATACAAAATAAAAAAATTGGTCCTAATACCACAGTGATAGAACCAACCAGTGGCAATACGGGTATTGCTCTTGCAAGTATTTGTGCTTCACTAGGTATTAGACTCATTCTTACCATGCCTGAATCTATGAGTATAGAACGACGTAAAGTATTGGCTGCTTTTGGTGCAATTTTAGAACTCACACCTAAAGAAAAAGGGATGAATGGAGCAATTGCAAAAGCACAATCACTCAATCAAGAGATCGATGACTCAATTATCTTACAGCAGTTTGAAAACCCTGCAAACCCAGAGATCCATCGCCGTACAACTGCACTGGAGATTTATAATGATACTGAAGGCAATATAGATATTTTTGTAGCAGCAGTAGGGACAGGAGGAACCATCACAGGGACATCAGAAGTACTCAAACAGATGATCCCTAATCTAAAAGTAATTGCGGTAGAACCTACAGACTCAGCAGTACTCAGCGGTGAGAATGGAGGACCACACAAAATACAAGGTATAGGTGCTGGATTTATCCCTAAAATCTTAAATACCAATATCTATGACCAAATTATCAAAGTAGACAATGAAAAAGCTTTTGAAATGTCACAGTACTTAGCCAAACATGAGGGACTGTTAGTAGGTATTTCTGCTGGTGCCAATGTCTATGCAGCACAACAAATTGCTTATGAGAACCCAGGAAAAACAATCGTCACGATTTTATGTGATACAGGAGAAAGGTATCTTAGCACTGAACTTTTTTAAACCTAAACTTTTTGCGCTACAATAGATCATATCATAATTGATGGAGCAAAAGATCATAGTATGAAAACCCTACTCTCTTATGCAATGATCTTTTGTATCCTCATACTTTTTTTACTCTATACAACAACTGGAAATAGATTTTTAACTCCTTTTCTAAGTAGTTATCTTACAGCACAGCTCAATCACAAAGCAGAAGTAACTGTTACAGATCTAAGCCTCTCTTTACCACATTTTAAAACAGATATACGTATCAACGATAGAAGTATACTCTCAACCCAAGGTACTATCAACCTACGTAATCAAACTTTTGCATTAACCTATCAACTGATCTCACCTAACATCATTTGTAAAACCAAAGCTTTAGGCAGAGATTTTTACCTTACAGGAGAAGCTAATGGCACCATGCGATTCATCAACTTCAAAGGAGAAGGGAAAATTTTTGGCTCAAAAACAAAACAGTCTCTCGCCTCATTTAATCTCATTAATGGCACACTTGACAAAGTCAATAAGGTAGCAAAGAGTCAATACCGCTTTCAAGTGGAAAAATTATCACAACTTACACATCAAAAATATTTTGGAAACTTAGAAATTTTTGGCAATCTTCTTTACCACAAGGGGTTAAGTGTTACAGGGGCAACTGAAGATTTAGGTGGTTTTACACACTTTACCTATTATAAAGATCATGTAAGACTCTCATTACACCATACACAAGCAGAAAAAATTAATAAACTCTTACACTACCCAAATCTAATCAAAGCTAAAGTGACAGGTAAAATTAATCACAACCTTTTAGATGAAACTAGCACACTCACACTAGGATTACAAGATATCTATTTCCCATACTCTAACCTCACACAAAACCTACAACACAATACAAATATTGACCTTGAAAAGAGCTATTTTAAAAATGGCAGTATTGACGCTTCAACAACACCGAAAACAATCTATTTTAACTTTAAAGTCCAAAACCCAAAAAGCTATATCTATCTTTTAAATAGCCATATAGATCAACAAACTTCACATATTAAATCACATTTTGACCTCTATCTGCAAAATAAAAAACTTCGTGGTAAACTTTATGGTGAGCTCAATGCACCGATAATCAAACTTGACTTTGGTGCATTATTGGTATTTCAATTTAAACGAATGATGCACCCTGCTTCTGCATTTGATATGAAAAGTAAATTTGATTGTTTTAAAGGTTTGGCAGATGGATTTCTAAAGAGTTTTTTTTAAGAAGATCAAGAGAGATTGAGAAGAGGAATTTTGATGAAAAACCTCTCCTCAAAACAGATTATCTTGCAAAGTCAACTGCTCTCATCTCTCTAATGACATTAACCTTAATATCACCAGGATATTGTACTTTCTCTTCAATCTCCTGTGCAATCTCTTTAGCTAACAGTACTGATTCATC
>JAHZKW010000102.1 GCA_022600175.1 Campylobacterota bacterium
CATTACGGGAGGCTCTTCTGGTATTGGTCTAGAGTTAGTAAAACAACTCATATCCACTAATCATATCATTGTCATCTCTAAAGATCAACATAAAATCCAAAAACTAGTACTTCAATTCCCTAACATTGATTTTCTACAAGCAGATTTATCAAAAAGCAACGATGTATTATCAGTTATAAAGCAAATCTATCAAAGATATCAAAAACTTGATATCTTGATCAACTGTGCAGCGATACAGTATACCCCACTATTTACAGATGAAACATTTACATTTGACTCTATAGCAAATGAAATAGATCTAAACTTCACTAGTGTCTGTCAGATGAACTATCTACTCTTAGATCTTCTAACACATGAACATAGATCAACCATTCTCAATATCAACTCAGGTCTTGGATTAGTACCTAAAAAGAGTGCTGCCATCTACTGTGGCACCAAAGGCGCGCTTAATATCTTCTCCCAATCTCTACGCTATCAACTTGAAGATACCAATATCGCGGTACAACAAGTCTTTCTTCCACTTGTCGATACTCCAATGACACAAGGAAGAGATCGCCATAAAATCCATCCCAAAAAAGCAGCCCGAGAGATATGTAAAGTATTGGAGTTAGAGATTGATGATTATGATATCGGTAAAGTAAAGTTTTTAAGACTTTTAATGCGTATCGCTCCCTCTATCAGTAAAAAAATGATGAAAAAGTATTAACATAAAACAATAAAAATACCGATCATTTACCCTTAAAGTAGTATAGTAAAGCTAGGAGGTCAACCATGAAGCAACCTATAGAAGAAAAATTTAATACACTTACTCACTATTTAAGCACTATTACTCCGTTAGGAGATGAAGCAATCTCACTTGCTAAAACTTATTTTATATTTAAAAGCTTTGATGAACGTATAGATATTATATCAGCAGGTGATAAGGTCAAAAATATCTGTTTTATCTCATCAGGTTTGGTTCGCTTCTATTATCTAACTGAAAATGGAAAAGACTTTAATAAATCTTTCGCTTCACAAGGAGAGATCATCAGCAGTATTTCATCGCTCATTACGGATGAAGCATCACCATTTTTTGTAGAGACACTCTTACCCACAGAGTGCTTTTGCATATCTTATGATGACTTTGTACTACTCACCGAATCCCATGTAGAGTGGAACCGTCTTGCTATGAAACTACTTGAGTTTTTAGCACTCAAAAAAGAGAAAAGAGAAGCAGATTTTTTGCTATTAAGTGCACAAAAACGCTATGAAGGGTTTTTATATGAATTAGCACACCTAGAAAAAAAAATCCCCAACTACCATATTGCCTCTTACCTAGGTATCACAGAAGTAGCACTCTCTCGCATACGTAAACGTCTTGGATTAACCCTAGTTAATGACGAAAAGGTAGAATGATCATACAATCCACCAAATACTCAATTTGGAGGTTAGTGATGCAACTGCTTATCAAAACAGCCCTACTACTTACTACATTTTTTACTTCGACGTTTCTTATTATTAAACTTTTTGGATGGATCACTATAGAGGATATACATCATACTTTTGAATCCATCAGTACTCAACCCTCTTATATTATCGGTTTAGTCGTAACTTTAGTACTATTTGCTGATCTCTTTATCGCAATACCAACTATGACCGTACTGATACTTGGTGCATTTTTTCTTGGCTTTAAATTGGCATTTTTTTATGCTTTAGCAGGATTGACGTTGGCAGCCTATAGCGGTTACTTTATCAGCCGTATTTGGGGAGTCCCTCTTTTAAACCATATTATCAAAGATCAAACACAAAAAGATGAAATGCAACAACTTTTTGTAAAGTATGGTACATGGATATTGATCTTTAGCAGAGCTACTCCTATTTTACCAGAGCTTACCTCTTGTATGTCAGGTGTAACGAGAATGCCACTATATAAATTCACACTGGGGTGGTTGCTTGGTACAATACCTTATCTTACGATAGTAACCTATGCAGGATCTATTAGTTCTATAGATAATCCGTATCCTGCAATTATTACAGCTATTATCATCACTCTCATATTATGGTCTGTATGGATGCTGTTTTTTTACAAAAAGCATAAAACACATCAGTAACGTTCTATGTCTACTAGACTATATGGACTTGATGTCTTTCGGGGATATGGTGTATTTCTAATGCTAATTTTTCACCTCTTTTATGATCTAAATCACTTTGGGTATCTTAACCTCGATATTAATAATAGTTGGTTTTGGCAAACATTTAGAGTTATCATCGTAACTATATTTCTTTTGACAGTAGGGATCAACTTAAAACTCACTCACAAAAATAAATTCAATCCAAAAAGCTTCATAAAACGTTTTTTTCTATTAGGAATATCTGCATCACTTGTTAGTATAGCTACCTATATACAGTTTCCACAGGCATGGATCTATTTTGGAGTATTACATTTTATATGGGTGGCTTCTATCATTGGAGTGCTGTTGTTACGGCAAGTTGTTTGGCTATGGACTATTCTGATAATAAGTATCGTATCGATGTTGTTTGAAACACATTTCTTACATAGCTTTTATACTATTTTACAAAAACCATTCTCACTTCCGCAATATACACTTGATCTTGTACCACTCTTTCCATGGCTTGGTATTGTACTACTAGGTATACTGATGGTGCACTATACAATATATAAGAGGCTTTTTACACATGATCTCCTGATTTTGCATACACGCATAAATAGATTTTTATCACTGTTAGGCAAACATGCACTAATGATATACTTGACACATCAACCAATAATATTTTTATGGTTTTCTCTCTTTGAGAATGGACTAAAAAATATCTGTCTACTACCATACATACAAACACTCACTTTATCTCTATACTTTGGATAGTGATTACTTAGTGTAATCATACAAATCTATCACCAAGGAGTAAACAATGCAAACACTACGCTTTTTCATGGATACCCATGATAAAAAAAATGAAACTTTCCCAGCCGATATCAGCCCAAAAGAGCTTGAAGGTTTTTACCAATCTTATGAAGATGCATGTAAAGAAGAGGGTGTCATCTCACTCAAGATTCATGTAGGATTTGAGGAAGGACGTGCCTTTTGTCTCAACATGGCACCAGATGTTGATGCAGTCTATAGAGTACATCAAAAAGTGGGACTCCCTTACGATACTATTACTGAAGTGACAACTATCTCCCCTGCTGATCTCTTGCGTCTCTAAAATACGATGTATGATTTGTAATGTAAATATTACAGATCATACACATCTAATTGAGCTACATCTTTTCCCTCTTTTTTTAATTAAGATAGTTTTTGTCCTAATCTTGACAATTATCAATTAACTTATGCTAAATCTGAGGTAGTCTTTCAGTGCATGTACAAAATAAAAAGGATTAACTTATGAACGCACAAACAATTCAAATCATCAAAGCAACAGCACCGATTATCAAAAGTAAAGGAGAAGAGATCACCTCGATCATGTATCCTATACTATTTGAGAGATACCCTAAAGCCAATGCTCTTTTCAAAGATGCACCAGAGAACCAAAGAGAAAAACTTGCCAACGCTATCTACGCATACGCAGCCAATATCGATAAACTAGAGAACCTTAAAAAAGGGATCGACACCATGGCACTTGCACATGTAAAAACAAACATTAAACCTGAACACTATCCTTGGGTAAAAGAGTCACTACTTGAAGCAATCAAACAAGTGTTAAAAGAAGATGCAACAGAAGAGATTATAGATGCTTGGGATCAAGCTTATGACTTTTTGGCAACAGTATTGATCGATCGAGAAAAAGAGCTTTATACTGTTTTATAGAGATCTATCATGAGCACACGCTTTTTTCAAAGGGCGTTGTTTACATTGATCTTGTCGTCTATCGTGACAGGAAGTCTAACCTATATCATGACTTCTTGTTACTGCACTAACTGTAATCAACCCTTTTTTTCAATGTGGCTTTGATCTTGGATAAGCGCATTTTTTATTATATTTTTACTCTCGCCACTTATACAAAAAGTGCTTGTTTTGATTTTCAATAAAGAATCTATACAATACAAAACAGGAGAACACTATGATACAGACAATCGATATACTCAAAAAGATTAAACTCTTTTCATCACTTAGTAATAGGGAACTTGAAGAGTTGGCTGATATCACTTCACTCTGTCCTTATCAAGAGGGAGATACACTCTTTTTTGCAGGAGATATCTCTAAAAGTGTACTGATACTCACCCAAGGTATTGTCAGCATTTTTAAACATGACGGTAAAGGAAACGAAGTGGTCATTGGATATTTTCACCGTTACTCACTTTTAGCAGAAGCTGCCACACTGCGTCATACACCCCTTCCCTCTACAGCTATCTTTCACACAGATGGAGCAGTCCTAAAAATCTCGCTTGAAGGATTTGAAAACTATCTACAAAACCACCCAAAACTAGCATATGAAATCATCCAATCACTCCTTGAAAAGATCGAACTGCTACAGCAAAATATACACTTTAACCTCGCATCAAGCTCCAAAGAAAAAATCCTAAACTTTTACAGCAAAAATCCAAAACTAAATCTCAATCTCAAACAATATGAAATTGCCTCCATACTAGGAATGACACCTGAAACACTTTCGAGAAATATTGCTAGCTTAGTTAATGAGAAAAAACTGCTACAAACTAAAACTGGCTACACAATAGCCTAAGAGTACAAAATAGTTAACACTTATCTAAGTAACAAATTAGTAACAATTTTTTTTTATAATTTCCTTAACAAAAAAATGTAATTAAAGGAAGTTATAAAATGAATAAACATATAAATTTCGATCGTCGAAATACACTCAAAAAACTTGGCTTAGTCACTACAGTAATCCCATTAGCAAGTTTTTTAGGGTGTCAGGGTAGTGAAAGTACTACAACAAGTACTGCTGCAGCATCAAGTTCTAGTGCATCTAGTTCTAGTAGTGTCGCAGGTACCACTACCTCTACTTCTTGTTCCACAACCTTGACCTCAACACGTGATTGGGCAAGCGGAGGTACAGAGTTGATTACTGTAGATTTTCCAAGTAATGATATTTTTGAAAATTCTGGTACTTGTACAGTCTCAACTACTGAAAATATGACAGAAGGTCCTTGTTATCTTGGAGTAGAAGATAATATAGATATCTCAGATAACAAAACGGGACTCCCTATGCAGTTGTGCATACAGTTAATAGATACTAATGATGAACCACTTGAAGGGTACCTCATCGAAGTATGGCACTGTGATAACGAAGGTATCTACTCAGGCGATGAAAGCCAAAGTGATGATACCTCTACATTTCGTGTCGGTTTCTGTACGGAAAATGACAGTGCTGCACTTGCCAGTACTTGGTTTCGAGGTGAACAAATTTCAAATAGCAGCGGCCGTGTAAACTTTCAAAGTTGCTTCCCAGGATGGTATCCAAGTCGTACTGTACATATTCACTTCCGTGTACGTCTAGAAGAAGGGGGCAATGACTATGTCGTTTCTCAATTTTGTTTTGATGATGATTTCACAACGGATATTTTAACAACCCATGATAAGTACTCCTCTATTGGGTTGTCTAAAAGTGGCAGTTCTTATACAACACTTGCTAGTGGTAGTGACACGGTATTTGGAAGTAATTATGAAGATGGTCTCCTTCACATTGAACAAAATTCAGACGGTACCCTACTCGCTTTTCATAAAATCAAAATCGATGTATAAATACCCTCTTTTAAATTTATCATATGATGACTATTGAAC
>JAHZKW010000103.1 GCA_022600175.1 Campylobacterota bacterium
ACTGAACTCAATCATAACTCAATGAGTTTATTAAATGATGCTATTTTTGATGCTGATGTAGAGTTAAGTGAAGAGGGTTTTATTGCGCTTCAGCATCAAGATATTTTAACCCAGCAGTTAAGTGCAACAACGGAGCTCATCGAGATGATTAATAAACATATGGATGAAGATTCAATAGAGAGTGTAGCAAAAAATATTGCAGCAGCTATTGAGGTGGCAAAGGCTAAAAAAGATGCTTTTAGTGGAAACGCTTTTGAGCACAAACATGAAGATTTTGTGGAACTATTTTAAAGGCAGGTAGAAAGATGAAAAAGGTATTGGTAGTAGATGATTCAAAAACAGTCAGACAATATCATAAAGAGATTTTGAAACAAAATGGTTACGATGCTTATGAAGCTGAAAATGGTATGGAAGCATTGGAAAAGACACTCATAGAGGACTTTGAACTCTTTTTAGTAGATATCAATATGCCGGTTATGGATGGTTATTCATTTGTGAAAGAGTTAAGAACTAATGATAAACATGCGTATACGCCAGTGATTATGATTAGTACTGAAGCAGAAGATCATGATCGTATTAGTGCTTATAAAAATGGTGCAAATCTTTACTTTACCAAACCTGTTAAACCTGATGATTTAATTGGAAGTGTCGAAATATTAACATTTAGGAGTGCAGCATGAACCCTTTATTAGAGTCATTCTTACAGGAAGCTAGGGAAAATCTAAAATTTATTGAACAAAACCTTGAAGATCTTGGTAGTGGTGATGATGAACTCTTAAATGCTATATTTAGAGCAGCACATACGCTAAAAGGTGGGTCTGGAATTGTTGGTTTTGATGGTGTGCGAGATATCACACATAAAGCAGAAGATCTACTAGATCAATTAAGAGCGAAAAAGTTGAGTTATCAAGAGAGTATGCTTGATGCGCTGTATGATGCATTTGATGAAGTTTTAAATCTTGTTGAGTCTGCAGAAGGTGCTGGAGATGTTGTTGAAGCAGACAGTGGTGTGAGTGGTCGTATTATCGAACAACTTGATCTGTTGATGGGTAATGGTGCAGAGAGTAATATTGACTCATTTACACTGCCTGATGCATTTGTCACCTCTAGTGAGGCGATCTATAACTTTTCTAAAATTAACTTTGATAAGTTAAAGAACGGATTAGAGAGTGAAGTTTCTATTGATAATAGTAACTTAAATGATCAAAGAGCGTATGCTATCTTTTTTGATCTTGATAAGTCATGTATGATTTTTGGGAATGACCCACTCTATGCACTCTCTCTTTTAGGGGATAAAGTTAAAAATGTTGTGACAGATCTAGGTTTAGATGCAGCAAAGGGTATTATCGAAGGTAAAGGTGATGAGGAGGGGTTAGAGCTTTATCTCAAAATCACAGCATTGGTTGAAGCCTCTTATGAAGAGATTGAAGATGCCCTTTTTAATTTTATCGATGATATCGCAATTTATGCTGTTAAAGATTGTGATGTTTCAGTACCAGCCTCTGTAGAGGGACAAAGTGAGATAGATGAAAAAACAGATGAGAGTGCAAAGGTTGAAAATATAAATACTGAGATGTTAAATGTTATTTTAGATCAACAGTGTGAACAGTTAAACTATCTTGGAGACCAAGAGAGTACGCTGAGAGTTAAAGAGATTGCTTCTATCTGTTTTGAAGCAGCAGGGAAAACTTTTTCACCATCATCAGACAAACCAGAAGCCATACTCTCTGCTATAGGTGAGTTAGTCGAGGTAGAGACACCAGTGGTTGAAGCATCAGTAAAAGAGAAGAAACAAGTAGATATTTCTGCTAAAAAAGTTGAAGTGACAAAACCTATACAAACTGTAGAGAAGAGTGTCTCAAAGCAAAAGAGTGTTGTTGAGAACAAGAAGCCACAAAAAGAAGTTAAAACGGTACAAAAAAGTGAGTCTAAAGAGAGTAAGAAAGAGGTGGTAGGTAAAGTCGTTAAAGTCGAACAATCTTCAATTGATCAATTAATGAGTGTTGTAGGTGAATTGTTAGTGGCTAAAAATTCATTACCTTATCTAGCAGAATCGGTTGAGGGACAAGAGAGTGAAGTGACAAAACGTGCTATTATGGAGAAATACTCTTTTATTGATAGATTGACAAGTCAACTTCAAGATCTAACAATGTCAATGCGTATGCTTCCACTCTCTTATGTTTTTGATCGTTATCCGAAGTTAGTACGTGAGATCTCAAAAAAACTTGGTAAAAAAGTAAAACTTGTACAAGAGGGTGGGGATACAAAACTAGATAAAAATATGATTGAAATGTTGGCTGATCCATTGATTCATATTATTAGAAACTCATTAGATCACGGTATTGAGTCTCCTGCTACACGAAAAGAGAGTGGTAAAGCGGAGAGTGGACAAATTACAATGAAGGCATACCCAGAATCTGATCGTGTTATGATTGAGATTATTGATGATGGTAAGGGGATTGATTCTCAAATGGTGGTCAATAAGGTCTTAGAAAAAGATTTAATTGACCCTTCCAAACTTGATACTATGAGTGATAATGAAAAATTAAATCTTATCATGTTACCTGGTCTCTCTACGGCTGAATCAATTAGTGAGTACAGTGGTCGTGGTGTGGGTATGGATGTTGTGAAAAAGTCTATTGAGAGTTTTGGTGGTACGATCCATCTTGAGAGTAGTGTAGGTAAGGGTACGAAGATAGTGCTGAGTATTCCTGTCTCTTTAGCTGTGACAACACTTCTACATGTCTCTATGAATGATATGCATTATGGTTTCCCAATGGATAGTGTGAGTGAGACCGTAAAGATCTCTAAAGAGAGTATTACGATACTCAATAATGAGTACTATATCTATCTTAGAGGTGAAATTATTCCATTGGTTGTGATTGATGAGATGATGGATATGCATGCTTTAGATACAGACTCAATTGCATTGGTCGTACTTGATGTACAAGGAAGCCAAGTAGCTGTTGTAGTCAATGATCTGTTAGGACAATTAAGTGTTGTACAAAAACCAATGCAAGGATTACTTTCAGATCACTCATTGATAGGAGGTACTGCACTTCTAGGTAATGGTCAGATCATGATGATTATTGATCCTGTGAGTTTATGGGAAGTGAGCGATTCTTTAGGAAGTAACGCTGCACTAGAGACAGTTGTAGCGTAAAGGAGAGAAGATGTCAGCAATAACATATAATGAGAATAAAGCACTTTTTGAAGGTAATGTCTTTGAAGATGAAGTGCTTGCGTTGAGAGCTTTTTTACAAAGTAAGACTAAAGAACAGCTCTCATTTGATCTTACAAGTTGTCAAGATATGCATACAGCAATTGTACAGCAGTTATTAGCATTTAAAACCGCCTATGATTGTGAGTTTATCTATGGCGATAAAACAAAAACCTATGCCATGGCATTAGAGGGCTTTTGTGAAGTATCAGAAGCGGTAGCGTAAAGTGTAGAGGTGAGTAGGAGTATTGATGTTAGCAAATACTGATTTTTCTATTTTATTGATTTGTGATGATAGTGATCAACGAGATTTTTTAGTAGGACTCTTGGAGGCTGCTTATCAAAATGTATATATTGCAATAAATGATGAAGATGCATATAGTCAATTTAAAATGTTTCCAATTGATTTGATTATCAAGTATGTTCGTAAATATCAAAAAGGAGACCTTGAGATTATTCAAAAGTGTCGTGATATAGATGATGAAATACCTATTTTTGCACTTTATTCCCTACCCAAGATTGAGTTTTTTAATAGGAGTGTAGAGTTAGGTGTTGATCGCATCTTTCCTATTCCTATTAATGAGAGTATGTTGATGCGTGCATTGCTTCAATATTGCAATAATAAAACAACACAAAGAATGCTATTAGACCAGATTAAACTATTAGATGAGTATAAAGAAGCACTTGATCGAAGTTTTCTCGTTTCAAAAGCAGATTCTACTGGTAAGATCACACATGTGAATGAAAACTTTTGCAAAGTGTCAGGATATAGTAAAGAGGAGTTGATTGGACAAAATCATAGCATCCTTAAACACCCTGAGACTAAAGATGAAGTCTATAAAGAGATGTGGGGTACGATCCTTTCACAAAAGCTCTGGCGTGGTAGAATCAAAAATCGTGCTAAAAATGGAGAAGAGTATGTGGTAGAGTCTGTTATCTCCCCTATTGTGGGGAGTGATGGAGAGATTACAGAATTTATCTCAATTCGTCAAGATGTGACACAGTTTATTAAAGCTGGGCGTATGGTGATTGAGCAAGAAAAAGAGAAAAAGGAGATGGAGAAGGAGCACTATCGGGCGATGAATAAGACCAAAGATGACTTTTTAGTGGTCTTTACCCATGAACTCAAAACACCTCTTAATGCGATTATTAACTTTTCAAATAGTGCATCAAAAAGAATTCAGAAAATTGATACACCTAAAAAAGACTCGCTAATAGAGATGATGAAAGTGATAAAAAGTAATGGGTATGATATGCTTCAAACCATTAATAATATTTTAGATCTTTCACGTCTGAAATCAAACCGCTTAGAGTATAAAAAGGATAAGTTTACTTTAGAAGATATTTTTGAAGATCTTTTAAGCCGTTTTGCTGTTTTAATTGAAGAGGGTGGTGTGCATCTTGATCTTAAAAAAGAGAATTTAGACCTTGAGCTTGTGATGGATCAATTTAGAACAACACAAATTATCTCAAATATTCTCTCTAATGCTATTAAATATAGTCACAAAGAAGTTTTAATATTTGCCGATATTCAAAGTGAGAATCTTATTTTAACAATTGAAGATAATGGTCCAGGAATTGAAAATAAAGAGAAAATTTTTGATCTTTATGAACAAGAGGATGATGATGGCATTAAAAGGGCATCAAAAGGCACAGGGATTGGACTACACTTTGTCAAACTTTTATGTGAAGGCATGAGTGTTGATTTAAAGCTTGAAGATTCTAAGAAATTAGGTGGTACCAAATTTACATTTGGTTTTGCATTGACAGACGCACAGAAAGAGAGAGTAGTACATGAAGAAGATATTAGTTGTTGATGATAATAAAAATAATAGATTAACGCTTCAATTTATCTTAGAGGATTGGGAAGAAGAACATCCAGATAATGTGTTAGCGATTAGTTTTGCTGAAAATGGCAAAGAGGCTGTCGAGAAGTGTGAAACTGAGATGTTTGATATGATTTTGATGGATATCATGATGCCTGTTATGGACGGTATTGAAGCGACTGCATTGATCCGTCAAGGACAAAATAAAGGTACGATGATTATTGCATGTTCTGCATTGAGTGACAATGAACATAAAAACCGTATTATTACAGCAGGCGCAGAAGATTATATTTTAAAGCCTATTGATAGTGAACTTTTTAGTAAACGGTTTACTAATTATATGGGACTTATTAAAAATAGACATGCACAACCTTATAATGTCGATGCTGAAAATGTGATTGATAATGAAGTGTATTACCGAAAAGTACAGTTTATTATCAAAAATGAGGTTGCTTTGAGTGAGTTTTGGGAATATTTTTTACTAGAGAGTTGTTATGCTGATAGTGAAGAGTTTTCTGACATGATACGTCTTTTATATGGATTAG
>JAHZKW010000104.1 GCA_022600175.1 Campylobacterota bacterium
ATATTATTATAGGAGAAGATAAAAGAAGATCTATCAATACTTTTTCTTTTAAAGCGATCAGCGATAATGACATGATCAAACTCTAATCCTTTTGACTTGTGGATCGTTAAGATTTTTATACCACGTTCTTGTTTTGAAGGGGAATCAATAGTGAGCTCTTCAGATTCAAATAAAAAGGATTCAATATCTTTATAGTGAGAGATAACTTCAAGAAATTTGAGAAGTGAGTCATCATGAGAATAGAGTTTAAAGTTCTCAATGATACGCTTTACAAGTTTTGTTAAATCTTGATGTTTACTAAACCCTTCAAGCTTAAGGTCATAATCCCATGAGAGACCGATTTTAGTTAAAAAGTTTACTTTATAGAGTGGATCTTGAAAGTAAAGATATTTTAACAGTTCAATGATAGCTGAGACCATGGATGCATTGATCAATTTAGCAGTTGTTTGTGTTGTGATTTTTAGTGTAGGGTCTTTTTGCAACAGTGCTTCTTCAATAATAAAAGCATCACTATTTGCATAGGTGAGTATTGCAATATTATCTGCCTGTACACCTTGTTGTGTAAGCATCTGTACAGAGATGACGATCTCATTAATTAACGATTCAGTCACTGAAACTTGAACATAACCAAGCGTTGGATCACCTTTAAACTGTTGATCTTTATAACCAGGAATTAAAGATCGAAAGCTTTCATTGACAAATGAGACAATTTTCGCATCACTTCTATAATTGGTTGTGAGTGCTTCTAAGTGAATACCATAAGCTGATGCCGTGTGGTGAAAGAGCTCTTTTGCACCACCTCTAAAACGATAGATAGACTGTTTAATATCTCCAACATAAAAGAGTGTTTTAAAGGCCTTTGTACCAATACCTGCACTGATTTCATCAAGGATAGGTTCTAAGATTTTGTATTGTATCACATTGGTATCTTGGAATTCATCTATCAGTATATGATCTATTTTTGCATCGAGCCTAAAGTAGAGAAAATCACTATGTATATTATTTCTTAAGAGGTCAAATACATTGTTACTTACATCGTTAAAACTTAATTTATTTGTATTGGTATTATAGGCTCTTTTGGTCTCTTTGTAGATTTGATAGAGTTCTAAATAACGTGATTTTAAATAAGCATCTTTGTTTTGTAAATAGTCAGTGATGGTTGATTTGATCTTAGATAGTAAGATATCTGCTTGGGGAGTAAAGCATTTTTTAAAGTAAGTATACTCTGCACAACTTTGCTTTTGGAGCCAAGTTTTTTTAAGCAGATCATCAATATTATCAAACTTAAAGGCATTTTTTCCGCTTTGACTGAGTTGTTCACATTCTAAAAAAAGTGCTTCTAATGTTTTAACCTGTTTTATGATCTCTTTTTCATGATAGTAATCGACATGAGGTATAGTGATATTTTGTAGTTCACCATCCTTGGCATAAAGATTTTCTAGTAGTGAAAAGATATTGCCAAGCTTTTTACTCTCAATAGCAGCAAATTTAATAAGATCAATATAACGATCATGTTTTTTTGTCTGTTGCAAAAACTGCTCTATCAATTTTACTTCATCACTATTCTCTTCTATTTGAAAATCAGGCATGAGTGCTAGATTGAGTGAAAATTTACGTAGGATTTGTGAGAAAAATTTATCGATCGTAGAAATCTTAAGATCACTTTGTAAAAAAGTATGATAAATACGCTCTTTTTGTACAAGTAATACTTCTTCGGATAAGCCAGTATTTCGGCTGATTTCACTTCGTTCAACGGCTCTACTTGGTTGATCTAATTCTCGAAGCACTTTGTTAATACGTTCAGCCATCTCATTTGCTGCTTTGTTTGTAAAAGTAAGCGCAAGAATAGTATTTGGCTTTGCACCCAAGTATAGTAGTGATATATAACGTATAACAAGTGCAAATGTCTTTCCACTACCTGCACTCGCTTCATAAGCCATATTAGTGTGAAATGCCATTAAAGAAGCCTATTGCAGATTTTGATATAGGGACAAAACGTACATTTTTTGAGATCTTGGGTCATTGTAAAGTTGTACTCTCTCTCTTTTAAAGAATCAAGTGTTTTGTAAAGCATATCTAGTTTGAGATCAAAGTAGGGGTCTTCAACTAATTGCCCAGTATTTAAATCGTAGTAATAACTTTGTAGTACTTCACCTGTTTGACTAGCAAGTAAGTGATAAAATTGTAGTTGAAAATTACTTGAAGATTCGAGTGCTTTTTTACTCTCTTTAGGGATTTTACCACTTTTATAATCAATCACCTCAATATAATTATTTTTTTGATCCACTCTATCGATTTGTCCAATGAGTGTAAAGTTATCAATCTTAAGCGTATATTTTTTCTCAACCTCTTTGACAATATACCCTTCTTGTGCTCTTTGTATCTCATGTAAGGCAAAGGGTTTGAGTTTTTGCATCCAAAGGTCAACAAGATATTGTAGCATTGGTTTATTTGCGCTATGTTGATAAAGTTGAGATTGAATCGTAAATAGTAATGCTGCACTGTCAAAATAAGCATTTTTTCGGCTATAGGCATGTTTGAGTGCATCATGGAGATGTACTCCTATAATACGATCACTGTTATCATCTTTTGGAATCTCACAAGCGTCTAATCTTTTGATATATTGAAAATAGTATTTTCGTCTACAATCAAGAAAAGATTTTAAAGAAGTTGCTGAGAGTTCAATCTGTGTAAAGTCATAGGGTAAAATCAAATCTTCTTGTTGATAGTGTACAATCTCAGGATGGGATGTAAAGAGTATACACTCTAAATTATCAATGTAGTACGATTTTTTTGAGATATTTAATTCATCTAAGAATCTTGAAGGTTGGTTTTGTTCATCGCTGACATAACAGATGGCTACTTCATTTGCCTGATCAAAAAGTCTCTGATAATAGTACTTTTGTAAGTTCTCACGATCAAGTACCGTTGGCAGTTTTGCTAAAAAACGAAGCTCACTTGATAGAAAAAGATCTTTTTGACTAGTTGCGGGTACAATGCCTTCATTAAAATCAACAATAATGACAGCATCAAAAGTGACACCTCTGGTCTCTAAAACCTCCATTACGGTGACTTTCCCTCCACGGACATCATCGATAGATTGACTTGACAACCTGTTTAAAAAGAGGTGTAAGAGTTTATGAAAAGGTTGATGTTTGAGATTAGCAAAAAGTTTTGAAAAGAGATGTAGTTCTTCAAGGTATATTTTGCACTCTTCCTCTTTGGCATCACTGCTGTTTACTAAAAATTCAAACTCTTGATAGAGCGTTTTATCATCTAGGGGCTGATTCCACTGTTTTTGTTGTGTTTCTATTTTTTCAATATTTAAACCAAATCTTTCTAAACGGTATCTACTCTCATGATCTTTTTTAGTAAAATAGTCATATTGTGCTAAAATTTTTTGATACAGTGTTGTTTTTTGGTAAGAGAAACCCATGGCAAAGTTTAAATTATTCTCTTCATCAAATAGATCAAGTAGAGATGCAAATTGGTTATTGGGTAATACTACGACAATTCTTTCAGGAGCAATGCCTTGTTGAATGTAATCATAGATCTTCTTTTTTACAAAAGCAACTTCTTGTAGTTGTGAGGTACATGCATACGTCATAAAGTTTGCTTTGTTAGAGGTTGTTTTTTCTTCAGATAGAATCTTTTTATGTGTCAAGTCAATTTTATATTGATATCCTATCTCTAATGTTATATCAATATCTTTAAGTTTTGTGATCATTTTTTGGTTAAAACTATTTGTATTGATATAAAGAGTTACAGGTTTGATGGCACTGATTTCTTCAAAGAGTTTAAACTCAAAGTTATTTAAATAACCTTCAAGATGAAGTGCAATCTCATCATAAGTATGTAAATAGGCAAGGTTGAGTTTATAGAGAGAGGGGAGAGTGGTTTTGTCGATATAGTTGTTTTTTTCTAAGAGAATTTGATACGCTTTTAGTAAGGTTTGCAGAATTTCAATATGTTCAGCAAAAGAGGCATAAGTATCAAACTCTTGCAATGTATCTATATTGACAAGTTCAATGGCAAGTTCATCAAAAAAGCCAAAAAGAAACTTTGCATTTTTTAAAAAGGTGAAAAATTCTCTATCTATATGTAGTGCTTTGAATGTCGAAAATGAAGCTGCTTCATTTAAAAGGAGAGTTCTTGTATCTTGATCAATAAAAGTATGGTTTTCAACCATAAGTGCTTTTTTTTCAAATTCACCTATGGTAATCACTTTTGGAAGTAGTGTATCAGTAGAAAGTTTAGATTGTATATAGCTTCGTACGGCTCTTGAAGTTGGGTAGATAACCAACTTCTTAGTTTGTAGCATTGACCTCTAGTTTGCCGTATGAGACCAAATCATTGATAGCAATTTTTGACTGTATATGCCAGCGTCCAAGATCTTTTATCTCAAAAGGCTCAAATGTATAAACTCCATTTTGAGTTGATGTTACTTCTAATTTTTTATCTGTAAATGAAGTATGTGGTCTAGTGATCAGTAGATCTACTTGTGCAGTATCTACACCATTTTTCTCTTTATCTGTAACTTTTAATGTCACACTGTTTTCACCGATGATAAAGTCTTTTTTCTCAATATCAACAGTATATTTTGCATCAAATTCTTTTTGCTTCATGATCATCTCATTGACGTTTAGATCAACATCTCTATAATCCGCAAAATAGGTATTATCCATATGTACAGGAAGACCCTCTGCGACATAAACCGCATGAACACACATTCCAGCTACTGTCATAATTGAGAGGGTGATGCCTATAGGCCATACTTTTGGATTAATCTTACTCACTTTTTCTCCTTGTTGAAGTATTTTACCTTTATATAGTAAATAAAGAAAAAGAGTGTGACAACATAAAATAAAATTCTCGCAACATTAATAGTAGTTTTTGTTTCATTCCCGATGCTAGAGTCGAGTTTTATACCATACGATTCTGCAATCATATCTGTTAAATCTCCATAACCATTTAAAAAAGCTGCAGCTGTTGGATCTGATTTTGATTTGTGGACTGTGAGGACTTTTGTAAAAGTTCCACCCCATGGACTAAATAGAGAATCTTCATCAAATTTATCTTTTACATCAGCTGAACTAAACATTTGATTAATTCCCACATTGGTTCTATCCATATAGCTTTTTGAAAATATCCATAATACATAAGGATTTTTCAGCGTTTTTAAATACCTATTTTTAACCTCTAAAAACTCTTCTTTTGTTAGATGGCTTTTAGCCACAATAACAGTAGAAACACCTGTCTTTTGATAGAGCTCATTTCCCATCTCATCTAATTTTTTCAATGCTTTTTCACCGATAAGACTATCACCTTCATAAGTGAACTCAGCATATAGTGAATTGTTGAAGAAAAAAAGTGTTGTGAATAACAAAGCAGCTTTAAAAGCTGCTTTGAGTTTATTTGTTAATCTCACAAATTAACCTATATAAAGGTATTGACCTGGAGTTAGGACAACCCATGCTGTAATAGCTGCCATTGCAACCATACCTAAACCAATTGCATAAAATAACATATCTGCTAATGCCATTGCTTCTCCTTATTTATTAACTCTAAGTGCTGCGTTATCTGCACTTTGAGCTTTGATTGCTGTTGGGTTTTCAATTTCATAAAAATTGGTAGCGTTTGCTTTTTGTACTTCAATTGCTTGCACTGTTAAAAACGCAAGAATTGCAAGTAATAAAAGTGTTGCGATCACACCACCCATAAGACCATTAATATTGAAACACATTCTTCTTGTAGTATTTTCAGCCATATTATCTCCTTACTTCTCTCTAAGTGATAGAATATAGTGACCAACAGCTTCTTTTTGAATATCTGTAAGTCTTCCATCATTAAACTTAGGCATAACACCGATCATACCATCTTTACCACGGTTAAGTACTTCAGTAACAAATGCTGTTTTACCATAAGTTGTAAGATCTGGAGATTGTCCACCAAGACCTTTACCATCTGCACCATGACAGCTAGCACAAGCAGCAAAAGAAGCAGGTTGTTCACCTTGCATACCATTTGCAACGTATTCAGCAATTACTTTAGCATCTTCACCACTTGCCATACCAGCAGGCATTTCACCCATTGGGTAGCCTAAACCTTTAGAACCGTTATTGATAACATCAAGAACGCCAGCAGCAGTTCCCCATGTATCAAAACCAGCAGCTTTACCATCGATACCATCACCAGCAATACCATGACAAGGAGCACATTGAACAAGGTAAACACCTTCACCCATACCCATTAGAGTCTCTTGATCAGGGTTTGCCCATTTGCTTTCAAATGTTGAGTTATACGTACTGACTTCTTCATTATATTGACCAATTTGTGAAAATGCATTGAGTGGGTAACCAGCAAACCAGTACCATACAGCCCAAACCATTGTTCCAAAAAAGCTGACAGCCCATCCTAGTGGAAGTGGGTTTTTATACTCACCGATTCCATCCCAGTTGTCATCTGCCAATTCACCACTGCTGGTATCTGTTTTCATTTGACGTACAAGTTTACCAACAACAAATACTGTGATAAGTACAATCAGTGCCGCACCAAGAAGCGAGAGTTGATTGACCGTATCAGTTGACACATTTAAGTTTTCAAACATGCTTTTTTTCTCCTTTATTTTTCTTTTTGTCCCAAGGAGAGGTTGTCTCTAGAGGAGTTGAATCCAATTCATCATCTAGTGCAATATTTGCATATTTCTCATAGTTTCTTGTGCCTTTTTTCTCACTGCTATATAGATGATATATATAACCATATAACATAAATGTACAAAAACCAGTAGCCAAAATATAGCCGTATGCTTGTATCGTCTCTATTGTTTCTAAATCTAAATCCATCTCCAAACCACCTCTACTATTTTAAACTATTAAGATAAGCAATAAGTGCAACAATCTCTGGAATTTGTCCATTTGCTACTGCATCTTTTACATCTTGATTTTTCATACCTGCTGCGATTACTTGAGCATCTGCAAGCGCTTTTGCTTGAGAATCTGCAAGTGAACCTAATTGCGGCATACCTTCTTGATCATAAGGTGTATTAAATACATCTCTTACTGTCACAGCCTCAGCATATGCAGTATCTACATCTGCCATATTTGAGAACATGTGTTTGTAAGCAGGCATAATTGAACCTGGAACAACAGAAATTGGATCCCACATGTGATTCTCATGCCAGTCAGTTGTTCTATAGTTACCAACTCTCATAAGATCTGGACCAGTTCTTTTAGAACCCCAAAGGAATGGTCTATCATATGCATACTCACCACTTAGTGAATATGCACCATATCTATCAGTCTCTGATTTAAATGGACGAATAAGTTGAGAGTGACATGCATTACAACTATCTTTGATATAGACATGACGCCCAGCTAATTCTAATACTGTATAAGGTTTTGTACCTACTACAGGTTGTGCTGATTTTGCAAAGTCTGGAAGTACTGTAATAACTCCAGCAAACGCTACTGTTACGAATACCATTACTGTAAAAAGGAATGGATTTTTTTCTAACCAATGAAACATAATTTATCCTCCTTACGCCATAGGGGTAGCATTTTGAGGTTCTCTCTCAAGTACTCTACCAGCTTTGAATGTCATATAAATGTTATATGCCCACATAAATACACCGATTAGGTATAGTAATCCACCAACACCTCTAATTGTGTAGTAAGGGTGAAGAACAGTTACTGTATCAATGAAAGAGTAAGCAAGGTTACCAAATTGGTCAGTTGCTCTCCACATCATACCTTGTGTGATACCTGCGATCCACATACTTGAGAAGTAAAGTACGATACCTGTTGTTTGAATCCAGAATTGTGATTCCATCAATTTTTTGCTATAGATTTCTCTTTTTGCCATTCTTGGAGTCATATGGAATAGTGCTGCGATTACCATGAATCCTACCCAACCAAGTGTACCATCATGAACGTGACCAGGAATCCAATCTGTAAAGTGTGCAAGTGCATTGACTGATTTAATTGCTTGAATAGGTCCTTCTAGTGTTGAGAACATATAGAATGTTGAAGCAAGAACCATAAATTTAATCAAAGGATTAGTTTGGAGTTGACCCCATTCACCTTTCATTGTCAGAAGCATATTAATAGCTGAACCCCATGAAGGAAGAATAAGTACAACTGAGAAAATTGACCCCATTGTTTGAACCCAATCAGGAACTGTTGAGTAGATAAGGTGGTGACCACCAGCCCATAGATAAACGAACATTAATCCCCAGAAAGCAAGAAGAGAAAGTTTATATGAATAAACAGGTTGACCTGACTCTTTTGGAAGGAAGTAATAGATCATTGCAATAATTGGAGTTGTGAAAACAAATGCAACTGCATTATGTCCGTACCACCATTGTACCATTGCATCATTTGTACCTGCATACATTGATACTGAGTGATACCATGCACCAACACCACCTGAAGCAAAGTAAGTAGGAACTGCCATATTGTTAAATAGGTATAACATTGCAACAGCAACATAGAAAGCGATCATATACCACATAGAGATATAAAGGTATTTCTCTCTTCTAATACCGATAAGTCCAAATAAACTAATACCAAAGATAACCCATACTACAACAATAGCGATATCAATTGGCCATTCAAACTCTGCATACTCTTTTGATGTAGTAATACCCATGAAAAGTGTTACAACAACTGCAGCAACACCAACAATGTATAACCAGAAATGAAGTTTCCCGATGAACATTAAAAATGGTGACTCAGCCATAGAAACTTTTAGGATTCTTTGCCCAAAGTAGTACCATGAAGCCCAAATACCACTGAGCGTAAAACCAAATGCCACGGCATCAGTATGTAGCGGTCTAAGTCTACTAAATGTCCCATACTCTCCTAATAGGTAGTTTAGTTCGGGATATGCTAGCTGGAATGCTAGTAAAACACCGATTGTCATACCTACAATACCCAATACAATTGCTGCAACTGTAAACATCTTGGCAACTGTATAGTCGTACTCTAATGCATTGTGTGATTGCATTAAAACCTCCTTATGAATTAAAAAATGTCACGCAAATATCACATGATAAGGGTAATTATATAGGCTTGAAATAGAAACTAAGCTGAAAATTGTCAAATAATTGTGAAATGCCTCTTTTTTATTTACTTTTCGTTTAGTAATTAAGAGTATTTAAGATTTTTTTTGTCCTATTTTTTTATAATTTGGCTATATTTCAATGGCGTCTAAAGACCATAGTATGGGCATTTTGAAAGGTATGCGCTTAAAGAAAAATATCGTGAGTTTCGCATTGAAAAAGGTGGAATAAAAGGGGATAAAAAAGCGAGACATGCTACATTTAGTAACATATCTAAACTCTTTTTAGTTTAACACAAATTTAAAACCGACATAGACAGCATCATTGTAGTTTATATTTTTGTTATCGTAATCAGTATCTATGTTTCTATAACCTAGATAGACATTAACATTATCAATAATACTCATATCAACTTCTACTCTATACTCTAAATATGAATCTGCATCTTGAAATGTAAGTGGACTAGGGGCATAAGCAAGTTTTACACCTAAATGACTTTTAGGAAGATCTCCAAGATACATTCTCGCTTTTGCACCAATAAAAATTGGAATTGCTGTAAAGTCATCACCCTCATAATCTGTAAAAATAGTACGAAGACCAATCGCAAAAGCAATATTTTGATAATTAACTGGTGAGTTTTCTACAAAAAAACCTAAGCCGATGAGTGGATCATCTGCATTGATGAAATTTGCATCCACAAAGAAGTTTCTATAGACAGGGTCGTTTGTTGTAAAAGCTAAAGAGGAACGTGCTTCAATCTCTAAATCATCACTATTGATGTTTAATCCAAAAGAGGCCTTATCCGCTGCTATCAAATAAAGGTTTAGTGTAAGTATTAAAAATACTATTTTTTTCATATTTTCTCCTATTATGATCTTACTTATTTTAAGATATTGTTCATTATAATCTGCTAATGAAGCCAATATTATTTTTTTTACTTTTTACCCAAATGCTTATCTCCTCTACGGTACACCTTTCTATGAACTCTAGTCCAAGTAAGTTAAATCCTTTAATATCCACAGATAGTGCTAGCTCTGTTATAGGTAATTGGATTTTTTCCTCACTGATCACGTATGATAAAGATGGTCAAATTAAAATGGAGTTGGCAAAAAGTTATCAATTTATCAATGATACAACATTACGTTTTACATTACGTGAAGATATCAGCTGGAGTGATGGTGTTCCTTTTACCGCTGAAGATGTGAAATTTACCTATGATCTGATTCACTCTCCCAAAGTTTATACTCCCTATACAAGTACTTTTCGTTATGTCAAAGAGGTTAAAGTATTAGATAAGTTTACTTTAGAAATTACCTATAAAGAACCTTACTTCAAGGCACTTGAAACATGGATGACAAATATTGTTCCCAAACACAAGTTGCTTAATGAAGAAGAGATCATGACTAGTAAATTTAATCAAAAACCTATAGGAACAGGAAAGTATACAATTAATGGATTTGAAGTCTCAAAAGATGTAAAACTTGTAGCAAATCAGACTTATTTTGAACGTGTACCTAGTATTGATAACATTATTTATCACTTTATTCCTGATCCTGCGACGGAATTTTTAATGTTAAAATCTCAAAAGTTAGATATTGGTACTTTAACGCCACTACAATATGAAAGACAGTTAGATGAGACGTTTAAAAGAAATTTTAATTTTTTTGAAAAGATCTCAAATGGATATAGCTATTTAGGATTTAATTTTAAAAATAAAAAGTTTCAAGATCCACGTGTCAGAGAAGCGTTATCATTAGGCATAGATAGAAATGAGTTAGTCGATATTCTCTTTTTTGGTCATGGCCAAGTGTGTCATGGCCCTTTTATGCCTGGTACATTTGCGTATGATGAAAGTGTAAAGTCTCCTAATCCTAATCTACAAAAGGCAAAAGCTTTATTGAAAGAGGCTGGATATGATGAAAAAAATCCACTCTCTTTTGAAATTATCACAAATTCAAATAACCCTATACGGGTGAATGCAGCACAAATTATTCAATATCAATTAGCAAAAGTTGGAGTTAAAGTAAAACTAAGAACGATGGAGTGGCAGGCATTTTTAAATACTGTAGTAATGCCACGTAAGTTTGAAGCTGTATTACTTGCATGGTCTTTGTCGTTAATGCCTGATGCCTACAGTATTTGGCATAGTAGTGGTAGTAAAAAAGGCGGATTTAATTTTATCGGTTACAAGAATGAAAAAGTTGATGCACTGATAACGCAGGCATCAAGAACTGTTGATAAAGAAAAGTTGGCAGTGCTTTATCAAGAGATTTACCGTTTGATTGTTAAAGATAACCCCTATCTTTTTCTCTATATAAGCAATACCATTACTGTTGTCAATAAAGATATTAAAAATGTATCACAGTCCATTATTGGCGTGATGCATAATTTCATTGATTGGGTGAAGCCATGACAACTATTTTATTTGACCTTGATGGGACATTATTAGACTCTACAGAAGCGATATTACTCTGTTTTGAAGACGCTTATAACGATTTTGATTTTATCGCGCCTGCACGTGAAAAGATTAAAGTGTTGATTGGACACCCTTTAGATTATATGTTTTTACACTTAGGTGTTGAAGAAGATCGTGTATGGGATTTTGTTGATCGTTATAAATTTCACTATCGTAAACGATCCAAACAGATGACCTATTTTTTACCTGGTGCAAAAGAGTCGATTCTCGAAGCTTCAACATTTGCAAGGTTGGGTATAGTGACAACTAAAACGGGAAGTTACTCTATCGCACTTCTAGAACATATGGGAGTGATGAAGTACTTTGACGTATTAATAGGAAGAGAAGATGTGACTCACCCCAAACCACACTCTGAACCTATCATCAAAGCACTTCATAAGATGAACATAAAACATAAAGAATCGATTTGGATGATTGGTGATACATGTTTGGATGCAGTGAGTGCAAAAGACGCAGACATCTCTTCTATAGGAGTAACTTGTGGGTATGGCTCCAAAGAACAGCTTCAAAGATGTGCTGATATTGTAATGGTTGATACCAAAAGTGCTGTCAAATATATAAAAAAACAAACAAAGTTATAACTACAGCCTAAGTTAAGTCACATTGATCTAGAATTATGTCACTATTCGGTAACAATTTAATTACAAGGGGTATTTATGGTTGAAATTAGATGGCATAGTCGTGCTGGACAAGGCGCTGTAACAGGCGCTAAAGGTCTTGGAGATGTTATATCGACAACCGGTAAGCAAGTACAGGCATTTGCACTATATGGTTCTGCCAAAAGAGGTGCGTCAATGACTGCCTATAATCGTATTGATGATACACAAATCATCAACCATGCAAAGTTTATGCATCCTGATTATGTGTTTGTCATTGATCCTGCACTTGCATACAGTGATAATATCACTGAACATGCTACAGAAGATACAAAATATATCATCACTACACATTTATCAAAAGAGGAGTTGATTCAAGAGATTCCTGAGTTAAAAGGTAAAGAAGATAAGGTATTTGTACTTGATTGTTTTCAAATCTCTTTAGATACGATTGGTAGAGCAATCCCTAATACACCAATGCTTGGAGCATTTGTAAAAGTTTCAGGTATGTTTGAATTAGACTTTTTCAAAGATAGAATGCAAAAAGTTTTATCTAAATTTCCTGAAAGAATTATTAATGCAAATATGCAAGCAATCGATCGTGCATTTCACGAAGTAAATTAATAAAGGGGCATGTGATGAAGCAAAGTGAAAATCCAAAATTTTTAGGAAGCGAAGAACTTTTGGGATGGGATGAAGTAAACCAAGGTGTTTTATTAGAGTCATTTAATGGCGAAGTTGAAAATGCGGCTTTTTTAAAACAAGAAGATAGAAATTATGCTGAAACAAACTCTTTTACTGCAAGTGTTGCAGACTGGAGAGTAATCAAACCTGTATTTAACCGAGACTATTGTATTGATTGTCAATTCTGTTGGATGTTCTGTCCAGATACGTCAATTATCTCAAGAGATAAGAAAATGCTTGGTATCGATTTTGATCACTGTAAAGGATGTGCAATTTGTGTTGAAGTATGCCCTACAAATCCAAAATCACTTCTTATGTTTGAAGAGAGAAAAGATATTGATGATGCATTAGCAGAATGGCCTGCAAAAGAAAATAAAGAAGGAAAAGAGTAATGGCAGAAAAATGGGATATCCAAGAAACAGAAGTTTGGGATGGAAATCATGCAGCAGCACAAGCATTAAGACAAGCACAAATTGATGTTGTAGCCGCGTATCCAATTACACCCTCTACACCAATTGTTGAAGGTTATGCAAAATTTCTATCGGATGGTTACGTAGATGGTGAATTTATCATGGTTGAGAGTGAACATGCTGCAATGAGTGGTTGTGTTGGTGCAGCCGCGTCTGGTGGTAGAGTTGCTACTGCAACAAGCTCTCAAGGTTATGCATTGATGGTAGAGGTACTCTATCAAGCATCTGGTATGAGATTACCAATTGTACTGACCGTTGTTAATAGAGCTTTAGCATCTCCACTAAATGTACGTGGTGATCACTCAGATATGTATTTAGGTCGAGATTCTGGCTGGATTCAAGTGGATGCATTTAATGCACAAGAAGCGTATGATCTGACACTTATGGCATTTAAAATCGGTGAAGATGAGTCTGTACGACTGCCTGTGATGGTACACCAAGATGGTTTTATTACTTCACATACTGCACAAAATATTAACCCTTTAACGGATGATGATGCGTATGCATTTATCGGTGAATATAAAGCTGTAAATGAGATGTTAGATTTTTCACAACCCGTAACCTATGGTGCACAAACAGAAGAAGATTGGCACTTTGAGCATAAAGCTAAACAGCATAAAGCAATCCTTGATTCACGTCCTGTTATTGATAAAGTTTTTGAAGAATTTGAAGCAAAAACAGGTAGAAAATATAAGCGTGTAGAAACTTACATGATGGAAGATGCAGAAGTTGCAGTGATTGCTCTTGGTACAACTGTTGAAACTGCACGTCTTGTTGCTGCACAAATTAGAGAAGAAGAGGGCATCAAAGCAGGTGTTGTTGCACCTAGATGTTTTAGACCATTTCCATTTGATGACGTAAGAGAAGCACTCAAAGATGTAAAAGCAGTTGCATGTATGGATAGAAGTAGCCCGGGTGGCGCACTTGGTGCACTATATAATGAAGTAGGCTCAGCAATGTATACTAGTGATAATAGACCTGTTCTTACAAATTATGTCTATGGTTTAGGTGGTAGAGATCTTACTGTTGATGCATTAAAAGTTATTTATAGAGAATTAGCAGCAAATGCAAAAACAGGTACGCGCTCAGGTAAAATCCAACAGTTTGTGGGCTTAAGAGGTCCAAAACTTGAGTACTTTGAATAGGAAAAGGGGAAAATATGAGTACTATTAAAAAGATCAAAAACTTAAAAGAGTTATCAACAGCAAATGATAGATTTGAAGGTGCACACCTTCTATGCCCTGGTTGTGCACATTCGATTATTGTCAGAGAGTTGATGAACTGTACTGATGATAACTTAGTCATTAGTTCTAATACAGGTTGTTTAGAAGTTTCTACAGCAGTATATCCATATACATCATGGGATACTTCTTGGATTCATATTGGTTTTGAAAATGCAGCAACTGCCATTGCAGGTGCAGAAGCAATGCATAAAGCTAGAAAAAGAAAAGGGACACTCAAAGATCCTGATGCACCAGTGAAATTTGTTGCATTTGGTGGAGATGGTTCAACTTATGATATTGGTTTTCAGTGGTTAAGTGGTGCTGTTGAAAGAGGTCATGATTTTACCTATATTTGTCTTGATAATGAAGTTTATGCAAATACAGGAGGGCAGAGAAGTTCTGCAACACCTATTGGTTCATCAACGACAACAAGCCCAGCTGGACGTATTAGTTATGGTGAGAAGAAAATGAAAAAAGATCTTGTTGGTATTATGGCTGCACATGGCGCGCCATATGTTGCACAAATGGCACCAAACAAGTGGAAAGATATGCTGAAAAAAATGCAGACTGCATTGGCTGTTGAAGGACCAAGTTATCTTAATGCTATTAGTGCATGCACAACTGAGTGGAAATTTGACCCAAAAGATACAATAGCAGTTTCAGATTTAGCAACAGATTCATTAGTATTTCCTCTGTATGAGATTATCGATGGAAAAGAGTTAAATATCACTTATAGACCAAAAAATATTGTGACTGTACGAGACTATTTAGGTGCACAAGGTAGATTTAAACATCTATTTAAACCTCAATTTGAGCATGTCATTGAAGAGTGGCAGAAAAATGTAGATGCCCAATGGGAATATCTGCAAAGAAGAGAAGAGGCTAGAGTATAAATATATCAGAGGGGTTTCCCCTCTGAAGTACTCAATAATATGATAAATCACTCTATAGCATATCAAGGCGTTAAAGGTGCCTATTCTGAACAGGCATGTAAAAATGCATATCCTCATTTAACACCCATTGCGTGTGATACATTTCAAGAAGCCATGTGGCTTGTTGAACAGGGTGATGTTGATATTGCTATGATTCCTTTAGAAAACTCTACTGCAGGTCGTGTTGAAGAGATTTATAGGCTAATACCTAAAATGGCTTTACACGTAATTGGTGAACACTTTGAACCAGTTGTACACTGTCTTATAGGTGTTAATGGCGCACATACAGATGATTTAAAATATGTTGCATCACATCCACAAGCACTAGCGCAATGTCACAATAATATCATATCACTTGGACTCAAAGCAGATGCAAAACTTGATACAGCAGGCTCTGCAAAAGAGTTAAGTGAGTCTGGTGATATATCTCGATCAGCAATAGCCTCAAAATTGGCAGCTGAGATTTATGGATTGGATGTATTACAAGAACACTTTGAAGATATACAGGGTAATACCACACGTTTTTTCGTGCTCTCACGTAAGAAGTTTATTCCTACATTTAATAAAGATAAATCTTATATCACTTCGTTGATATTTCAAGTACGTGATATACCATCCTCTCTTTATAAAGCATTAGGCGGATTTGCTACCAATGGTGTGAATCTTTTAAAGATTGAAAGTTATATGGGGACAACTACATTAGATGGTAGTCAATTTCATATTGATATTGATGGACATATTGAAGCAAGACCGCTTCGCTTAGCACTTGAAGAACTTGCTTTTTTTGCTGAAGATGTTAGGGTACTTGGAACCTATGAAAAACATAGACTCCGTAACAATTAACTATTTATATTTGATTCAACTTCGCTATTGGTCTTAACCACTTCACCACTACCATGAATAACATGTGGAATACATGAAGTACAAATATGCACCTCTTCACCAAGGCAAACTGCTTTAATATAGACAGTTTTAGTGTCACTATTTGATTCAATCATACATACATTACAATATTGTTTATTGTTGATTTCCATAACTAAACTCCTTTTGATAAAAACATATTGTAGTCAGTTGCGACTAAAGAGAGATTGATTTGGCTCAAGTTTTGCTATAATATTTTTAAAAGTATACAAGGACTCATTATGCCAATGTTAGATAGCTTTATGGTTGATCATACAAAGATGAAAGCACCTGCAACAAGAGTTGCTAAAACGATGAAAACACCAAGTGGAGATATCATTACTGTATTTGATCTACGGTTTTATGCACCTAATAAGGGCATCATGGGAGAGAAAGGGATACATACATTAGAACATCTTTTTGCTGGATTTATTAGAGATCATTTAAATAGTAAAGATGTTGAGATTATTGATGTTTCACCTATGGGGTGTAGAACAGGATTTTATATGAGTCTTCTAGGAGAGCCAGAAGCACAAAAAGTCTCTAATGCTTGGAAAGAGGCGATGCAAGATGTACTCAATGTTGCACAGCAAGAAGATATTCCTGAGTTAAATATCTATCAATGTGGAACTTGTGCAATGCACTCACTTGATGAAGCCAAAGAGATTGCTACGGATATTTTAAAGAGTGGTATAGGTACAATGGACAATGAAGCACTACAGCTAGATGAAACACTTTTAAAAAATCAAACATGCTAACCAATAAAATTATGATGGAACGGGATTTAGCCAATATCTGGCATCCTTGTTCACAAATGAAAGATTATGAGACGCTCCCGTTTATTCCGATAAAATCAGGTAAAGATGCTTATTTATATGACTTTGATAATAATGAGTATTTAGATGCGATTAGTAGCTGGTGGGTAAATCTCTTTGGACATTCTAATGGCTATATCAATACAAAAATTAAAGAACAACTTGAAACACTAGAACATGTAATCTTTGCAGGTTTCTCTCATGAGAGTGCTATCAGATTAGCAGAGAGACTTGTCTCTTTGACACCACAGAAACTACAAAAAGTTTTCTTTGCTGATAATGGTTCAAGTGCAATTGAAATTGCTTTGAAGATGAGTTTTCAATATTATAAAAATAGTGGTGAAGTACGTGATATTTTTATCTCTTTAGAAAATAGTTATCATGGTGAAACTATGGGAGCACTAGCTGTAGGTGATGTAGCCCTCTATAAAGAGATTTATAATGAAATACTCATCAAAACAGTGCAGGCAAAATCACCTGCCTTAATCTCTGAAGAGGAAGCACTTCTCTCTATGGAAGCGTTACTTAAAAGTTATGATGGTCGTGTCAGTGCTGTAGTGATTGAGCCCTTAGTTCAGTGTGCAGGAAGTATGGCAATGTATGATGCAACTTATATCACAAAACTAAGAGCATTGTGTGACCAATATGGTGTTTTTCTTATTGCTGATGAGATTGCTGTAGGGTTTGGTCGAACAGGGACATTGTTTGCTTGTGAACAAGCAGAGATTACGCCTGATTTTTTATGCCTCTCTAAAGGGATTACAGGAGGTTATTTACCGCTTTCTTGTGTGATGACGACAGATGATATCTATCAGGCATTTTATTGTGATTATAGTGAAGGTAAATCGTTTTTAGATTCTCATAGTTATACAGGTAATGCACTTGCTTGTGCTGCTGCAAATGCTACATTGGATATTTTTGAGAATGACAATGTTATAGAAAAGAATAAAGCAAAAATAAAAAAAATAGCCAAAATGTTAGAACCATTTAAGCAACTTCCAAATGTCAAAGAGGTGAGACAAAGAGGGATGATTGCTGCCATTGAGTTAGAAGGTTATCAAAGTGAAGAGCGCATTGGATTGCAAGTTTATCAATATGCACTTCAAAATGGTGTTTTGTTACGTCCTTTAGGACATGTGATCTATTTTATGCCACCATTTATCATAAATGATATACAGATAGAAAAAATGATAGATATCGCATATCAAGCAGTTAAGAAGATAGCACGATAGTATATAAGAGAGTGTAAAGCAGGTTTAAAAGTGATTACTACTTATTTTTTAAAAGTGTTTTAAGCTCTTCAATATCCTCTTTTGTTGCAAGACCTAATTCATCAACAATTGCTTTTATTTTATTTTTGAGTTCGCTTTCGATCTCTTCTTTTTGTTCACCCGCTTTTGTCATAGTCTCAGTTGCTGTAGTTTTGATATCTTCTTTGGAGGCTTCACCTTTTTTTAAAATATCATCAAATTGATCTGAAAAACGATCTTTTAAAAGTAGTGCTCCCCCAAGGAGAGTGTAAAGAAACTCCTTGGATTTATCATCATTCATGAAGCGTCTTTGTCCACATAACAAAACTTATATCCACGTCTACGGATAGTTTCGATACATTTAATACCAAGATTTTTATCAAGCTTTTGTCGAATAGCATTGATAGATGTTTCAACAACATTTGGTGTGATAAATTCTGGTTCTTCCCAGATGGCATTTAAGAGTCTATCTTTAGAGATAACTTGATTTTTATGCTCTGCAAGATATACCAAAATATCAAACGGCTTACCTTTAATCTCTATCTCTTTATCACGGTATGAGGTTTTTTCCTCACTAATATCTATTGTCAGTTTTCCAATTTTAATTCTGTTGTCAATCGTGCGTCTAAGCTTTGCTTCAACACGTGCTGAAATAACATCTGTCTCAAATGGTTCTTTAATAAAATCATCTGCCCCTGCTTTTAAGAAGGAGATCTCTGTATCTTTATCATCGATGATTGATAAAATAATCAAAGGAACTTTGAGCTCTTTTGAAATTTTTGTTATAAATTTTTTTGTTTTATTATACTCAAGGTCGTAGTCAAGTAAAATCAGATCATAATTTCTAAAACGTAAAAAGTTTGAACTGTCATCAATATCATAAGATTCATCTACAATAACCCTGAGGTTTGCAGCAATTGACCTTGATAATTCTTCTTCGACACCTATTGATAGTATTCGCATATAATTCCTCTATCACATTTATTCTTAAACTAAGGGACAAAAAATAGCAGAATAATATTTAAATGTCAATTTATTATCATTTTTAATATTGAAAGTCAACTACTTTTGAGGAAAGTGCTACCGTTTTGAGGTAAGAAACGATCTCCATATGATATGGATGTGTTGCGTAGATGCCAAGGTCTTTTTTACTATCAAAGTCTGTAAGGAGTGCAATATCATAGGCTCGGTCTTCATTTGCAAAGTTGAGTCCTACCTCAATCTTTTGTAAAACACCTATGGCATCTTTCATGGTTAAGAGCCTCTCTTGGACCTCTGTTTTATTCTCTTCAGAGTTATTTTCTAGTTTGATAAATACAATATGCTTAACCATGTGTTGTTCCTTTAGCGTAATATCTCATCTTCGTTGTCTCTAACATGCAAGTAGTTTTCTAGATTTTTGATCAAATCTTTTTTATCAATGACACTTTTTGTACCGCCATAGACATTAGCTTCAAGTCTATTGATGATATTTTGCATCTTTAGTGATCTATTTGCAAAGGGAAGTAAAACTGCAAGGAGTGCTTTATCATCTTTTGCTTTTTTAATCTTCTCTACCAAAGGTTGCTCACTACTATCTTGTTTAGTTTTTCTTTTTAGTTTTGTGAAAATGACAAATGCTGTCAAGAAACCTAATACAAATCCTGCCAACGTAAATAGTATCAATTTAGTTTGTGAGATTTTATCATAAATGACTTTGGTCTCAACTGCTTTTTCACTATTTTTTGTATCACTTTTTTTCTCAAGTTTAGCAGTTTGCGTTTTAATCATTTGCCCCTCAACAGCGATGTGATAAGTATCACTTTTTAAAGTTTTAATCTCTTTTACTTGAGAGTCAAAAAATTTAAAATTAAGAGCAGGAATGGTAAAGTTTCGATCTGAGACAATGGCAAATTTTTGGGTAAATTCTCCTAGCTCCTCTTTATCATTGGTATAGATCTTTTTTTCTGGTTTATCAGCATAGACAATTGCATCTTTGATATCTAGTTCATAGGGCTCAATATCATCAATATTACCAATACCTTTAATGGTTAGTGTAAGGTTGACAGGCTCATTAGCCTTTGTTTCTGTTTTGTCAATATCAGCAGTTAGTGTAAAGTTACCATAGATATCTACCCCTGCTGGTAAAGGTTTAACATTGATAAAGAGATCATTGGAAAAAACACTTTTCCATTTAATACGTTCAAAGCTGAAAAAATCACGTGTACGCTTCTGCATAATTCCTGCATCCATACGTCCCGATTCTATCTTTATTTTTCCACTTTTTTGTGGGAAAAGAAGATAGCGAATACGATAGACCATATAATCACCCTCGATGACAGCAGGTTGCTTTTTTGTAGGTTTCGCCCAGAAATCATGAAAGGTTGGTGAGTTGAAGTTTGCCTCTGCAAGTTCAACATCTAAATGTTTTTTAAAGGTAAAGAGTATATTGACAGGTTCCCCGACAAATACCTCTTTTTTATCACTGCCTAGTTCAAAAATAAATGAAGGGTTGTTACCCACTCGCTCTTTACGCACTTCGATGGCAATAGCATTGGTTGTGAGGTTTTCCCCATCTACAGTGACCTCTATCTCTGGAATCGTAAAGTCACGTTTGACTGTGAAACGATACTCTTTAGAGAGTGTTTTGGTAATTTTTCCATTGATATTAGTGATATTGCGTGAAATTGCTTGATTCTCTATTTTATATCCTGCAATCTCCTGAAGCTTTGGAAACTTGATATTATCTCCTTGAGCAGAGATGACAAATGAGACCTGATCTCCCTCATAGACAATTTGTGGTGAAACTTTGGTTGTTAAGCTAAATAGAGTGCTACTGCATATAAGTAGTGCTAAAAGTATATTACCAAGGGTTTTCATTTTTGCTCCTCTCTACACTGTTGCTTTGAAACTGCATTGGCATTGTTTTTGGTTTCATTTTTTCGAGTTGTTCTTCCCACTTTTTAGCCTCTTTTTCACTTATTTTTTCCTCTTCCTTCTTTTGTGCTTGTTGAGCTTGTTCACTCTTTTCTTGTTGATCAGCAGATTTGGACTCTTTTTGATCACCTTTGTCTTGCTGCTTCTCTTTTTGTTCTTTATCAGGCTTTTGTTGATTATTTTGTTGCTGTTCTTTATCTTTATCTTTTTTTTGATTTTGTTGCTCTTTGTTTTGTTGTTTCTGTTGCTCTTTTTTGATCTGTTTTTTTGTCAGTTCTATATTATGTGTAAGATCTTCTTCACTTTGAATTTTTTTTGCATCTTCATAAGCTTTGAGTGCTTCTTCATATTTTTGCATTTGAAAATAACTATTACCGATATTAAAACGTTTTTTGTATTCGAGGTTTTGATCTTTTGTGGTGATACTTTGGTACTGTTTGAGTGCACTTTCATACTGTTTATCTTTATAAAGTGCATTGGCAAGGTCATAAAAGCTTTGTGCATTTTGTTTTGATTTAGCCACTTCCGTATAAGATTCAATAGCCTCTTTATAGGCTTGATTTTGATACGCTTCATTTGCTTTTTGGATGGTTTGAAAATCAAAAATACCAGCTTTTAAATGCACATGAGGTATTAAAAACAGTAGTAGCAGTATTGTTGTACTGTTTCGTTTAGGTAAAGAGCTAAAAGCAAACAGTATAAAAAGAAGAGCAAGTGCAAGAGGATAGTAAAAAAGCTCTTGATACTCTTTAACTTCACGACTCTCTTTCTCTTGTAGTTCAAACTTTTTTTTGATATCTTCAACTAAAATTTGAATACTCTGATCTCTTAGACCTCCTACGATATAGGCTCCACCACTCTCTATCGCTAATGTTTTGATCGCACTATTGAGTTTTGTGATCACAATATTCCCTGTTTTATCTTTGATAGAGGCCCCATCTTCTTGTATAGGTGCCCCTTGGTTGGTCGCTGTAGCATAGATATAGATATGAATATCTTCCTCTTTTGCTGCTGCTATCTCTTTTTCAAAGGTAGTGCTATCACCACCATCTGTGACGATGATCATGATCTTTTGTTTAGACTCTTTGAGAAAGGACTTCGCTTTATTGATAGGGATCATAAGGTTTGTACCTGAGGTACTAAGGCTATCAAGTGAAAGATTTTTGATTAGGTATTTTAACGTTGTGCTATCTCTAGTCATTGGAGAGACTAAAAAGCCCTCAGAACTAAAAGCAACCACACCGATATTTGCCTCCTCAAAACTATCTATGAATTTATAAAGTTTCTGTTTTGCAAACTCCAAACGATTAGGATAGATATCAGAGGCAAGCATCGATTTTGAGATATCTAGGGCAACCATGATATCTATTGATCTATTTTTGATTGTTACATCACCTTTTTCTACTACAGGACGGGAGAGGGCAAAGATTATTAAGAAAAGTGCAGTAAAAAGCATAAAGTTTCTCCCCATACGCCCTAAGCTACCATTATCAAAGGTGAGTTTCTCTAAAATTTTTTGGTCAAAAATAGTTGTGATTGTATTTTTATGAAGGAGAATAAAAAAGAATAAAATCAGTGCAGGGATGAGCATAAAGAGTAGATAGTCAGGTTTTAAAAGTATCATGCAACACTCCTTTTATTAAGCAAGTAGGTATAAAAGAGCAGAGCGATAAATGCTAAAAAAAGTGGGTATTCAAAATAGTAACTTTTTTTGACATATTTTTCACTCTCAATTTCACTTTTTTCAAGTTCATCAATCATGTTATAAACATTTTTGAGAGTATTTTTATTTGAAGCACTAAAAAATTTCCCATTGGTTTTATCTGCAATGAGTTTAAGATGCTCATCATTAAACTCCCCTTGGCTTCCTATCCCAATGGTATATACTTTTACATTATGCTGTTCTGTAAGTCTCATAGCTACATCAAAAGGGACATTATCTCCGCGACTCTCACCATCTGTTAAGAGAATGGCAATTTTTGTTTTAGCATCAGACTCTTTAAACAGTTTTGCACTTTGAAAAAGTGCATCATTGATTACTGTATAGTTTGAGCCTGCAATGCCTGACTGTAACCCTCCCATAATTTGTCCGAGGATCTCTTTATCATAAGTCAGTGGTGCAGCTACATAGGCATAGTTTCCAAAGACAACAAGCCCTAGTTGATCATCACCTCTTTTTTCAATAAACTCTTGTGCCATTTGGATAGAGACATCAAATTTACTCTCTAATCCTTGACCTATAAACCTACTCTCAAAGCCATAACGCATAGAGCCACTGGCATCTAGAACTAAAGTGATAGCATATCCATCTTTTTTCTCGATCTCTACTTTGTCTTCAACCACTGGTGAAGCTAAAGCGATGAGGGCAGTGGTGATAGTAGTCCACTTTAAAAGACGCATCATCAATGATCTATTACCCACACTCTCAAGAAAAATTTCTAAATGTGGAAAAAGAATTGCTTCACTTTTAGGCTTGCACCATTTTGCACAGATGATAAAAAGTATCAGTATCAAAAACAGATAAGGGTATTCAAATGTGAGGTTACTCATCTACACTCTTTAAAAATAGGTGATAGTAGTTGATACTTTCATCATCAAACTCTGGTACATCTTTAGCATATTTATACTTTTCTAGTTTTGGAAGCAATTGTTCTAACATCTTTTGACTACGCTCATCTTGGGCTAAAAATCTAGCATATTTACTCACTTTATAGGCTGCATCTTTAGGGTCATCAAACTCAACCTCTTTAAGCTTTTGTAAGACCTTCTTACGTAAATCTATTGCTCTTTTTTTTCTCAAACCTTTGATAAGGGCATAGAGCAATGATCCGATGATAAGTACAACGAAAGTAACAGCTATGATAAAAAGATAGAGACTGATATCATCAATAGGTTCAAGTGCTCGTATATCACGTAAGTTTTCTGAAAGGTTTTGTTCATTCATCGTTATCTTCTTAAAAATAGTTTTGACATTTTGACAAAGGGATCTTCATCAGTGTAGAGCTTGGTAAATGCAACGCGATTTTTACGGAAATGTTTAAAGAGTTGACTATCTTTATCATGAAGGGTTTTTATATATTTATCTATGGATTTTTGGTCAATTTGCATCAGTGCGCCTTGTAGTGTTGAGGGATCAATCAGATTGATCGAGCCTAGTGCAACAGGGTGTTCTTCAAGTTGATCACGTGTCATGACTGCAATCACTTCATGTTTTTTAGCCAAATACTTAAAATCAAAATCTCCAAAAAAGTCTCCTAATACAAAAATAATTGATTTACGTTTGATACGTTCAAACATTGTTTTATAAAAGTTTTTAAGATCAAGCGCTTTACCCAGTGCTTGAAACTCTAGAATATCAGAAACAGTACTACTCACAGCATGTATATTTTTGGTTGGTTTTGTGAAAGCTTCTACTTTGTCCGTATAGATATAGGAGGAGAAAACATCACCGTTTTTGACTGCTGAAAATGCTAAAAGGGCTGCTGTTTCAGCAATGAGTTCTTGTTTAAACCGTTTTTGTCCAAAGTGTACACTGCCACCTAAAAGTGAGATGATGACAATATTAAGTTCACGTTCTTCTTTAAAAAGTTTGATAAAGGGTTTTTGCATACGTGCCGTGACATTCCAATCAATTTTACGTACATCATCGCCGTAAGTGTATTCACGGAGCTCCATAAAGTCAAAACCCTCACCTTCAAAAATGGAGGGGTTATTTCCAGCAATTTCACTAAAAATTTGGCGTTTAGTCTTAATGAGAATTTTTTTAAGTTTACTCATCTTACGGAATATCCACCGCCTCTAAAACTTTTTCAATGATTTGGTCACTGCTGACACCTTCTGCTTCAGCCTCATAGCTCATGATAACTCTATGGCGTAGTACATCCTTACTCATAGCAGCAATATCAACAGGTGTGACATGATCTTTTCCTCTTAGATATGCATATGCTTTAGAAGCATTAAAAAGGTTGATTGAAGCTCTAGGACTTGCACCATACTGGATATACTCTTTATATTTTGAAAGACCATAATTTTCAGGTTCTCGTGTTGCAAATATAAGATTGACGATATATTTTTTTAATTCTTCATCAATATGGATACTTTTTACCTCTTCTTTGAGGACTTCAAGATCTTCTTGACTTGCTACATTGTGTACCTCATCAAGTTTACCTTCTGCAATTCTAGTGACAATTTCTAACTCTTCCTCTTTGGTATTGTAGCCGACAACAATTTTAAGCATAAAACGATCAAGTTGTGCTTCTGGAAGTGAATAAGCTCCCTCTTGTTCAATTGGATTTTGTGTCGCAAGGGTGAGAAATGGTCTTTGAATCTTAAATGTTTCATCGGCAATAGTCACTTGACGCTCCTGCATCGCTTCAAGAAGTGCTGATTGTACCTTGGCCGGTGCACGGTTGATCTCATCTGCTAAAAGAAGATTGGTGAAAATTGGTCCATGTTTAACACGAAATTCATTGTTCTTAGGGTCATAAATTTCGGTTCCAATAATATCGCTTGGGAGTAGGTCAGGTGTAAACTGCACCCGTTTGAACTCTAAGCCAAGTGTCTTTGCTAAGGTATTGACTGTAGTGGTTTTGGCAAGTCCTGGAACACCTTCAAGTAGTATGTGCCCTTCACAAAGAAGACCAATCAAAAGAGAATCAATCATCGCTTCTTGACCCACTATGACTTTTTGTACCTCTTGTTTGATCTGTACTAATTTTTCACTCATGAACTCTCCATATATATGTAGTTAATTTGAATATTTTATCAAAAAAGATTAAATAAGTGCTTTTTCGTAATCTTCTGGAAAGTTTAAGTTTGTGAAAATGCTCTCATCTTCAAATAAAACAGTATGGATATTGATTTTTTCAAAGAGATGAGCAAAACGATATTTTTTTGTCTCTGTTAAGTTCTTGAGATGAGGGAGAACAGATCTGCTATAGATAGCACAAAGGGGTTGTGCTCCACTTGGACTTTGTGCAATGATCGCATCATGATCTTGAAACTGTGCATAAATTTTTTCAAAATGTTCAATCTTAAAAAATGGGGTATCAACACTAAGGACAAATATCGCATCAGATTGTAGTTGCTCAAAAGCTGAGATTAACCCTACATGCGGTGCTGAATCTTCATAGTCAGTGAGATCTTCGATAAAGTTAGCGTCAAAATCAAATTTGCTATGGCTTTTACAGCTAATGTAGACTTGACGAAAGTAGGGTGCAAATTTTGCTTGTTGGTATTGGGTTAACGTGTCAAACTCACCAAAAGGGAGAAGTGCTTTGTCTCTGCCCATTCGCCGGCTTTTACCACCGGCAAAAATAATGCAAGGGATTTCGTGCAACTAGATATCTCGAGGATCTACAATTTTGCCAGCAATTGCACTCGCTGCTGCAACTGCTGAGTTTGCTAGGTAAATCTCTGAAGTTCTTGCACCCATACGACCTACAAAGTTTCTATTTGTGGTGGAGATACATCGCTCATTATCACCAAGAATTCCCATATACCCTCCAAGACAGGCACCACAAGTTGGGTTACTAACTACCGCTCCTGCATCGATAAGGATGTCAATAAGTCCCTCTTTCTCTGCTTGTTTGAGGATCTTTTGTGTAGCAGGGGTGACGATCATACGTGTTTTTTTATGTACACGTTTTCCTTTGACAATTTCAGCAGCCATTCTAAGGTCTCCTAAACGACCATTGGTACAACTTCCTATAAATACTTGATCCACAGCCAGGTCATCTTCTACTGCTTGTTTAATAGATTTACCATTTGATGGTAAGTGAGGATAAGCGATAACAGGATCTAATTTACTCACATCAATTTCAATAGTTTTGACATAGTGTGCATCTTCATCTGAATAGTGATATTTTGGTTCATCTCTCAGATTTTTATCTGCTAAAAATGCTTTAGTTGTTTCATCTACAGCAACAATACCACTTTTTGCACCAGCTTCAATTGCCATATTACAAAGACTGAAACGATCATCCATATTAAGGTATTGGATTGTATCTCCTGTGAATTCGAGTGTTTGGTAAAGTGCACCATCTACACCAATTTGTCTGATAATCTCAAGGATAAGATCTTTTCCATAGACATGTTTACCAGGCTTCCCTGTAAAGATTACTTTGATAGATTCTGGTACACGAAACCAGTTACCACCTGTGATCATCGCAAAGGCAAGGTCAGTTGAACCCATACCCGTAGAAAATGCCCCTAGTGCTCCATGTGTACAAGTATGTGAATCTGCACCGATGATGACATCACCTGGAACGACTAATCCCTTTTCTGGAAGAAGGGCGTGTTCAATACCCATATCTTTTTCATCATAAAAGTGCTTGAGATCATGTTTATAAGCAAATTCACGGCTGATTTTTGCTTGATTTGCGCTTGCGATATCTTTGGCAGGGATAAAGTGATCCATAACGATTGAGAAGTTATCAGGTTTGGCTAGCTTAGTCGCGCCACTCTCTTCAAACGCACGTATTGAGATTGGTGTTGTGATGTCATTTCCAATAACCATATCGATATCACAACGGATAATTTCACCCGCTTTGACTTTGCGTCCGACATGTTCGCTAAATATTTTTTCTGTAATAGTTTGTCCCAAAATTTGTTCCTAAGTCATAAATTGAGGCGATTTTAGCTAAATTCGTTTTAAAAACAGTGTAAAATCATGGGGTAAGTACCCTGTGACAAGGCTTATTTCACATGGAAACTTTTGTGCAAAATGGTTAATCTCTTGGGGCAGAAAATAGTTAAAATGAGCACTCTCATTTTTGCCATAAGGCAGGTTAAAGACAAACCCAATATTACTATGTGCAAAACAGCGTTCTATAAAAAGATAGGTCTCAAATCTATTCAAAATATTCATCGACCCACTGGCAATATAAATATCTGCAACTTCTAAAGGATCAGTCAAAATATCTCTATGTTTTATATCTTGTGAAGTGCGTTGTTGTGCTATTTCAACAACTTCATCAACGATGTCATAGCCCTTATAAGTTACTTGGCAGTGTCTCTTTTGTAGATAGAGATAAAAATCTCCAAATCCACACCCCGCATCGATGACTGATCTGTGGGTAAGATCTGCTTTGATAAGATCATAAATGACTTCAAAACGTTTAGTTTGAGAGTATGCATCATGCCAATTTAATCCTTGTGCAGTTGAACCATACTTTTTGAGTGCTGTAGTGTAGAATTTGGTGTTGTTTATTCTTGGCATATCTATAAGTATACTAGCCATTGGTATACTTTTTGCTTAAAACTATTTAATTAAGAGAAATTATTGGAGATTATATGGCGATATCTGTACAAGAGAAGTTTTCTATTCCTTATGGTAAACAAACGATCAATCAATCTGATATTGACAAAGTAGTTGAAATTTTGAATGGTCCTTTGATCACTACTGGACCACAAGTAATGAAGTTTGAAGAAGCTTTATCCCGTTATACTGGCGCAAACTACGCTGTTGCTGTTTCCAATGGTACTGCGGCACTACACTTAGCCTCTTTAGCCCTGTTGGAGGAGGGTGATAAAGTATTAACAACGCCTAACTCTTTTTTAGCAACTTCAAATGCAATTCTCTATGTCAAAGCGAAACCTATTTTTGTTGATATCTGTGAAGATGGCAATATTGACCTTGATCTTTGTGAACAGTATCTACAAAAGGATCCTACAATAAAAGCAATTTACGGCGTACACTTTTCAGGAAACTTATTGGATCAAACACACCTTAAAGCATTGAAAAATAGATATAAGGTTATGATATTGGAAGATTGTGCGCACTCTATTGGTGCTGAGAATTTGGGGGTCAAAGCAGGTAGTTGTGCTTTTAGTGATTGTGCTATTTTTTCATTTCATCCTGTTAAAAATATGACAACAGGAGAGGGGGGAGCTATTACGACTAATTCAAAAGAGCTCTATGAAAAATTACTTGTGCTTAGAAATCATGGAATGGTTCGAAAATCAGATGTTGCACCGTGGTATTATGAGATGCATACATTAGGATTTAATTATCGTTTAACAGATATTCAAGCAGCACTTGGTATTTCCCAGCTTTCACGACTTGACAAGTTTTTAGAAAAAAGAAGAGCAATTGTAAAGCGTTATCATAGACTTTTAGAAGAGACTCCTGTAAAGCCACTTTATGCATTTGATGAAGGCTCAGCCTAGCATCTATTTGTAGTAAGAGTAGATTTTACAAAGTTGCAAATTTCTAAAAAAGTGTTATTTGAAGCATTAATTGAAGAGGGGATTGGTGTACAGCTTCATTATATTCCTATCAATAAACAGCCTTACTATCTGGAGTTGGGATATGGTTACGAAGATACACCTCAGATGGATCGATATTATGAAGAGGCGATCTCTTTACCACTATTTCCGCTTTTAAAAAGAGAGGAACAGGATTTTGTGGTTGAGACACTTTTGAGGTTAGTGAATGCTTAATCTCTTGATTATCATTCAAGCGAGAATGACCTCAACGAGACTTCCTAAAAAAGTATTATTGCCTCTGTGTGGCAAAACAGTCTTGGAAGTGATGATTGAGAGGCTTGGTGATTTAAAAGAGAATATTATTATTGCAACGACAAATGATGGTTCAGAAGCAGAGATTGTTACACTGTGTCAAAAACTGGGCGTGAAGTATTACAGAGGTGATACTGAGAATGTCTTGAGCCGCTACTATGAAGCTGCGATGATACAAGGTGTGGATGAAGTAGACACTATCGTAAGGCTTACGTCAGATTGCCCTTTAATTGATAAAGCGGTGGTAGAGAAGACAATCGCTCTTTTTTATGATGGAGAGTATGATTATGTTTCCAATACAATGCATAGAACATTTCCAAGAGGTCTTGATACTGAAGTTTTTAGTTTTAGAGTGCTAAAAGAGGCATATGATGGTGCAACGTCAATACAAGAGAAAGAGCATGTAACTACCTATATCCATACCACACATAGAGAACATTTTAATCTTGGAAGCTATCAAGATCCTCAAGACAATTCAAAATATCGTTTGACCTTAGATGAAGAGGCAGACTATACGGCTATAAAAACACTCTATGAAAAGTTTAATTGTAAGATAGATTTTGATTATGATGCATTGATCAAGGTCCTACATGCGAATCCTTTCATTTATGAGATCAATAAAGAGATAGAACAAAAAAAGTTATGAATATTCTCATCCGTGCAGATGCATCATCAAATATTGGTACAGGTCATGTGATGCGGGATTTAGTTTTAGCAAAACAGTTTGAAAATGCTCAGGTTATTTTTGCCACACAAAATTTGGCAGGTAATATAAATCAAAAAATTGTTGATGATGGATATCAGATTATCAATCTACAATCTAATTGTAAAGATGAGTTATTAGAACATATTAAGAAGTTAGCCATTGATCTGTTGATCATAGATCATTATGCCATTGATGCAACTTATGAGTATGATGTTAGACAGAGGAGTGGCGTCAAAATTTTAAGCTTTGATGATACTTATGAAAAGCATTATTGTGATTATCTCTTAAACCAAAATATATATGCCAAGAGAAGTGCGTATACCAAGTTGGTACCTGATTTTTGCACACTCTTTTGTGGTCTTGATTTTGCGCTTCTTCGTGATGAGTTTCACCAATGTCACAAACACCCAAAAGTACTAAAAAAAGAGATAACCGTCCTTCTCTCTTTAGGAGGGAGTGATGTGAAAAATATCTCAGCATTTGTGATTGATGCAATCAAAGATCTTGAAAATATAAAGATTCAAGTAGTTTTAGGCGCATCAAACCCTCATGTTGCAAGGCTTCAAAGAGAATTTGCACATATACAGAATATCGAGCTTATTGTTAATACAAACAGTATGGCAGCGTTAATGGCGCAAGCAGATATTGGCATTATTGCAGCAGGCTCTAGTACGATAGAGGGGCTTTTTATGCATCTTCCGATGATTACCATTCAGAGTGCTGAAAATCAATCTTTGATCGTAAAGGCATTATCTGAAAAAAATCTTGCCATCAATCTTGGCAAAGCTGAAAACTTATCTCTCAAGATGATCCAAGAGGCTCTCTATCATATTATGACCCCCAAAGTCTATAGAGGGTTATCTCATCATACCTATCAAATTGCTACTAAAAATATATCAGATTTTATTAATTTACGCCAAGTAAATAAAGAGGATATCGATTTTTTATATCTCTTAGCAAACGATAAGCGTGCACGACAAAACTCTTTAAATCAAAAAGAGATTAGTTATGAGGAGCATACGGAATGGTTTGGCCATAAGTTAAATGCGATTAAAGAGAAAGAGAGTGAGATCTATATTTATGAAGAAGATAAGCAAAAGATTGGGGTCATAAGAATTGATAAACATGGGATATTTTATGTTGTGAGTATTACTGTTTTAGATGCTTATAGAGGGCTGGGGATGGCAAAACGTATGTTACGTGCATTGTTATATCGTGTGAGGGAGAGGATATTGATCGCATATATTAAACATAGCAATGAAACTTCAAAACGACTCTTTTTATCTGTTGGGTTTCAAGAAGCAAGAAAGTGTAAAGATATTTCATTATATAGGTTAAAAATTAAATAAATGATAAAATATTTATAATCTAAGGGTTTTGTATGAAAATAGAAGATAGAAAAATTGGCAGTGATGCTCCTACCTATATTATCGCTGAGGTCTCTGCAAATCATAATCAAGACTATGATACTGCAAAAGAGATGCTAAAAGCTGCAAAAGAGGCAGGTGCAGATGCGGTGAAGTTACAAACCTATACTGCAGATACGATGACTTTAGATGTTCATAACGAGTACTTCACCATTGATCAAGGAACTATTTGGGATGGAAAAAACCTCTATGCACTTTATAAAGAGGCTTATACCCCTTGGGAGTGGCAACCAAAACTCAAAGCATATGCTGATGAGATTGGTATTACACTTTTTTCATCCCCCTTTGATAAGAGTTCAGTTGATTTTTTAGAGAAGATGGATGTTCCAGCTTACAAGATAGCGTCATTTGAGATCACTGATCTTCCACTTATCAAGTATGTTGCTTCAAAACAAAAGCCTGTGATTATCTCTACAGGTATTGCATCACTTGCAGATATAGAAGCAGCAGTACAGTGCTGTAAAGATGTAGGGAATGATCAAATTGTCTTACTTAAATGTACTTCAGCATATCCTGCCCCGTTAGAGGAGGCAAATCTATTGACGATTCCAAATTTGGCAGAGACTTTTGGGGTTATTGCTGGGTTTTCAGATCATACTTTAGGCATAACTGCACCAGTGGCAGCAGTTGCACTTGGGGCGAAAGTGATAGAGAAACATTTTATTTTGGATAAGTCTATGGGTGGTGTGGATAGTGCTTTTTCACTTGATATTGGTGAGTTCAAAGAGATGGTTCAAGCCGTAAGAGATACAGAGAAATTGTTAGGGAAAATCTCTTATGAGATGAACGCTAAAAAGTTAAAGTCTCGTGAGTTTTCACGAAGTCTTTTTATTGCTAAAGATATTAAAAAAGGTGAGCTCTTCACAGAGGAAAATGTCCGAGTGGTCAGGCCTGGTTATGGGTTAGCACCAAAGTATATTGATAAAGTATTAGGTAAAAAAGCCGATAAAGATTATAGAAAAGGGGTGCCGTTATTGGCATTGCCACATGAGGAAAAGAGATGAGATATTGTACAAAATGTGTCATGCCAGATACGAAGCCTGAGTTGACATTTGATGCACAAGGTGTTTGTAATGCCTGTAGAGCACATGAAAGAAAAGCAGAAAATATAGATTGGGCACAAAGAGAGAAAGAGTTTTTAGAGATTGTCAAAGCCAATAAAAAAAATGATGGCTATGATGTTTTGATACCTGTGAGTGGAGGAAAGGATTCTACTTATCAAACAGTTAAAGCACTTGAGATGGGTCTTAAACCTCTTTGTGTCTGTTTTGAACCGACAATTCCCACAGCGCTAGGAAAACAAAACCTTGATAATTTACAAGATTTGGGTGTTGATCTGATTTTAGTGAAAAAAGACCCAAAGGTCTATAAAAGCATGGTGATTGAGGGCTTTAAGATTTTAGGTGACAATGAGTGGCCAGATCACTTAGGTATATTTACGGTACCTGCTCATTTTGCAGTGAAGTTTAATATTCCGCTACTTTTATGGGGTGAAAATTCACAGTTTGAGTATGGTGGACCAGCAGCATCACAAGAAAATAAATACCTTAACCGAAGATGGCTTGAAGAGTTTGGTGGATTGTTAGGGTATCGTGTAGAAGATATGATAGGAGTTGATGGTATTAGTAAAAAGGATCTCTACCTTTATAGCTATCCTTCTGATGAAGAGATTGAAAAGGTAGGAGTGACAGGTATATTTTTAGGATACTATTTTCCATGGGATACGCGTCGTCAAACAGATGTGTCCATCGCCAATGGTTTTAAGGTTGCCTCAAGACATATCGAGACTACGTATACTAATTTTGAAAATTTTAGATTGTCACTCTATGACCATACATGACTATCTCAAATATGTTAAGTATGGGTTTGGCCGTGCGACTGATCATGCATGTTTAGATGTGAGAAATGGTGATATCCCACGTGAGGAGGCTGTGAGACTTGCCAATAGATATGATGGACGCTATCCACATGAAGCGGTACGTGAGTTTTGTGATTATACGGGGATGAGTCAAGAAGAGTTTGATGAGACGATAGATACTTTTACCAATAGAAAGATATTTCGTCAAAATGAACAAGGAGAGTTTTTAAAAGATATTGATGGTTCACTCATCAAAAATGATGAATATCTTTTAAGCTAAATTGATGATTACGATTATTGACTATGGGATGGGAAATGCAACGTCAGTCAAAAAGGCGTATGATTTTTTAGGTATCAAAAGTGTGATTACCAATGCACCTCAAATGGTCAAAGAGGGTGATAAGATTTTAATTCCAGGTGTGGGGGCATTTGGTGATGCTGTAGATGCTTTGCATGAGTTAAATCTTTTTGAAACTATCAAAGATGAGGTCATTAATCGTAAAAAGCCGATACTTGGCATCTGTTTAGGGATGCAGCTTTTAGCAAAAAGCAGTCAAGAAACAAAAGAGAAAGAGGGGTTTGGGTTTATCGATACGGTATGTCATAAGTTTGATATTGATCTTAAAGTCCCTCATGTAGGTTGGAATAGTATCAAAATACTCCATGCTAACTCCCCACTCTTTCACACGATACCTGATGATAGTGATTTCTATTTTGTCCACTCTTATCACTTTGATAGTAAGACAAAAGAGAAAAGTACGATGGTAAATTATGGTTATGATTTTACCAGTTCAGTTGAAAGTGACAATATCTTTGGAGTACAGTTTCATCCTGAAAAAAGCCAAAAACATGGTTTAGCACTCTTGAAAAACTTTGGAAACCTATAGATGTTAAAACATAGAGTTATCCCGTGTGTTTTGTTAAAAGATTGGCAGTTGACAAAGAGTGTTGGGTTTGAAGAGTTTAGAACTATTGGGCACCCTAAAGTCACATCAAAAATATATAATAGACGCAATGTTGATGAGTTAATTGTACTAGATATTGATGCGAGTAACTTGGAGAAAAGTATCAATTATAAGACATTGAGTGATATCGCCCAAGAGTGCTTTATGCCACTAACCCTTGGTGGAGGAATTAGATCCCTTGAAGATATCAATAAACTTTTAGAGATTGGTGCAGACAAAGTCTCACTCAATACTATCGCTTTGAAAAAGCCAGATTTTATCAAAGAGGCAAGTGTGAAATATGGATCTCAATGTATTGTGATAAGTATTGATGTGATTAAAGAGGAGCAGTGCTATAAAATCTACAATAAAAATCTCGGCGTTGTGCATGATTTAGATTTACGCTTATGGATGCATACATGTGAGAGACTTGGGGCAGGGGAGATCTTACTGACGAGTGTTGATCATGATGGTAGAGAGTGTGGTTATGATGTTGATCTCATCGCACTTGTCGCTAAAGAGGTTAACATACCTATTATTGCCAATGGTGGAGCAGGGAATCCTCTACATGCAGTAGATGCAATTAGGGCTGGAGCAGACGCGATTGCTGCAGCATCAATTTTTCATTTTACGCAATATACACCTGATAATATCAAAGAAGTACTACAAAAAGCCAACCTTCCTGTACGACTCTAAAAAGAGCACTTTCTCAATTATGGAATAATTTTTGCTTTTAATTAAGTATATTAAATTAATCACGTGGAAATTATATGGGCTTACTGACTGCTAACACTGCACTAATAACTGAAAAAAAAAGTGTTCAATCTTGTCATGATTTTGAACTTGACATCCCAAGAAGAGATAACGTAGAGTATAAATATAGCTATCCTTCAGAAGGTAAATTAAAAGGGATAGTGTTTATTATTCCTGGATTTGGAGATGATAGTAATTTATCGTATAGTGATAATCTACGTGAATATATTGCTGAAAAATTTTCAGTAATTGCTGTTAATGTTTACTATCACTGTTTTTATTCGCGCGTAGAAAACGGTGCGAAATTAACACTTGATGCATCTGACAAAAAACTATTGCATAATCATCTAGATCGATATAACATTGCCTATCAGGATAATAGCTATTTTGATGCTTTATCTGATTTAGACGATAAACTTGATGAACAAGTTCAAATGGGTGCGATTTCTGAAGCGTTAAAACATATCGTAACCATGACTTTGGCACCACAACATGATGAGTATCAAAACTTTGGAGTTATGCAAGCACTTGATCACTTAAATGTCCTTAAAGAGATTGAGAGTATGTCATTAAATTTTGATACAAATTGTGGTGTGACCTTGATGGGGAGTAGTCATGGTGGATATCTTGCTTACCTTATTGCAAAATTGGCACCCCATAAAATTGATTGTGTGATTGATAACTCTGCGTATGTACAACCACCATTAAATTATATTGTGGGCAAAGAGAAAGACCTTTTAAATTCTGAATATAGGATGTCTAATTATAGGCACATTCAGATCAACTGTTTTGTGAAGACGCTATGGACACTTGATCCTACTTCAG
>JAHZKW010000105.1 GCA_022600175.1 Campylobacterota bacterium
AGGAAAAAGTTATGAAACAATCTACTTTTAAAGAGAAGTATCCTGTCTGGACCTTAGAGCTTACTAAAGATGAACTAACACAAAAAAATGTATCTGAAATTCTTAGTTATTTCAAAACCAAAATTGATGCACATCCTAAGGCTGTTTTCATTGCCACATTTGACCACTATACCCATACAAAAAGCATTGAAGGCCCTATCAATCCAGAGATCAAAGATATTCAAAATATTATCTTCTGCTTTGGGACAGAGATCCCTACCACAAAAGTAGCAGCAGTGAGACCTAGATCAATCGGTGTCTGTGAACTTGAAAACAGTTATATCATAGAGTTTATGGAAGCACCAAATGAAAAAGCACATGAGGCGATGGAGCAGTGGGCAAAATCACTAAAGTGCAATTAAAACTCATCTCACTACTGATCATTAGCCTGTTTATTACAGGCTGTGAACAGTATAATACATTTTCACATGTCTATCAAAAAAAGTTGCTTGGTACGAAAATATCACAAATACAACTGAAAGCTTTTGACCCAAAAATAGATAACTTTTGTAAAATAGCACTCGCAAAAGCACAATTTAAAATCACAACAACAAGCGATTATATATTGATCCCTCAATATGCCAATTATCCCAAAAAATGTAACAACCCTTTAGCCACTGCTAATCAGAAGAGTTATCGTGGTTTTGTCAAACTTACCTTAGAAAAAGAGGGAAAAAAAATCTATACATGCCAACTAGACTTTAAACAAGAACTCTCACAAAAACATCTCAACTATCTACTTGAACTGCTTATAGATGAAATGCAACTAAAGAGATAATGGTATACTTTGATAATTTTTTATCAAGGTTATCTATGAAACTCTCAAATCGTTCTGCACATTTTTCACAATCACTCATACGCTCTATGTCTATTGCATGTAAAGCACAAAATGGCATCAACATGGCACAAGGGATCTGTGATCTAGAAGTACCCGCTGTAGTACTTGAAGGTGCAAAAAAAGCGATGGATAAGGGAACAAACATCTACACCCCAACTGAAGGATTAACGCCACTTCGCCAAGCTATCGCTTCAAAAATGAAAAACTTTTATAATCTTAGTGTTGATCCTCAAAATGAAATACTTGTAAGTGATGGTGCTACAGGTGCCTTTTATACCGCATGTTTAGCTCTTTTAAACCCAGAAGATGAAGTAATCATGTTTGAGCCATACTATGGCTACCATAAAGCAACCTTAGAGTCTGTTGGTGCTGTACCAACCTACGTACGCCTAGAAGCTCCAGAGTGGAAACTCCAAGAAGATGCACTCAACCTTGTACTTACTGATAAAACCAAAGCGATTCTCATCTGTAACCCAGCAAACCCAAGTGGCAAAGTCTTTAGTAAAGCAGAGCTAGAAATGATTGGTGCATTTGCAACAAAACATGATCTCGTTGTATTTAGTGATGAGATGTATGAACACTTCATCTATGACAATCTCACCCACATTCCTGCACTTAGTATCCCAACACTCAAAGAGCGTACCGTACTCATCTCTGGTTTTTCTAAAGTCTTTAGTGTGACAGGTTGGCGATTAGGCTATGCGATCGCTCCAGAACCTATCATATCAGCTATGGCACACTTTAACGACCTGATCTATGTCTGTGCCCCTGCCCCACTACAAATGGGTGTCGCTGAAGGTTTAAAAAGGCTTCAACAAGATTATTATAAAACCCTCAAACAAACACATCAAGAAAAGCGTGATCTTTTTTGTCAAGCATTGCAACAATATGGACTCTCTCCAAGTATTCCTCAAGGTGCCTACTATGTTATGACAGATATCAATCATCTTATAGGAGCAGATAGTAAAGAAAAAGTGATCTATCTTTTAGAAAAAACAGGTATTGCAGCGGTTCCAGGAAGTGCTTTTTATCATGATGATACAGGTGATCAACTTTGTCGTTTTTGTTACTCCAAACCCATCAATGACCTAAAAGAAGCAATTAAAGGGCTTTCTAAATTATAAAAGCCCTATCAATCATTCAATACTTGATAACATCAACTTCTGTTTTAGTACCTATCTTGACCTCTTTATGTACATTGGTCACAGGTTTCACATGTGCGTCACGCCCATAGATGAAACTTTGTTCATCTACAATCACTTTATACGCTTTGTTTAACGTCAAAGCACGTTTAAGTGATGGAAATAAGAGATGTGAAATATCACTATGGACTTTCTCGATTTCACTTTCTATCAAGCTTCCATTTGCATCAAAAAACTTTGCTTTGATTTCGTCATTGTCACGAAATTCATCTCCTGCATGATTAGCACGTAGATAGAGTTCATACTCATAACGTCCATCTACAAGTTGTCTCTCTTTGACATTTTTAAGACCATACTGACTCCAGTGATACCATCCTCCTTGTTTTGCACGCTGATCTAATTTCCTAGAAAATACAAAGGTACTGTCTGTAATCGCACCAATCGTCGAATGACATCCCATACAGTAAGCCGTCTCTTCATAGGTCTGAGGACGCAATTCACCCTCTTTATCTTCGATAAATCCTTGATAACGCCATCCTGTACCACTTTTCAAGCCATACTCCATGTTGCCTTCCATGATACGTGGGATATCAGGTCGAATCAACCTCTCATACGCCTCTTCTTCTGCAAAAAGTTCATGTTGTCTAGGAGAGTTCCACTCATATTTTTTACCATAGCGTAACTCTTTCATACGTGCAGCCATCTTTACAGAACCATTATCATCTACATCGATATAACGTACAGAGTGTAAAAACTCTGTCCCAACAGGATACAACCCTGCACCCATTTGCAATCTACTCTGCTCTTGTGCTTTCTTTGCTGCACCTACATACCACATCGTATAACCACTATATTGCTTAGTTAAAAAATCATACGTTGGTTCACTCCAGTTAAAGACAATACTATTACTCATATCCAATATACCATTTTGATTGAGATCTACACCAAATTTTTTCTCATCAGTAGATGCTATCACAATATCTTTTTGCTTGATCAATGTTTCAACGATGCTATGATTGATCTTAGCGACCTCTATATCAAATGTACTATTTTCATCTAAAAAAAACTGTTCATCAAGACGAATCAACACATCATCTGTTGAGCCATTTGTAGGCCAAAATGTCCCTAAAAAAGGATAATATGCAAAAGCTCTCCAGCGACTATAACTTCCATCTGGAGTGCGATCAAATCCCTCATCATCAAAACTAAAGTAACAATCAGGAGTATACCCATGCCACACACCATCTTTATCTGGATCCCAACTTTTAGGAAGATTTTTAAGTTTTTGACGCAGTGTCAAATTGCCATCAACATCTTTATAATTACTCTCTCTGACATAGGCTAAGATCTCTTCATCACTTATATTGGCAACTGCACTACTTCTATCTTGAAAAAGGTTTATCCATCGATTTTTATGGCTATAGTTACTAAAGTCATAAGCCTCTTGTAGTGCTTCATCGTTTAAATAGTTTGGTTTTTGTGAATTGATATGACATGAAAAACAGGGATTGTGTTTTTCACCATTTTCATCTACTGTCTTGGTATAACACTGTGACGTAATATAAGCAGTATGGTTGTTAATAATTTTTTTAGATGTTAAATCTACTGATCTGGTGGATGCTTGCTTATCACTACTACTGCAAGCGATGAAAAATAGAGTGGATAGAGAAAGTAAAATATATTTCAAGAGATTCCTTTTATAAGCATTTGGGGAAAACCCCAAATACATACTTATTGCCATAACCAAAGCATATCTACGCCATGATCACCTGAATCCTCTCCAATAAGTACTTTATCTTCAGAGAATGTTAAAATATTGTCTGGATTTGCAATTTTGTCAGAATGACACATTGTTTCATCACCTGAAGCTACTGTCTCACCTATCAATGCTGGTGAAATTTTACTAATGTTATTATTTTTATCGATTGCAGCGGTATAGACACCACCACAGTTCTCTTCATCAATCGCAATATCCCCACCTGCGCTACTTTTTACACCTGTACTCCAGTGTGTATCACCCCAAGTACTAGACATCGTATATCCTATATCAGAGACTGCAATATAGAGAGAGTTTTTATCAGCTGTAATACCTTCGAGTTTATTCCACTCATACGTTGCACCTAATGCAGCAGCAGCTTTTCTACTCTCTAAAAATGCCGGACGATCATCTTGATATGATCCAATCGTACCATCATTGTTAAGATCTTTGTTTACCTTTCCTTCTGCCCAGTTTTGCACATCGGCATCACTGATATAGCTTGACTCTCCTGCAACATAATCAGCTTCTGTAATATTGTCATACTCAGCAATCCAACCTGCGATTGTCTCATTGTCACCGTGAGCAAGTTCTAACCACTCTACTTTAAAACTCGCACTTGCTGTAGCATTGCCATCTTCTTGCGTCAACTTTGCTGCATAGAGTGTACCTGCACTCATATCTTTTGCTTTGTCAGCAACAAATTTAAAAAATACCCCACCTGAGTTTGTGTTGTACGTGTCACTTGTGTAAGCAGCAGAGTCATCATCTGATTGATAAACTGTTTTATTATCAGCCATCACAACACCATTTTCATGACTAAAACGTCCCATTGCATAGTGTTTCACTAGCTTTGGCTCATCACTTGTTCGTTCACTCATCTCAATCTGATATCCATAATCGTATGGATTAGTAAACTTTCCTAGATACTGATCCATTGTTCCTGGGATATGATAAGTGATATTTGTACTACCATCGATAAAGTATGGCATATAGTTATCATCATGATGTCCTGGATAGTTCCAAAGTGCAGTATTAAGGTAGTAATACTCTTCTGCTGTTAAAAATGTATCCCAAGGTGTCTCATGACCAAAACATAAAATCCATCCACCTTTGATCGAAGAGAGATCAATCATCTTGGAGGTAGCTAGATCTGTTGCCCACTCGCCATCAACTTTGTTTAGCTTTAAACGACTGATAGAAGAAGCACCCTTGATACCTGCACCTTCCCAACCTGTATAGAGATAAGCACTGTTATCATCGATCTTTACAAAACTGTTAAAGTCTACATCATTACTTACATAGACTAATTCACCGTTTACATCATAGATACCACCTAACACTTGCGTACCATTGTTGATCAATTGTCCTGCTTCACCAAGCTTGATATACTCTCCACCTGCAACATGCACCTCTTCACGTGTACCTTCCGCAGGAACAGCCATACTATCTCCTGAGAAGTTATTGATATCCATTCCTTTGACATATCCAATAAAAGCGGGAGTTACACCTTCTGTAAACTCATCTTTTTTCCCTGGATGTTGTGCATTGAAAAATAGTTCACCTGCATCATTGACGACTAATCCTGTAACTTCAGCACCTGCTGGAACTGTTGCAATACGTTTGAGTGTTTTTGTACTATGATCAACAACTTTTGGAGTATCATCTGAGTCACTCCCACAACCTACAAGCCCTAACGCAATAACTGCGGCCAATGATAAAACTACTTTATACACTTTTATATCCTTACTATGAAAACAAATACATCTAGAATCTGAAAGACTCAACCTCTTTTTCTGTGGCAATTTAAGATGAAAGTTTAATCGATAATAGTTTCAAAATAGTTACATTTGTATAAGGTATAAAGTAAGTAATATTATTGTAACTTTTTTTTTGGGGAGTATATTTAGATTTATTAATATAGCTATATGGCAGCACATTATAATACTTAAAAAAAGTAGAAAAGAGAGAAATCACATTATATTGTTGTTACAATCTCTCTAGCTCTAATTTGGTTAGCTTTGATATCATTTATCTTCTAAATTTGTTTCTAAATGTTCAATATTTAGCCTTATAAATTTATAACTCAAAAAAATAACCAAAGGCCATACCATATACCAAATAATTGCATGTGTATAATCTATAGTTTCCATACATTCTCCTAATAATGATGATGATCAGATTCGATCTCTTTGCTTGTGATTTTACTTTTATCCATCGTACGCCAAACGAAATAAATATAAGCCAGTACAAACGGTACCATCAATGATACATAACTCATTGTACTCAACGTATAGTGACTACCTGATGCATTTTCAATTGTCAAAGAGCTATTTAAATCACTTAATGATGGATAAATCGCCGTGTTATTAAATCCTAAAAGGCTGAGTAATGCTGTTACAGTCAATACAGTACCTAACCCACTCAGCCAAATTCCTTTTGTAGAACCTCGAAAAAATGTACTGTAAAGTGCATAAAGTAGCATAACCACACCAGTAAAAAAACCTATCAACAATAGATAACAATCTAATAGGTTATATAAAAACTTATTGGCTATGACTTTAAACCCTCTCTCACTATACTCTACACCATTCATCATCAAAAGGATGCTAGTGACTATCAAGAAAAATAGAAGGAATAAAGCTGTATCGAATTTCAACTGATTACGAGCCCTTTGTACAATAACCTTTTCAGCGATATTATTAATAAAATAAAGACTTGCCTGTACACGTGCAAGGAAAAATATCATCAATCCTAAAGCCATATTAAAAGGGTTACGTATCGCTTCAAGTCCATAAGAGTGATTTGTCCAAGTAGAGAGATTCATCTCATTTTTGATAAAGTTTCCACCAGTATAAAATGTACCCAAAGCAATACCAATAAGAATAATCCCAATCGAACCATTGATATACAAAAATATCTCAAAAGTTTTTTGTCCTAAAAAGTTATCAGGTTTTTTACGATACTCATAAGAGACTGCCTGAATAATAAAACAGAAGAGTATAGCCATCCAAAGATAATAAGCTCCTCCAAAACTCACTGCATATAAAAGTGGAAATGCAGCAAACAAAGCACCACCAAACATCACCAATGTGGTAAAACCAAGTTCCCATTTACGTCCAAGTGAACCTATAAGAACACTTTTTTCCATCTCATTTTTAGCTAAAGTATTTAAAAGCGTTTGCCCACCTTGCACAAACATAATAAAAGTAAATAAGCCACCAAGAAGCGCGATGATAAACCACCAGTACTGTTGCAATGTAAGTAATTCAAAAGTTTCAAACATCTTAGTGCTCCTCCATACCAAGTTTTATTTGCTTAGTCATGATACGCACTTCCGCAATCAAAAGTACAGTAAAAATAATCGCAAAGAGCCAAAATGTCGTCTGCACAGCGGTTGTACTAATCTGTGAACTTGCCATACCTACAGGGAGCATCCCTTGAATTGCCCAAGGTTGCCTGCCTACTTCAGCTACAACCCATCCCGCTTCTCCTGCAATATAACCTAATGGAATAGACCAAAGTGCAGCATGAAGAAGCATCTTTTTATCATCTAATTTTCCCAACATAGCGAAATAAAGCACTAAAAAAAAGAGTACTAAAAACCAACTACCAAGCCCTACCATCAAGTGAAAACTATAGAAACTCATTGCAACTGGCGGTATAATCTCTTTTGGATCTTGTAAATAACCATAACCAAAATATGGTTCATAGTGTCGAAACGTTTTTAAAGCTTTCTCCGCTTTTTGTGTATCATTTAATCTTTTTGCTTCCTTATAAGACTTGAGTGCGGAAATTGCAATTTTGCCTTTATCTATCTTACTCTGTGCACTCTCAATCCCTTGTGTTTCATTGCCATAAACCAGATCATTGATCCCTGGGACAAAGGCATTAAAATCTTGAAAACCTAAAAAAGAGAGTGCTTGAGGAATCTCAATACTCCATACAAACTCCTCTTTCTCATCACCAATCTCTTTTTCACTATTAAGTTGACCAACCGCTACAATACCTGCTCTAGCATGACCATGATACAATCCCTCCATAGCTGCAAGTTTTGTTGGTTGATGCTGTGCTACACTATAGGCTGACTCATCACCAGATAAGATAAGAAAAAATGATGTAACCAGTCCAAAAGTGGCACCCACAACAATACTCTTTTTAGCTCTGACAACATCTCTATTTTTAAGCAAATACCAAGCACTGATACCCACAACAAATAGTGATCCCATAACATATCCACTACCTATCGTGTGAAGAAATTTAGAATATGCAGTAGGGTTAAAAAGTACATCCCAGAAACTTTCCATCTCAAAACGTGCAGTATCAGGATTAAATACCATACCTACAGGATGTTGCATCCAGCCATTGGCTACTAAGATCCAAAGTGCAGATAGATTAGAGCCAATAGCAACCAACCATGTAGAAAGCAGGTGCATCTTTTTACTCACCTTATCCCAGCCAAAAAACATGACAGCAAAAAAAGTTGACTCCATGAAAAAAGCCATAATCCCCTCGATCGCCAAAGGTGCCCCAAAAATATCTCCAACAATCCATGAATAGTTTGACCAATTGGTTCCAAATTCAAACTCCATAATGATACCTGTCGCAAGTCCAATGGCAAAATTAATCGCAAACAGTGTCATCCAAAATTTCGTGATTTTTTTCCATTCAGGATTACCTGTTTTTACATAGATAGTCTCCATAATAGCTATGATAAATGAAAGCCCTAAAGTCAACGGCACAAATAGCCAATGATACATAGCAGTTAAAGCAAACTGTGCACGTGACCAATCTGTCAATAATGTATCTTCCATATACTACTCCCCTACTGTTAAATTATTTAAAATATATATTGCCCTTTGCTGATCATTTTGAAAGTTCTCTTTTAAAATATTTGGAAAAAAGAGCATTTTCATAATGATAAAAAAGAGCAAAAATTTAATGGCAATAATCCCCCAAAGTGTTTTGCCCAGTCTCATACTTTTAAAACCTATATAATAAAAAGACCACACCTTTTTAACAATGGTGATGATGCCCATTATGATCTCCAGTCTCCTTATGTTGATGATCGCCATGAGTATGTTTACCTTCATGATGTGTGATAATCTCCTGCATCTTTACTTCATCTAAAAGTGCTAATTCCCTATTATAAAACTTCTGTAAAACTTGATTGAGTAAAATTCTCTCAAAACCACTATGGTAAATTTTTATACCTCCATGGGTCTTGATCATCTGATAAGGACTCATCCCCATCTCTTGCATAATAATTACATCAACTTGTTCTGCAATAAACCACTCTATAACAGCATGTCCACCACCCATCTCACTTTTTCGTATCTCTACACTGCCATCTTCAACAAACGCAAACCATTTTGCCTTACCAAAAAGTGGTGCAACTGCTGTATTCTCTTTATTCATCTTAACTGGTATCGCTATCTTCATAATCCCTCTCCTACTCTATATGATCTTTTTCTGGCATAATCTGCAACGCTTTACCATGCAATAGTGCATCAGCAATCTTTTTATGTGCTTGTTCTATCAGCCTTGAAAATGTTGTACGTGAAATCCCCATACGATCTGCACATGCCTGCTGATATAAACCTTCATAATCACTCAACCTAACAGCCTCCATTTCATCAGCTTCAAGCATGACTTTTTCGAGGTAACGTCCTTTCACCCCACAAGGTTTAAAACAAACTTTAGTGTGATCTTTTGTAATAATTCTGGCTATTTTTTTTCGACCTATCTGTGGCACCAATATTCCTTTATTTTGCACATATGTTCAAATTAACATTGGAATTATAACGCACATACAACCATATGTCAAGTATATTTATAATTATTATTAATTTTTGTTATTATTTTGGTCTGATATTTAGGTTATCTTTCGCTAACGCAATGGTTTATGAAAATTTACATGAAATGGAAATGTTGAAAATATTAAGGTACTTGAGGTTTTATTGGTAGGGACTAGTAAAGGATTCAGCCCTCCCATTACTCACTTAAGAGTTTGGATATAAAATAACTAGAAAACTTTGTAATAAAATAAGCATGTGAAAACATAGTTTAAATTTTTATATCAAAAAATGCACCAAAAAAATACAAAACTTACAACTCTTTTACTGTTTTTATATCTTACGACTGCAAACTCTTATAAACACTTTTCAACATCATCTTTTTCACCAAATCACCAAAACTTTTATCTTCCAATATCTTATTAAAGATATCTTGATTTTGATCCATTCGATCAAATAGTTTGTCAAAAAACATATCGTCAAAAGCGTATTTAAACGTATCTATTTTATTGACTTGCGCTTGTTTTTTCAAAGTAGCATCACTTATAAGCTCTTGTTCTATCTGTTCAAAGAAAAGTCTATCTGCTTCTTCAAACTCCGTACCAAACTTTTCATTTAAAATTTTTATAATCTCTGAAAGTGCTTCTTTCTCTTCTTCCACTCTTTTGATACCTGCTTCACTCATCCCTTGAAGCACGCCCTCTTCTCCCGATTGTAACTCGATATTTCCCTCTTTTATCTTCTCTAAACGGTAATACTCTAAAGCTATTTCATCATCAAGTTGTAAGCTCTCACCCAAATCTCTCTTAGGTAACTTAGTCAGTAACAGTTTGGCATAAGCATAAAACTTTTCAAAATCCTCATCCCAAAATGGCATGATTTGAGATACAAACGCATATAAATTTGTCCAAGTTCTGAGCGACTTTTTAAACTCATCTTGTTTTTCTTCATCATCAAGTGCTTTATATCGATCAACAGCAGGATCGATGAGTGCATAAAGCTGTGATTGCATTTTTGCATTGTGTTGATAACTCGAATTAAAATAGATATTTGCAAATGCTTCAACCTCAGAACTCCAATAGATCTGCAAAGCATCAAGTTGACCTTTTAGATCATAAAGGTGGTTTGGATCAGGTTCTGTATCTACTGTGGTTGTCTCATAATAGTCTTGAAATGATTTTAAAATCGTCTCTCTATCATTGGCAAAATCCAAAATAAAAGTATCCTCTTTACCTATAGCCGTACGATTTAAACGAGAAAGCGTTTGTACCGCTTTAACACCTGAGAGTTTTTTATCTATATACATTGTGTGAAGTAAAGGTTGGTCAAATCCAGTTTGGTATTTATCTGCCACGATAAGTATCTTGTATTCATCTTTTTTAAATACTTCCGGTAACTCTTTTTCTCCATATCCTGTAAGTTGTGGTTCACTTACACCATCAGGATATTTTAAATCATCTGCATCCATCACTTTCCCTGAAAACGCGACCAAGACTTTGATCTCATGCTCATAACCTTTTACCGTTATATACGATTGAAATGCATCAAAATAACGTTTTGCATGAAGCCTTGAAGAGGTCACAAGCATCGCTTTGGCTTTTCCACCTATCTTACTTGCAACCACTTGACGAAAGTGTTCTATGATGATTTCTGATTTTTGTGCAAGGTTGTGTGGGTGAAATGAGACAAAATGTCGTATCGCTTTAGCAGCTTTTTTCTTATTGAGATTGGGGTCATCTTCTATCGCTTTGGTTAACTTTACAAAAAGTTCATACGTCGTATAGTTTTGCAATACATCAAGTATAAAACCTTCTTCTATCGCTTGTCTCATAGAATAGAGGTGATTGGCTACAGGATTTCCCTCTTGATCTTTTTTTCCAAAGATAGCCAATGTCTTCTCTTTAGGCGTAGCCGTAAATGCAAAAAATGAGATATTTGACTGTTTTCCCCTTGCTTTTGCAGACTTTTCTACCTCGTCATAAATAAAGTCTTCCGTTGTATACTCCGCATCTTCTTCCTCATCCGTAATATCATCATAACTACCAAGAACTTCTTTCATTCTTTTACTAGCGTCTCCACCCTGTGAACTATGGGCTTCATCGATCAAGACAGCATAGTTGCGACTCTCTATCTCGCCTACTTTATCCAAAACATAAGGAAACTTCTGCAATGTAGTGATGATGATATTGGTACCGTTGGTAATCGCATCGGCTAACTGTGTACTATCTTTGTCTATCTTTTGTACCACACCCGTTTTGTGTTCAAACTGATAGATCGTATCTTGTAGCTGTTTATCAAGCACGCGTCTATCAGTGATGACAATCACCGAATCAAAAACACGCCCATCGTCACTATCATGTAAGCTTGAAAGTCTATACGCTAACCAAGCGATTGAGTTGCTTTTCCCTGATCCTGCTGAGTGTTGTATAAGATAACTCTCTCCAGCTCCTTGTACTTTCGCATCATAAGAGAGTCTTCGTACAACATCTAGTTGATGGTACCTAGGAAAGATCATCAACTCTTTTGTATAGACTCTGCCATCTACCGTAATCTCCTCTTTTTGAAGATGTATAAACTTACCTACTATCTCCAGCAAACTATCTTTAACCAGTATCTCTTCCCACAAATAGGATGTTTTATACCCTTTAGGATTGATAGGATTTCCAGCACCGTGATTGTCACCCTTGTTAAACGGAAGCCAATAGGTTTTTGAGCCTTCTACTCTTGTAGTCATAAATACCGCTTCATCATCTAAAGCAAAATGCACCAATGCACGCTTTTTAAAGGTAAAAAGTAACTCTTTAGGATCTCGTGTCTCTTTGTACTGTTTTTTTGCCTCTTTGGTACTTTGACCTGTAAAATGATTTTTAAGCTCTATGGTAACGATAGGAAGACCATTCAGCACTATCACCATATCGATAGACTTTTTATCTTTACGACTAAAATAGACTTGCCTAGCGATACCAAGTCGGTTCATTTTATAAAGTATTTCACTCTCAGGATTTAACCCACTCTCAGGCTGATAAAATGCCATACGAAACTTCACCCCATAGTCGGTGAACCCATTTCGTAAAACATCTAAACTGCCTCTTAGATCAAGCTCTTTAAAGAGTCGTGCCAAAACACGCTTCTCTACATCTGCCCCATGAATACCCGCTATCTTCTCCCATCGTTTAGGTTGTGAGTCTTTGAGAAATGCGATAATCTCCTCTTTAAAAAAACCTATTTCAGCGTTATATACGTCTGCTTGAATCGCACTATACCCGCCATACTTTACCAATGACTCTACAATCGCGGTTTCAAAGGTGTTTTCACTTGTAAGATTAGACATCTACATCTCCTTGTTGCTCGGTGCATTCATTGTGTTTTAAAAACTCTTGATAGGCAATCTCTTTTAAAAGAGTCTGTATCTTATTTCTCTCTTTTTCACTGATACGCGCTTTGATATTACCATCGGGATAACACTCATGTATAAACTCCATATGCACACCATATTTTTCTACAGAGATATCATCTAAACACTCTGGTACATCCATCTCTAGTATCTCAAAAGTATCAGGATCGTAGTATTTTACATTGGGTTTATTGATAGTGGTATATTCTCTACCTTGAAAGTGAGGTTTCCCCTCAACCGAAGGCCAGTATATACCAAAAAAATCAATCTTGTTTGACTTATGAAGTTTGGCTATCTGTAAGCTTCCACCTATGCCCCATACTCTTGGATCTCGAACAACATCTCTGAGTATTTTAGCAGGCTCCATATCCAAAGCACAATCCAAACTCCCCTGACACTCCAAGAGTTTTAAAAAGTCCTCTTTTGCTTTTGCTTCAACATCTGCAATACTATTGGTATCACCGATAAACTCTACAAAGTTTCTTGTCCCTGCATTTGCCGTTAACTCTTCATAACTCATCTCTTCAAACTCCTTAGAGTAGAAGATTTTCCATAAACGAAAAGCTCCTTTTTCCCAGTCCCATCCACCAAAAAGAAACTTTGCATCACTTCGCAACTCATGTACATCTTGTCCTTCAGGTTTGATCTCTCTTACCAACACCGTAAAAAGCTCTGTGATGTGATTGAGTATGTCCACAATACTCGTCGTAGAGTCCAACACTCTATCAGAAACAATAGAAGAGGTAAGATTTAAGACCAGTGTATAAGCACGATGCGTACTACCCACAAAACTCAAAAGACAATTGGTCTGAGGTATTTCAAAAAGCTTGATCCCATGATCCCACTGTTCACCACCAGTCAATGTACTATCTGTGACAAAAACCAGCTCTTGCGTGCCATTTGCTTCTCGTATCCATGCTACACATAAAGACATCTACATCTCCTCTGTTACTTTTACTTTGCCTGTGACAACTTCACTGATAAGTGCTGTTCGATATTCTTTAAGTAAAGTCATTAACTTTATCACTCTATTTTTCTCAATTTCATTTTTTTCAAACTTCTTTTCAATATATTCTACGATACTATCTTGTTCTTTTAAAGATGGTGTCTGAACCCTTAAGTTTCGAATCACTTCTTGACTAATATTTGGTTGACCACCCCCTGAAGCAAGATTAATGATATGATTTTTATTAAGAATCAACCAATAAAATAAATATTTGTTTCTAAGTACATCGCTATCATTCAACACACAACATGCTTGATTAACGGTAGTCTCTATTTTTGTGATTCCCAACTTTCCTATCGTTGCTCCATACATTGCAATAACCAAACTATTTTTGGGATATATTTTCAAAGTACTGATATCTTTTAGTGCTTTTGTAGTGATTTTTTTGGAAGTGTTATCAATATATCCATTATTTAAATCTCCTGTGTTTAACCAATAAACATCCCCATCATGATAATAGCTCGATTCACTTGTTTTAGGTGTTGTTCCACTCCCTATAGTCTTAAAAGAATAACCTATTCTTTTTACTTCCCAATGTTCAGGAATCTCTCCAAGCCAAGGCACACCACTATCTTTTAACTTTACATCAGGATCAATCCCTTTAGTCATAGCTTGATTGATAATCCCTTTTTTCTCCTCTTCATAGAGTGCTAAAAGTTGTTCTTTTTGAGAGATAAGAATGTCTATCTCTGCTGTTTTTTTATTGAGGTAGTTTGCTATGTTTTTTTGTTCATCTTGAGGTGGTAAAATAATAAAAGTATTTTTTAAAATCACATTTGTAATACTATAGACTTTTACCCCCTTAACCTCTTGTCTCACTTGGTTTCTGAAAACTAATGAATCAAAAAAATATGCTACATATCTATAATTTATATCATTTTTCAAACGAGCAATGATTGTATGATAACCTGCAAATACATTTGTATCACTATGTAAATGTGTAAAATTTCCTGAACCTTCAATATCTTCAGATGTATCAGCAAAGACAAAATCACCCCGTTTTAATAATGACTGCTGAGATAGATCTAAATAATTTGTATCAACACATTTCAACTCATCTTCTTCAGGGATAACTTCAAAGCCATATTTTGAATGTATTTCACCATAACTCACACAAGGGACACCATTACTTTTTAAATCTGCTTTAGTGATAGTTAGTCCTTTTGTCAAGTTAAATAAAAATCTAAACTTCTTGACTTCCCAATATTCAGGAATCTCCCCTATCCACACAACCCCACTATCTTTATACTCCTCATAACGCTCCATTACAGCAGTACCTTCTTCTCCAACGCTAGACTACTCTCTTCGAGTGCTAAAATATCAGTACGTATCACATCTAGAGAACGTAAAGGTTTAAACGCATAAAAGTACTTGGTAAAGTTGATCTCATAACCTATCTTTGTCTTTTTCTCATCGATCCAAGCATCTGGTACATGAGGAACTACCTCTCTTTCAAAATACTCTTCTATCGTTTGAGGTACTAAGTTGCCCTCACTATCTTCTCTTAAAAAGGGTATGTTCTCCGTATCTCGAAGAGATTTATCTGCTTTGGGTTTGCTAGGATTTCGTATTGCTCCATCTTTATCCCTTTCAGGCTGTTCAACCGTAATCCTCCAATATCCAAAATAGTCATTTGGCAGTATCTTGACAAACTCACTCTCACGATACTCACCATAGAGTTTAGAGATATAGTTTACACCCCTAGCATCATCACCCTCAGGGATAATCTTACGCTTATTGCCAAGGCTTCGCCCCATCTTCTCCCAAAAGCGGTTAAACTCTCTCGCTCCCTCTTCCATCAGCTCCTCATCTTTGCTACCCGTTGCGTTAATGAGCTGGACATGTCCTTTGCGTTCATCCTCTTTTTTATTATTGACTATCCATATATAGGTAGATATTCCTGTATTGTAAAAGAGTTGGTCAGGCAGGGCGATGATCGCTTCAAGCCAATCATTTTCGATGATCCATTTTCGGATATTGCTCTCTCCACTCTCTGCCTGTCCTGTAAAAAGCGGTGAACCGTTAAAGACAACAGCGATACGACTCCCATCGTCATGCTTCATCTTTGAGATCATATGCTGTAAGAAGAGTAAAGAGCCATCATTAATCCGTGGTAGACCTGCGCCAAACCGTCCGCCATAGCCTAAGTTCTCATGTTCGGCTTTGATCGTCTTAGCAGCCTTTTTCCAGTCCACACCAAAAGGAGGGTTAGAGAGCATGTAGTCAAACTTCTCCTCACGTAAACCATCTACGGTAAAGGTATTGCCAAACTTGATATTTGAAGGGTTATCTCCTTTGATTAGCATGTCAGATTTACAGATAGCATACGACTCAGGATTGATCTCTTGACCAAAAAGCTCTAACTTCGCATCAGCGTTTAACTTTTTGAGGTGTTTCTCACCCATAGAGAGCATACCACCTGTTCCACACGCAGGATCATAGAGGGTTTTGACAATCCCCTCTTTAAAAATCTCTTTATCAGTATTAAACAGAAGATTTACCATCAGCTCTATCACTTCTCTAGGGGTAAAGTGCTCTCCTGCGGTTTCATTGCTCTGCTCTGCAAATCTTCGGATAAGATCTTCAAAGATATATCCCATCTCCATACTGTCTATTCCATCAAAGTTAATCTCTGAAAACTTTTTGACGATTTGAAAGAGTATGTCGGATTTTGGATCGTCCATACGATCGATCTGATCATCAAAATTAAAATACTCAATAATCTCTCTTGCATTGGATGAAAAACCATTGATATAATTTCGTAGATTTCCAGCGACACTGTTAGGGTCAGCCACTAGCTTTTCAAAATTAAACTTGCTGTGATTGTGAAAGTTATATCCAGCAATTTTATTGAGCATGAGGTCTTTAGCATTATCCGATGTAAGTGTCTTGGTACGAGGTAAAGCCTCTAACACTCTATCTTTTGAAGGGGCAAGTACCGCATCTAAACGACGAAGTACCGTCATAGGCAATATCACTTTACCAAAATCAGAACGCTTATAATCTCCACGGAGTAGATCTGCAATATTCCAAATAAGTTCCGATTTTTCTTTAAAATTTACCATTTTTATTTCCTATTGTTGTACAAAAAGTTAAACGTTAGTATAGTTAAAAGATGATAATAGCGTGCAATAGTGAAACTATATAACTTGGCAAGATACTGATAAAATAACTACCCCATATACTAAGCATCTTCACTTGCATAGGTATCAAGCCATATATCTTTTAAACTTCGTCCGTTATAAAGCCAATATCTTGTAGGTTGAATATCATAATCTAATTTTTTGATTAGTCTAGTCGCTTTTGTTAATCCCATTATTTCATCATGATATTTCACTTTTTTTTCACTTACAACCTCTACTTCTATTGATTCATCTTCAACGTAATACAATTTATCACCTATCGATAATCCCATCTCTATATAATTAATTGAAGGTCTTTTCGTAACTCTTTTAGCTGAATCTTTTTCAGCCTTACTAACATTTTTGTTTAATTCATCTTCAACATTTGGAGTCATATTTTTAGTACCAAGTAATTTTAAAATAGCGATAGCTTGCTCTGCTGCGATATCAAAAAATTCACGTTTTGGATTCACTCTGTATGGCTCAAAAGCAATATGCAATGCTTGTTCAGCTTTATCACAATCTTCTACCTCTACAGCATACTCACACTTAAAAGGTAGTGGCACGCCTGACGCATAGAGTTGAGTCATGCGTAATTCTACATCTCTTTGTGTTGTTTTGCCAATTTTTACTATACCTGGCATTGCTGGGTTACTTAAAACATATACAATTTGATTTTCTATCATGACAATACACCCTGAGATTAATTATAAGTTTAAGTATATCGATTTACTTTTAAAATAAATTATCAATTTAGGGCAAAACTATAGAGGATATCAAAATAGTAAATGGTGACCCGTAGGGGATTCGAACCCCTGTTGCCGGCGTGAGAGGCCAGAGTCCTAACCACTAGACGAACGGGCCACATTAGAAAATGTGCGTCAGGACATTTGGAGATGAATTATAGTCCAAAAATGCTTTATTTAACTTAAAAATAGCCTTTGACGATATAGAATAAAGCTATTTGATAAAGGTTGATGATGTATAAGTGTAAAAACTGTGCCGCACCCCTAGAGGGTATCGTCTGTACCTACTGTGGTGTACGTAATGAAGTCGATCTCAAACATCGCTATGAAGTACACAAAGAGACTGAACGCGTCTGTCCAAATTGTGAAGTTTTTTTAGAAACACTGATCATTGATAAAGAAAAAGAGCTCTATATTGAGCAGTGCAAACACTGTCATGGGATTTTCCTCGACTATGGTGAGTTAGAAGCATTGATGGAGCGAGAAATCATCAAAAGTGACAAGTATAACTATGAAAAACTTCGTCTCATCCTAGACAACCCTATAGCGCGTGAAAAAGAGGTCAAATATAAAAAATGCCCCGAATGTAGAAAAGTGATGTCAAGATTAAACTACAAGCAAAAAAGCGGTGTCATCTTGGATCGATGTATCGAGCATGGATACTGGTTAGATAGCGGAGAGCTTCGTCAAATGATGGAATGGGCAAAGCTGGCAGGGATAAGAGACTTTGCTCCCTCTTTTGAGAAAGAGATCACTTTTACAACACAAGCGATCTCAAAATCTACTGCACCTAAACCTCTAACTTCAAACAAAACCGATCTTATCGATTTTTTGATAGATGGTTTTGTACATTTTCTCTATAAACGTTAGTCTTATTTACCAAGGTAAAGCTGTCTAGGTCTTGTGATCTTATATGGAGTACGTCTAAACTCCATCAGTTGTGTGATCCACCCAACTGTTCGACCAATCACAAAAATAGGGGTAAACATCGGTCGATTAATCTTTAGGGCTGTTAAAATCACTCCCGAGTAAAAGTCAATATTTGGATAGAGATTTCGACTCACAAAGTACTCATCTTGCAGGGCTACTTCTTCTATTTTATGCGCAATCTCCATCAGGTGAGAATCCAAATCTAACTCATTTTTAAGTTGATCTTGCAACTTTTTTAAGGCTTTAGCTCTTGGATCAAAGTTTTTATAGACTCTATGACCAAACCCCATCAGACGAAATGGATCGTTTGGATCTTTTGCTTTAGCGATGTACTTATCTACATTTTTCACATCACCAATCATATCTAACTGAGAGATTACGGACTCATTTGCTCCACCATGTGCTCTGCCCCAAAGTGCAGAGATACCAGCAGAGATAGCCACATAAGGATGTGCACCTGTAGAAGCTACAGTTCTCACTGTAGTAGTCGATGCATTTTGTTCATGATCAGCATGGAGTGTGAAGATAGTATCAAGTGCTTTGATCTCAATCTCTTTAATCTCCTCAACACCATTGAGTGTTCTTTTCATCTTTCCACCAGGATAAGCACGGAGCATATAGAGAAAGTTTTCTGTAAAAGAGCGTTCAATATCAGGATAGATGATAGGAATCCCTAGAGATTTTCGATAAGCAAAGGCAGCCACAGTAGGGATCTTAGCAATAATCCGACTTGCCATCTCTTGCTTAGCTTCTTCATCATTATTTTTAAGATGTTCATAATAAAAAGAGGAGAGTGCTGAGACACCTGAAGAGAGGATAGACATAGGGTGTGCATTATCAGGAAAAGAGTCTATAAGTTGTTTGAGGTTTTCATCGATAAAAGATCGATGACGTATCTCATAGTCAAAATCTAAAAGTTCATCAGCAGAAGGAAGCTTCCCTCGAAGGAGTAAAAAACAAGTCTCAAGGTAGTTATGATTTTCCGCTAACTCTTCTATCGGTATTCCTCGATATCGAAGTTCTCCTTGTTGTCCATCGATATAGGTAACCTTAGATCTACAACTTGCTGTTGACGTATACCCCTCATCAAAAGTAAACATTCCTGTCTCTTTATAAAACTTTGAGATATCTACGACACTTGGCCCCCTCGTTGCATCCAAGATATCAAATTCAAACTTCTCTTCGGTTCTGTTGTTGATCATTGTAACAGTATCTTTACTCATTTATCTGCTCCTTCTTTTTGCTAATTTTTACATGATAGTAAAATTCCGTTTAGTCTATATGTATTTAGTTGCGTCTTTTATACTCATCATAGCCAAACTCTCTCACGATATCGACTGTTCCGTCCTCTTTAAGCAAAACAAGATTTGGTAGTTTGATACCATTAAAAGTTGTATTTTTTACGATGGTATAATGTATCTGATCTTCAAAGATGATCCTATCTCCTATCTCTAGCGGTTTATCAAAAGCGTAATCTCCCATGATATCTCCAGCTAAACATGTATTTCCCGCCAATCGATAGGTATGTGGCTTGGCACCTGCTTCTAAGGCACCCCTTACCTCCGCACGATATGGCATGATGATAGTATCAGGCATATGCGCTTCAGCAGAGGTATCAAGTATTGCAATATCTATCTCATTGTGTACGATATCAAGCACACTCGATACAAGTACTCCCGTCTGCCACCCTACAGCCTCTCCAGGTTCAAGGTAGACCTCTACATCATATCGAGCTTTAAAATCTTGGATAAGCGTTATCAAATTCTCTACATCATAACCTTTTCGTGTGATATGATGCCCTCCACCAAAGTTGATCCATTTCATCTTAGGTATCACAGTTCCAAACTTCGCTTCAAACGCTTGCAATACTAACTCTAGAGCATCAGCATCTTGTTCACAAAGTGCATGAAAATGTAATCCTTCAATTCCCTCTAACATCTCTTCTCTAAACTCTTTTTGTGTGATCCCTAGTCGACTATACTGTGCACATGGATTGTAAAGATCCGTTGGAGCAGAAGAGACTTCAGGGTTGATACGAAGGCCACATGAGACTTTGCCTATCGCTTTTTCTCTGTATTTATTCCACTGACTAAAGGAGTTAAAAACGAGATGATTACTTAGAGAGATAATCTCATCTATCTCATCATCTTTAAATGCAGGGGCATAGGTATGTACTTCTTTTCCCATCTCTTCATAAGCCAGTTTTGCTTCGTAAAGTCCACTAGCACAACACCCTTGCAGATACATTCCCACAAGATCAAAACTTGCACGAAAAGCAAATCCTTTAAGTGCTAATAAAATCTTTGCACCACTTTGTTGCTCTACATAAGCTAAAAGCTCAAGGTTTTGTCTTAATTTTTTTTCTTCTAAAAGATAGTATGGTGTCTGTAACGTACTAATATCCATACTTTTCTACGATCTTCTCAATATAAGGGATGTAGCTACTACCAAACGCACGTGCATGTACTAAGTAAGGATAGAGGTTATAGATATCCACACGCTCCTCATAAAACCCCTCAGCGATAGGGAAAAGTTCATTGTACTTTTGAAAAAAACTATCATCAAAGGTACTAAATAACATGATAAAAGCTAACTCTATCTCATGGTGTCCATAATAGATCGCAGGATCTATAAAAGAGACCACTTCACCATTTTCTATGAGAACATTACCACTCCAGACATCACCATGAAGCAGTGAAGGAAACTCTGGCTCTATCAAGTACTTATCAAAATCCTCACAAAACAGAATAATTCTATCATAGAGTTTTTCAGAGATCTTCCCCTCTATCAAAGTCTTATTGGCAAAGTCTAAGATTCGCTCACGTTTAAAAAAATCAATCCATGAACTATTTTGTTTATTTGACTGTTCAAATAATCCTACAGTGGTATCTGTAGCGAAACCAAACTTCTCATCTTGTATACGATGTAGTGCTGCAAGTTTGATCGCAGCATCAAGCTCTGCATCCTCTTTGCCTACACCATTATTAGGTACATACTCAGTGATGAGTATATTTTCTAGTTTTTTAACAACATTAGGAATGGGCAGATTGGAGTACTCTCTAAGATACTCTAACATTTGCGCTTCACTTTTTAGTAAAAAGCTCTGTTCACTCACTTTAACTAGATATTTATCATCACAATTATAGATATAGGCACTACTATTTTGCGCGATAAGAGTACAACTACGAATGGGGATTCTTAAGATCTTGGCGATATTATCTTTCATACTTTTATGACTTCTGCAACATTTTTTTACTATTATACATCTTTAAACCTCAAAAAGGAGATACTTTGACATCAATACTTTTTGTTTGCCTTGGGAATATCTGCCGCTCTCCGCTGGCAGAAGGAATAGCCTTAAATCTCAAAGACAAATATGACCTAAATATAGAGATTGACTCTGCTGGTACAGGTCATTGGCATGTGGGAAATCCACCATGTGAAAACTCTATAACTGTAGCTAATAATAACCATATCGATATCTCCCATCTTCGTGCTAGATTGATCAAAAAAGAAGATGAAAATAAATTTGACTATATAGTTGTTATGGATGAAAATAACTATACGGACCTTATAGCAATGGGCTTTAAAAATGTTTACAAGATAGGAAATTATGGGGGTTTTGAAGGAGCTGATGTTCCAGACCCTTACTTTTTTGATGGCTTTGAGGGGTTTGATAAAGTATTTGAGATGTTAGATATAAGTGTCAGAGACTTTATGTACAAGGAGAGATTAATATCATGAGAAGTTGTATACTATTTTTAACCTTGTTTTTCACAGCTTGTTCACACTCTGATAGTAGACTTGTTCACATCCCTGAAGCATCAGGTATCTGTTATGCACACAACAGTAACACGCTCTTTGTGGCTAATGACGAAGGTAAAGTTTTTGAGATTACAGCTGAAGGTGAGATCTTGCGTAAAAAGCGACTAGGAAACTATGATCTTGAAGGCGTGGCCTGTGATAGTGAAAATGGACAACTTCTATTTGCTGTTGAAGAGAGCGACAATATCTTGATTGTCAACCAAAAAACACTTGCTGTACAAAAAGAGATCAATATCAAACGTAAGTTTAAAGATATTACTGTGCTTAAAAAAGATAAAAAAAATGGACTTGAAGGTATCACTATTGCACCAAATGCCATCTACCTCTCCAACCAATCTAACAAAAAATGGCCAAAATCTGACCCATCAGTTGTCATCAAAATAGATTCACTTAATAAGAAAAAAGTCGCAATCAAAAAGATCATCGATCATGGATATAAAGATATTGCAGGCTTAGCGTACCATGAAGGCTACCTCTATATGGTTAGCGATACCGAAAACTTACTCATCAAATATGACTTGAAAAAAAATAAAACTGTATCAACCAGAAAACTTGCTAAATCTGCACAAGAAGGGATTACCTTTGATAACAAAGGCTACATGTATATCGCAGATGATGAAGGGTCAATCATCAAAGAGCGTTTTTAGTCAGCCATACGAAGCAGTCTATCGAGTAACCGTGTACTAGTCAGTCGCTTGATATACCAAAAAATCTTTGTAGGGAATGTCACTCTATAACGCGCTTTTGGTCTTTTAGACTCTAAAGCTTTAATCAAAGACTTAAGCACAGCATCAGGACCAAGTGTAAAAGGGACATCACCTTCACTCTCTAACGCTTTTAACTTCTTCTTATACGCCTGCTGATGTGCACTATGCACAGTGTCAATATTTTGTGAAAATTTAGCCAATGCATTTTTGCGAAAATCACTTCTTATAGGACCTGGCTCTATCAAAGATACATAGACATTACTGCCTACTAACTCTTGTCTTAAGGTATCGCTCAAACCTTCTAAAGCATACTTACTTGCATTATAAGCACCACGATACTGCATAGAGACAAACCCTAAGATCGAACTATTTTGAATAATCCGCCCTTCCCCTTGTTGACGCATCACAGGAAGTAGTAAATTGGTAAGCTCTTGTGTACCAAAGATATTGGTTTCAAACTGTGATCGTAAAACATCTCGATGCAAATCCTCTACAGCACCAGGTTGTCCATAAGCGCCATTGTTAAAAAGTGCATAGAGCTTATTTTCTGATCGCTTTAGTACCTCATCAACTGCACTTTGGATACTTTGGCTATCATCAAGATCAAGCTTAAATGATTCAAAACCTTCACTGCTCAATCTCTCTACATCTGCCTCTTTTCGGGCAGTGGCAAATACACGATAACCACGATCGCGTAACCCTAGAGCACAATGATATCCAATACCACTGGAACAACCAGTGATTAAAATCACCCTACTTTTCATCTGGACAATTTGCAATACAGATCTGTTTTTGTTTTACACTACCACCACACTCTACAAAACAGCTATCATATGTTTTAAGACAACCACAGTCAATCTGACACATTTGCATCTCAGCTAACTTGATCTCCTCTTCTAAGATAGGTTTTTTAGGTTTTACAGGTCGAAAATAGGGATATGGTTGCATCCAAAACATACGGTGAGGATGATATAAGCCAATCCCTCTATATCCATATCCATAACCATAATAACCTGGTAAGTAGTAAAAATCCCGCTCAAACTCGTACATCTGCATCTCTACAGCATAACGCTCTAAACGTCTTACATACTCCTGCGTTTTTGTTTCAAAGTTAGCTTTAGCATGTTGTTTTGCTTTCGTTTGACAAATCTGGAAGTTTGCTTTACAGATCTCTTTACAACTTCCATACTGTTTTTGACACTCTTTTAAACAAACTTTCCCCGTTTCTGAGGTCGGTAAAACATACTCGTTGACACTTTTATATTTTGCAGAACAGCCTAAGAAAAAAAACATACTCACTACAATAAAAACAGCACGCATTAGGAACTCCTTAGTTTATTATCGAGTTTATCATATTTTGGACAATATCACAACTATTAAAGTATTTTCAACTTTGTCGATATAAAAATAAAAAAGGTTTAATTATGAAAAAAACTTTTTATATCTTTTGTAGTTTCATTATCCTCATATTTTCTACAGGATGTGGTACTCCCGTAGAAGAGACAAACAGCTTAACCACATCAGGTTCAACAATTGAAGATAATCTCTATACGTTAAACAGTCCAACGTTTGATCTAGACAAGATAGTTTCCCAAAAAAAGTGGAGTAATATGGAGATAGACTTAGATCAATTTTACCAAACACCATTTAGCACGGTTAAAAAACCTTATCGTATAGAGATGGAATTTAAAGAGCAAAAAGTTACTGCTTATGCAGATTGTCAAAAACTCACCGCCTCTTATAAGATAGCAGATAAAACCCTATCTTTTTCCAAACTCTCTTATGCCCCTGCTGTTGATGTCGCCAGCTGTATAGAGTCTGAAGATGCTGATCAAGCGGTCTATCAGTTTTTTAACCATACCTATGAGACGATAGAAACAAGTGCCAAAGCAGTCACTTTTCAAGCCAATGAGGTAGAAGCTAAAGTAACACTTACTAGATAGTGTTACTCTCCATTCTCTTTTTCACCATGATACGAAACAATGCCATAAGTTAGATTACTTACTTGTGAAAAGCCCATCTGTTTCATCGCATTCATACAGTAGTTACTTCGACTACCAGTCAAACAATAAACAATGATAGGTTCAGATTTTTTAGCTTCAATTTGAGATAGTGACTCATAAAATGAAGTTGTCGGAATCAACACATCAGTCCCGACAATACGCATCTGATACCACTCCATCCACTCTCTAACATCAACAAGCGTGAAGTCGATAAAACCGAGAGTTTTAGCTTCCAGCAGTGACTCAAGCTCATCACTATCAAGTTGCTCTTTTTGGAGTAAGACTTCACACTCCTCTTTACTTAGACCTCTCGAGTGTGTATGTGTGACAGTGTCGATCTCTTCTTCTAGTTTATGCTTTGTAGCATACTCCTCAGTACAGAAAATCCCACAGTGACAATAACCTTGTTCAGGGATCTCTTTTTCAAGAGCAGGTTTACATGGACAAATACGGTTATCAGCTGCTTTTTGTTCCTCTTTGGTTTCACCTATAACCATAAAACATGGACAAAACCTTTTACCATAGATCATCTTGTTACGGGTTAACCCCATCTGTACGGATTCGTTGATTTCAGGATCTGGATTGTACACAAAACCAAATTGTGCATTTACTTTATCTGTAAAGATTCTTGTTTTTTCTAACTCTGTCTGATATGCTTCAGAGTTTACATCAATTTTTGCAATCATTGTTTACCTATTTGCCTCTGCATATTCTGACGTGCAAAAAATTCCACAGTGACAAAATCCTTGTGTAGGAATCTCTTCTTCAATTGCAGGCTTACATGGACAAATTCTGTCATCAGCACTTTTATGTTTACCTGTCTCTTTATCTTCGATCACCATAAAACAGGGACAAAATCGCTTTCCATAAAGTAGTCTATGACGTGCCAACCCCATCAATACACCCTCATTGACATCTTCGTTAGGATTATAGACCCAATCAAATTGATTACATACTTTATCAGTAAACTTTTTTGTTTTTGTAATCTCAGTTAAAAACTCTTCAGACCCCATATCAATACTTTGCATAACGCTCCTTTCCTTACTCAAATTCTAACTATTTTATCATAACTCTTCTACAAACCATGGTAAACCTTGGTTGTTTAGCTCTTCCATGAAAGGATCTGGGTCAAATTGTTCCATATTCCATACACCTTTTTGCATCCAAATACCTTGCATCATAAGTTTTGCACCAATCATAGCAGGCACACCCGTAGTATAGCTTACAGCTTGTGCCCCTGTCTCTTTAAAAGTCTCTTCATGATCGCAGACATTATAGATATAAATACACTTCTGCTTCCCATCTTTCATACCTTTGGCCACAATACCGATATTGGTCTTCCCTGTTGTACGCGGTCCTAAACTTGCAGGATCAGGTAAGAGTGTCTTTAAAAACTCCATCGGTACAATCTTCATGCCTTGATGTTCAACCTCTTTAATACCCAACATTCCTACATTTTCAAGAGACTTCATGTGGGTCAAATAGCTCTCACCAAACGTCATAAAAAAGCGTATACGTTTTAATCCTTTGATATGTTTTACTAAACTCTCCATCTCCTCATGGTAAAGCAGATAACTATCTTTTTTACCAATCTGAGGATAATCCCAAACCATCTTGATCTCCATAGGCTCCGTTTCTATCCACTCACCATTTTCCCAATAACGCCCTTTAGAACTCACTTCTCGTAGGTTGATTTCAGGATTAAAGTTTGTCGCAAAAGGGTATCCATGATCTCCCGCATTACAATCAAGAATATCAATCTCAAAAATCTCATCAAAATAGTGTTTTTGCACATAAGCACAAAAAACATTGGTCACCCCAGGATCAAAGCCACTTCCAAGAAGTGCCATCACCCCAGCATCTTTATAACGATTATTAAATGCCCACTGCTCTTTATACTCAAACTTTGCCGAATCAGGATGTTCATAATTTGCAGTATCAAGATAGTGTACACCCGTCTCAAGACATGCCTGCATGATGGTCAAATCTTGATAAGGTAGTGCGATATTAAGTACCATATCAGGTTTTATACTTTGGATTAAAGCAACCAGTTCAGGGATATTGTCTGCATCTACTTGTGCAATATCAATATTATCAACTCCAACTTCACGCTGTAAAGTTTCACACCGAGACAATGTCCTACTTGCTAACGTGATCTTCTCAAATACCTCTCTATTTTGTACACACTTATGTACCACCACACGTCCTACACCTCCAGCACCAATAATCAAAATATTTGCCATTCGCTACTCCCCATCAATAATGGTGAAATTATAGCAAAATTGTAACACTTTGAAAAAGAAAAACCATTTTTAAGCTTAAAAAGTAAATTTAATAGACAAAAGTAAAAAATATTACTATAGTTAAAATAGAAATAATCAGCTAAAGGTTTATAATGTTGCAAAAAGCGATCATCATCTTCACAACAGTATTACTCTTGTTAGGGTGTGGTACACCAGTTGAAGAGAAAAAAGAGACACTGAGTACAACTGCAGAGTCAACAAACTATAGCAGAACAACTACCACAAAAATAAATTATATCACGACATTAGGTCTCCATGGTGTTGCACTAGATATTGCACTTAGCGATGATGGTAACTATGCTTATATTGCGAGTGGGGATTATGGTTTACAGATTGTCAATATTAAAAACCCTAAACACCCTGAGCTATTAGAAGTAGTGGATACTTATGGATATGTCAATCATATAGAGGTTATCAATAATATCGCTTATCTCTCTTATGCTCCACAAACATGGGAAAACTATGAGAGTATCAACGCCTTTAATATCACAGACCCCAATAACCCTAAATTTTTAGGCTATTATGAAGGCTATAAAAGTAACAATCATCAAAGTGATGAATCAGAAAGTCATATCATCACACTCAATGACAATACCGTGTATGCAACAAGTAAACGTAATCAAAATATTTATGACAGTTATGAACTTTATGATCCTTACGCTTTGACAATTGAAAATAACTATATTTATGTTGCTAATGGAAGAGATGGGCTAACTGTTCTTAAAATGGGTCATTTTTAGCGACGTTGCAATATATGCAAATACTCCATCGTTGAATTTGCTTTATGATTTCTATTGGTATTATTATCTGCTTTAAAACGTTTATAATCTGTAACAATAAGTTGATAGTTTCCAAACTTTTTCATCAATTCACTCACTGTATTTTTAGACATCAACCCTTCATTGTTGTAACTTAAAAAAATATACTCAAACTTTGCATTTGTAATCAACTCTTCAAAACTTTTAGCTGCGACTCTACGTTTACAATAATTTGAACGGTGATAATCTCTCATCCCTGTTTTACCTGAGGGATGAAACTGATCATCCAAGGCAATAGTGTTTAATATATGGTAATTTGCACCATACTGTCGTGCATTATAAGGAGGGTCTAGGTATAGGATATCTCCTTCTATCTCACAAATCAACTCATTGCTATCTCTATTGTGTACTTCATGTGACTTAATATCTGTTTCAAAAAGTGCAGGTTCAATCCATAAAGGCTGTAAAGCCGTTTTTTTAAGCTTTTTAAGAAATGCTCCATAAACAGAAGCGGTATTAGCTATTTTATCTGCACTCTCAATCAAAGAGGCTAATAAGAAAAAGTAAAGATCTTCGTCACTCTTATAACGTTCAATCTCTTGACGCACGCCATCAATCTTTTTACCATTTTCATCACTAAAATAGTTTCTCTCACTTCCACTACCTAGACAATAGTGTTTATAAATAAACCCCTCTTTAGGCTCTACACTATTTAAAATATCAATATAAGGAGCATAATCAATAGCTTGGTAATTACCAATATAGTTTCGATTAAGTACATAGCTGTAATATTCCAAATCATTACTGATAACTTTTTTTACATCACTTTTAAAACTTTTTCCTACAATACCTGTGCCTGCAAAAAGATCACAAAAAACTTTATCTGAGAGATCACCAACAATATCTGTAATAGTCTCTTTCAAAAAAGAGGAGAGTCTGCGCTTGGAGCCAATGTAGTTCATGCAAAGAATTATAGGATATTTAACATTAATACTTTTTTTATAGAGCTATTTTCACTTTCTATGAGTCACTAAAAAGCAAATTTTTGCTATTCTTTTTCAAAAAAGAGCATTTTATGAATCTACTTGTTTCAGCACTTGAACCTTCAGCAAACTTACATCTTGAACCTATTTTAAATAAACTTGAAACTTTTACGCTTAGCGGTATTTTTGATCAAAAGTTTGGCACACCACTCTACCAATCTAGTGAATTTTCCGTAATGGGTTTTCTAGATATTTTACCTAAGATATTCAAAGCCAAAGAGGCTATTGCTGAAATGGTTTTTTTAGCCAAAGAGGTTGATACAATACTGCTTATCGATTCACCTGCATTTAATTTACCTTTAGCAAAAGCGATCAAGAAACGTTATCCCGAAAAGAAGATTGTCTATTATATACTGCCTAAAGTATGGGCATGGAAGAAAGGGCGTGTAAAACAGGTTGAAGCATACTGTGATGTATTAGCCTCTATCTTCCCTTTTGAAGAGCAGTTTTACAATAAAAGTATCTACATAGGTAACCCTCTCTTAGATGAGATAATAGCATTTAAGGACCCTCAAAAAACTTACCACCAAATTGCATTTTTACCAGGAAGTCGTAAAAGTGAAATCAAAAAGCTTATGCCTATTTTTAAAGAGACCGCACAACAGATAGAGAGTAAGAAGGTTCTTGTCATTCCAAAATTTTTGCAAGGAGAAGATTTAACAAAAATTTATGGAGATATAGATGATTTTGATATCTCATATGATATGCAAAGTACACTAACACAAAGTGATTTTGCTTTTATTTGTTCAGGGACAGCAACGCTCGAAGCAACCATCATCGGAACACCATTTGTCTTGGCATATAAAGCTAAAAAACTAGACTATTTTATTGCAAGTCGGCTTGTCAAACTCTCTCATGTGGGGCTTGCAAATATTATCATGGACTTTGCAGGTAAGCAATCCGTACATCAAGAACTTTTACAAGAAGATGTCACTGTTAAAAACCTTTTAAATGCTTATGAGACGTTTGATACAGAAAAGTTTTACAAAAAGGCTAAAGATGTCAAAAATATTCTTCAACATGGTGCAGTAGATCATATAATTCCTAGACTAATTTAAATAATTTAAATTTTATTTATGATATTCCGCTAGTATAAGCTAAAGCTTATCTCGAAGGAAGTATAGGATGAAAAGAAAAACTATTTACATTTTTATCACTACCATTTTACTTTTACTATCAGGTTGTGGGAGTAGTGGTCCTAGTGAAAATAGCCTACAAGAGCGTGGTGAACTCAATGTTGAACAAACCCCTATTATAACTTATACAAATGATGGGTTGTATGATCTGAGTGAATATATACTACCTTCACTATCAAGTAAAATGTTTGCAATCTCAACTTATACTGAAGATACTAACCTCTCTGATACAGAGTATGGTATCTTGCAAGAACGAAACTTTTTTACACAAACAACACAAGTGAATAGCAACCAAGTCACTTTTTATAAAGATGAAACATTTGAAGAACTTCTCACCGTACTAGATGACCGTCTACAACTTGAAGATAGCAATAACTCTAAAATGGACATAGTCCGTTTTGCAGATCTTCAAGATAACCTATTAGTGCGAGAGGAAACATTCCAACTTGATAGCAACAGATCCCAGACATTTGAAGTCACATGTAGACTGAGTGATCACTTGGAACACTATAATAGTTTTTCAGACGTACTAAAAGTAAGCTGTAATACAGATACGTTTAACTACAGTGCACAATATTACTATGCTTATGGATTAGGCAGTATCAAAGAAGTCAATACCCTCTGTGAAGAGAGCGAAACTACAAATTTAGTATGTACACATATCATCAAGCAGTATCAAATCTTTAATTAAGAATATATGTAAGAAAGGAAATAGCATTTCCCCCTTACATCACGCTCTTTAGTTAGATGTTAATGCTTCTGTAAAGTCAAGCGTATTTGGTCTTTTAGCTGATGTAGAGCCATCTAAAGTATCTGAGTCTATAGCGGAATATAGTTTATTATTTTCTTTATAAATAATTGAATACTCTGTAGACCCTACAGGTGGTAGTTCTGCTAGTTGACCTTCTGCTAGATTAAACCCTGTTAAAGTTAAATCAATCTCTGAAGCTTGTTTATTTCCTGTTGTAGTAACATTACTACCTAATACATAATTATAATTTAGCGTAATATCAAATAAAATATCAGCCTCAATATTATTACAAGTTAGATTGTCATATGTGACATTTCTTACCGTGAGTACACTATCAGTAAAAGTAAAAGTATCTTGATCAGATATTGTTTCATCAACCTCACATTGACTTATCCAATTTCCTTTAAGATCACTTGTACTTACGTTGCTACTTGAACTATTACTTCCACATCCACTAAATGAAGCTACCAACCCCACTAACGTTAATACACTTAACACACTTTTTTTCATCCATACTCCTTAAAAATTATTCATAGTAATTCAGATACTAACATAAATAAACATATAAAAAAGAAACTTTTTAACTTTTCATAGTCACTCTCTGCTATAATCACCTCTTAATTATAGGAAGGAAGATAGATGAATAAACAACCTATTACTATACTTGGTCGTCAAAAATTAGGACAAGAGCTTCATGACCTAAAAATGGTTCAACGCCCACAAACAGTTAAAGAGATTGATATTGCAAGAGAGCATGGAGATCTAAAAGAGAATGCAGAATATCATGCCGCAAGAGAAAAACTACGCTTTATTGAAGCACGTATGGCAGAACTTGCTGACCTTTATGATAGTGTACAAGAGATTGACCCTTCAAAATTTCCACATGATAAAGTGATGTTTGGATCTACCATTACAGTAGAAAATATGGATACAGAAGCGCAAGCAACTTATACCATTGTGGGTACTTATGAGAGTAATCCTGACAAAGGACTCATCTCATCTATCACTCCCTTAGCACGTCAACTCATGGGCAAAGAGGAAGGTGATGAAGTCACAGTCAAGCTTCCAGGTGGTGAGGTTGAGTATGAGATTGTCTCTATTGCTTATCAAGAAATCACATTTTAGGAACAACGATGATAAATGTTGCAATTGTAGGCGCAAGCGGTTATACAGGTCTTGAACTTTTAAAAATGTTGATACATCACCCTAAATTTAATATTACCTATATCGCTACAAGCAATGGTGGTGAATCACTGCATACACTGCACCCCTCTTTAACACATATTTTTAATGCACCCGTAGAAAAAGCAGATGCTAAAGCAATTGCACAAAAAGCTGAGTTAGCATTTTTGGCACTTCCACATAAAGCCTCTATGGGTTTTGCTAAAGAGCTTTTAGCACTAGATGTCAAAGTGGTAGATCTCTCAGCAGATTATCGCCTTGAACTTGAAACATATGAAAAGCATTATTGTCCACATGAAGATAAAGCACACTTAAAAGATGCGGTCTATGGACTACCTGAGATGTATCGCGATGAAATTAAAAAAACAAATCTTGTTGCAAATCCGGGCTGTTATCCAACGGCATCTATACTGGGTATTTTACCTTTTACAAAATATATTGATGAAAACTTTCCAATCTTTATTGATGCAAAAAGTGGCGTCTCAGGTGCAGGGAAAAAATGTACAAATAATACACACTATATCTCTATCAACGAGAATATTTTTGCCTATAATCCTTTTATGCATCGCCACGAACCAGAGATCAAAGAGAAACTTCGTCTACAAAGTGGGAAGGAGTTTGATGTCAATTTTGTCCCCCACCTTATCCCAGCAACGCGTGGTGAGATGATTGACGCATATATGTTACTCAAAGAGGAGATTAATCCTATCGCTGTACTTGAAGAGTTTTACAAGGATGAAGCATTTGTACGTATTTTTGAAAATCCTGTAGACCTCAAGTCTTGTGCAGGAACAAACTTCTGTGATATTTTTGCAAAAGTCAAAGGAAAAAAACTTTACATTAATAGCGCAGTAGACAATATCTTACGAGGTGCATCATCACAAGCAGTGGCCAATGCAAATCTTATGTGTGGTTTTGAAGAGCATCTAGCCATTCCTACTATCGCTTATGTCCCTTAAGCAAAAACACCCTATCCAGATACAAGATGGTGCACTCTTTATCTCGGATGCACATGATAATGAAAAAAGAGATGGTTTCCACCAATTTTTACAACAACTTATCCAAGGGAAAAGAACAACTTCACAACTTTTTTTAATGGGAGATATGTTTGATCTTTTAGTAGGTGAGGTCACTTATACAAAGTCACTTTTTAGTAATACAATTACCCTCTTAAATACCCTCTCCACTAAAATTGAGATCTATTACTTTGAAGGTAATCACGACTTTAATCTCCAACCACTCTTTCCTAATATCACAGTGATACCACTCAAAAACCAACCTACCCTATGCACAATTGGTTCTCAAAAACTCCTCCTCTCTCATGGAGACCTTTACCAAGGATTCTCTTATACACTTTATACAGCACTTATTCGAAATAGCAACCTTCTAAAATTTCTCAATTTCATAGATATAAGAACAGATAATAGTATCTCAAAAAAAATCTTAACCCCACAACTCACTAAAGAAATCTGTTACAAGATCTCTAATTTTCAAGAGATTATTAAACAAAAAATTAAAAAGTACGATATAGGGATAACTGAAATTGATTTTGTCTGCGAAGGACACCATCACCAAAACAAAGTCTATGAGTTTGAACATCTAAACTATATAAACTTTAGCAGTTTTGCCTGTGATAAGTGTTACTATCAAATAACCTTCAAGGAGAAAATCAAATTTATGAAACTTTCCTAAGGGGATAACATGAATGATGATAATATCTTAAAGGTTGGATCCAATGAGATGGAGCTTGTGGATTTTCGTATTTTAAAAGAGACAAATGGGAAAATCTATGAAGGGATTTATGGCGTTAATGTTGCCAAAGTCAGAGAGATTATCAAACTTCCGAACCTAACCGAACTTCCAGGTGCCCCTGACTATATCGATGGTATTTTTGATCTTCGTGGTATTGTGATTCCTGTTGTAAACTTAGCAAAATGGATGAACATCAAACCTCCAGAAAAAAGCGAACTTCAACTTCGCGTCATTATCACCGAGTTTAATAATATCCTTATTGGATTTGCCGTACATGAGGCCAGACGAATCAGGCGAATCAGCTGGTCAGACATAGAGTCTGCCTCTTTTGCATCTAGTGATCAAGGTGCCTTTGATAAAACAAAAATCACAGGTGTCACTAAAATAGAAAATGATGAAGTCCTCCTTGTACTAGATCTTGAAAGTATTGTTGAAGAACTTGGCTTCTATCAGCCCTCTACAGACTTTACAGAAGATGCTATAGAGAAGTTTAAAGGTACCGCTTTAATCCTCGATGATAGTGCCACGGCAAGACGTATTGTCAAAGAAGCAATGCAAAAGATGGGATTTAGTGTTGTTGAAGCCAAAGATGGCGTTGATGGTCTTGAAAAACTCAATGAACTTATCAATATCTTTGGTGAATCACTTACCCAAGAGTTACGGATTATCATTAGTGATGTCGAAATGCCACAAATGGATGGATTTCATTTTGCATCACACGTTAAAAAAGATGACAGAACAAAAAATATTCCTTTAGTCTTTAACTCTTCCATTAGTGATCATTTTAGTGATATACGAGGTGCAGATGCAGGCGCAGATGCTTATCTTACAAAATTTGATGCATCCACATTTTATACAGAAGTCGCAAAAGCGATTCATTCACATGCAGATAAAACTATGGCTTCAATAGCATAAGGAGAACAGAAGATGGATGATTTACAAGAAATTCTAGAAGACTTTTTGATTGAGGCCTTTGAACTTATTGAACAGATGGATCAAGATCTCGTTGAACTAGAATCCAATCCCGAAGATCTAGAGCTACTGAATGGTATTTTTAGAGTTGCCCATACGGTCAAAGGTTCAAGTTCATTTTTAAATTTTGATATTCTTACAGAACTTACACACCATATGGAAGATGTACTCAACAAAGCAAGAAAAGATGAACTAAAAATCACCCCTGATATTATGGATGTAATCTTAGAATCTGTTGATATGATGAAGGGACTTTTAGAGTCTATCAAAGAGAATGGCAACGATACAGAGAGTGGTATTGAAATTAAAAATATCTGTGCACAATTTGATGCTATCTCTAATGGAAAAAGTATCCCTGAAAAACAAGAGGGTGAATGCCTTGAAGCAGAGATCAATGAAGTGATGAATGAAATGACATCACCAACGATTGAAGAGTCACCTGCACCGCAAGAAGAACCCACACCTGAACCTGAGACAGCTGTGAGTGATGAAGATCTTTCTAGTCTTTCAGATGATGAAGTGGAAGCAGAGATTGAGAGACTACTCGCAGAAAAGATGGAAGAAAAGCTTGCAAAAAAAGCAAAAAAAGCACAATCTACCCCAGAATCAAAGCCTGCTGAAGTTACGATCACACCAGAACCACAAATAGCTACACCTGCACCAAAACCAGCGGTACCTGTTAAAAAAGAGGTAGCAAAAGCAAAAACCCCACCTAAAAAAGTAGAGAAAAAAGTAGCCTCTACCCCAGAACAGACGATTCGTGTTGAAGTAAATAGACTAGATCACCTTATGAATCTTATCGGAGAGTTAGTACTAGGGAAAAATAGACTCTTAAAAATTTATGATGACGTTGAAGAGCGTTATGAAGGTGAAAAGTTTTTAGAAGAGCTCAACCAGGTGGTCTCTTCCGTATCATTGGTCACAACAGATCTACAAATTGCCGTCATGAAAACAAGAATGTTACCAGTCTCTAAAGTCTTTAATAAATTTCCTAGACTTGTACGTGATCTTTCACGTGAACTTAACAAAGAGATCGATCTTATCCTAACAGGAGAAGAGACAGAACTTGATAAATCAATTGTTGAAGAGATTGGTGATCCATTGGTTCACATGATTCGAAATTCATGTGATCATGGGGTGGAATCTCCAGAGATAAGAATTGCCGCAGATAAACCAGCAAAAGGTACAGTCAACCTCAAAGCTTATAATGAAGGTAATCAAATTGTCATCGAAATTAAAGATGATGGTGCAGGTATGGATGCAGACTTCTTAAAAATGAAAGCGCTTGATAAAGAGATTATTACTGAACGTGAAGCGGAAAACCTCTCTGATAAAGAAGCATATAGTCTCATCTTTAAACCAGGCTTCTCAACAGCTGCTAAAGTAACAGGTGTTTCAGGAAGAGGTGTTGGTATGGATGTTGTAAAAACCAATATCGAAAAACTTAATGGTATTATTGATATCGATAGTGAGCTTGGTGTAGGATCAACTTTTAAACTCAAGATCCCTCTTACTTTAGCTATTATGCAAGCCCTACTTGTCTCTGCTCAAGAGGAGTATTTTGCAATTCCACTCTCTTCGGTACTTGAAACTGTAAGAATTTCAATCGATGAAGTCTATACGATAGAGGGTAAAAATGTTCTTCGTCTAAGAGATGAGATTCTTTCACTTGTTAGACTCTCTGATATGTTTGGTGTAGAACAAGTCTTTGACAGTGGTGAACACGCGTATGTAGTGATTATCGGTCTTGCTGAGAGTAAGATGGGTATTATCGTTGATGGTCTTGTCGGGCAAGAGGAGATTGTTATCAAATCTATGGGTGATTATCTACAAGGTATTGAAGGAATTGCAGGAGCGACCATTAGAGGTGATGGTGGTGTGACCCTGATTACTGATGTTGCTGCAATGATGAATCTTGCAAAGGGAATCAAAGTAGATCTCACACAAGAAGCATCAAACAACCTGACACAAGTCAAAAATAACCCAAGTGATTATAATGTACTTATTGTGGATGATAGTAAAACAGATCGAACTATCATGCAAAAATCATTAGCACCTTTGGGGGTCACACTCTCTGAAGCAACCAATGGTGTAGAAGCACTCAATATTCTCAAATCAAATGAAACATCTTTTGATGCAATCTTAGTAGATATCGAAATGCCTCAAATGGATGGCTATACACTCGCAAGTGAAATTAGAAAATACTCAAAGTATAAAAAACTACCGCTTCTAGCAGTCACCTCGAGAACTTCCAAATCTGATCGATTAAGAGGTGTGGAAGTTGGTATGACAGAGTATATTACGAAACCATATTCACCTGAATATCTAAGAAACGCAGTCAGTAAAAATATTAAATTACCGGTGGAGGCATAAGCCATGAGTGAACAACTAGAGCAAGTTTTACAAAACCAAAAAAAGCAAATGGATAGTGAATTAGGTTCTAACCATAGGGAAGAGGATATTACTCAACTTGTTGGTTTTATCGTAGGTGATGAAGAGTATGCTATACCTATTTTAAATATTCAAGAGATTATTAAGCCAATCGAATATACAAGAGTACCAAGCACACCTGCCTATGTATTAGGAGCGTTTAACTTAAGAGGAAATGTCATTCCATTGATTGATCTTAGAATGAAATTTAATCTTCCTGCCCTTAACCAAAATGAGGATACCCGTTATATTGTTATGAAAGAGGGAGAAAATATTGCAGGTTTTGTGATCGATAAACTGACTGAAGCCGTACGGCTTAAAGCGAGTCAAATTGAATCAGCACCTGAAACACTGCATAAAGAAAAAGGGACGATCAATGGTATTGGAAAACGTGCAGATAGTATCCTTACGATTCTAAACGTCAGCTCCCTTTTAAAAAGAGATTTTTAGAGTTGATCACTCTTTAAATCTTTTTTCACACGCACTATCTTCTGTTTTCAATAATCTTTTTTGCCAATGCAAAGTTATTAGCTGCCATCATATGCATTTTAGGATGTAGATCATAAATATCACTAAAAGTTTGTATACTCATCTCAAGCCCAATCTTTTCCTGCTCAACATCAGAGATATTTTTCGCATTAAAAAGTTTTTCACTCCATGTTTTTGGCACTTCTACTCCTGGTACGTGTGCGGTTAAAAATTGTGCCGTACGAAGCTTGGTAATAGGAAAGAAACCTAAGATCAGTTCTGCCTCTTTCGCTTTTGGTCCAGCTTCAATTTTTGCTTTGGCAAACAACTCTAATAACATTTTGGCATTTTCTATACTATAAACAGGTTGTGTGATAACCCCTTGTGCACCATGTTCGAGCTTTAATCTCAGTTTTTTCTGAAGATTTTTAGGATTTCTAGCAAAGGCATTTGCTACAGCAAAAGGATAGATAGGTGCAGGACGCGTATCTAGAGGTTTACCAGCATAGTCAATTCCCCCATTAAAACAGTTGATCATATCTAAAAGCAGTGTTGAATTACCTTCAAAAACTCCCTTAGTTTTAGGTTGATCACTCATCGATGCAGGATCGCCTGTCAAGGCTAAAATAGCCCTGATATCAGACTCATTAGCCCCTAAAAGATCTGATTGTAAACCTATCTTATTACGATCACGCATAGAGACAGTTGCGATAGTGGGTTTTTTAAATGTATTTTGCAACTTTAAAGATGCAAAAAGTGCACTATATCTCATCTTAGCAAGAGGTGAATCTGTTACCGAAAACCCATCTACTTTTTTATGTAATCCTAACTCTTTGATACGCTCAATAATAGGCGTAAAAGTAGCAGAGTGTTTGGGGGTTGTTTCCAATGTTAAAAAGGAGTCATTTTTTAATTTTTCTATAAATTGCTCAAACATATCTTTCCTCTATGTATATCTTGGTATTATAACGAAAAAATTTAAGGAATAGGGATGAAACTGTGTGTGTTCGACTTTGACTCAACACTGATGGATGGAGAAACAATCGATTTTTTGGCTAGACCTTTAGGGCTTGAAGAAAAAGTTGCAGGTATCACTGAGCGTGCTATGCAAGGGGAACTAGACTTTTTTGAAAGCCTCACAACGAGGGTATCACTGCTCAAAGGGTTAGAACAATCTACAGTTGATCAAATTTGTCAAAACTTACCATATATGCCAGGAGCCAAAGAGACTATAGCAATGCTTAAAGAGAGAGGTTACACTGTCATCGTTTTTAGCGGTGGATTCAGAAACGCCACCTCTTATGCCAAAGATATCTTAGGCTTTGATGCAGATTTTTCAAATATTTTACATCAACGTGAAGGTATTTTAACAGGTCTTGTAGGTGGAGATATGATGTTTGACTTCTCAAAAGGAGACATGATCACACGTATCCAAAACCTTCTTCATGTAGACAGAGCGAACACCATGGTCGTAGGTGATGGGGCAAATGACAGATCAATGTTTGCACATGCCGATACTAGAGTCGCCTTTTGTGCAAAAGATATTTTAAAACACGAAGCAAATATCATTATTGATATTAAAGACTTAACACAAATCTTGAAGGAGATATAACCAAATGTATATAGAAGATGCAAAATTTTCACTATGGTGTGATTTTATAGAGAGAGATTTTTTAAGTGATGGACTTAATAAGCTAATTGATCAAAAAATTGTTAATGGTGCAACAAGTAACCCTGCAATTTTTAAGAGTGCATTTTTAACTTCACCCGCATATAAAAGTGATATTGAAGCACTTCAGGGAAAAGATGCAAAAGAGATCTATGAAACTTTAGCTATCAAAGATATTCAAACTTCTGCCGATTTACTTCAAGATCTATATCTAAATGAAGATGATGGGTTTATCAGTATTGAAGTAGATCCAAATCTCTGTGATGATGCTGAGGGGACAATTGAAGAAGCCAGAAGACTTCATCAGGCAATAGGTCGTGAAAATGTCATGATCAAAATCCCAGCAACCAAAGCAGGTTTTGAAGCGATGGAGATACTAATTGCAGAGGGTATACATATCAATGCAACACTTATTTTTTCCCCTGCACAGGCGCTAGGCTGTCTAGATGCTTTTGAAAAAGGTTCGAAACAGTTTGCTCAAAAGAGTAACAAAGCCTTGCCAGAAGCAGTAATTAGTATTTTTGTCAGTAGATTTGATCGAAAAATGGATGCACCATTTTTTGATAAAAATATCAAAGGTGGATTGCTTGGAATTTTCAATGCAAACCGTATTTATAACGATATAACAAAAAGAGCGCTACCAAATGTTAGAGCTCTTTTTGCAAGTACAGGTGTTAAAGGTGATACATATGTCCCAGACTACTATATCACTAACCTGCTCTTTAAAAACTCTGTCAATACAGCACCCATCGATACGATCGATGCTTTTGTAAAAACAGGGATTAAAGAGAGTAGAGAGCCATTTACTGAAGCACAAGTAGACGATTTTTTCAATGTCGTTGAAAACCAAGGCTTTGATATGGAACAAGTCTATGACGAACTTATGGATGAAGGATTGGTGGCATTTAAAGATGCTTTCAAAGATATTTTAAACGAACTAAACTAGCACTTTGTAGACAGTATACTCTGTCTGCAAAGGCAGAGTAACAAAGGACAAAGATGACAGTAGTGGATATCGACCAACTGGTAGACCAACAACTTAACAACGGAAACATTGATCCAAGAGCATCTGAAAAAGCTGCTGCTACAGCGCAAAAGAGTGAAGATCAAAATGCTGTAGCATCCACAAACTTTAAAAAAGAAGCACATTTTGAGGCCAATGATCTTGAATATAAAATGCTTAAAAAACTCAAATTTTACCTTTCAGGACTTGTTGAACATGGCGGTAGTGATCTACATATCAAAAGTTCTTCACTCATACGTGGAAGAATCAACGGTGAAATGGTACCCTTATCCAATGAAAAAATCAGTTATAGCGATGGATTACAACTTGCTAAAGAGGTTTTAAAAAGCCGTTTTGAAGAGTTAGTAGAGAATAAAAGTGTAGACTTCAACTATAAGCTCAATGAAAAGTATCGTTTTCGTGGCAACATGTTTTTTCAAACAGATGGTGTTTCTGCTGTCTTTAGGGTTATTCCTGTGGAAATTCCCAGTATGCATGACCTCAAACTACCTGCTTCTATTGAGAAATTTTGTCACCTTAAACGTGGACTTGTTCTCGTTACTGGTCCTACAGGTAGTGGTAAATCAACCACACTCGCATCCATTATTAATCAGATCAATAAAGATCAAAGAAAACATATTATCACGATTGAAGATCCAGTAGAGTTTGTCTATAAGGATCAAAGTTCACTGATCAATCAAAGGGCAATCGGATCAGATGCACTCAACTTTTCTACAGCCCTACGTGCGGCACTTCGTGAAGATCCTGATGTTATCTTAGTGGGTGAAATGCGTGATATGGAGACGATTGAAACTGCGATGCATGCAGCGGAAACTGGGCACTTAGTACTCTCCACGCTCCATACAGTAGATGCCAAAGATACAATTAACAGAATCATCGGTATGTTCCCAGGAAATGAACAAAACAAAATCAGAATGTCACTAGCAGCCACTTTGCAAGGTGTACTTTCACAACGACTCATCAAAACAGTCGATAACAAAAGAGCTGCAGCCATAGAGATCCTTATCAAAAATGCAAGAATCGAATCTCTGATTTCTGAATCAAGAGACAGTGAAATCACGGATGCAATCGAAGAGGGAAAAGATATCTATGGTACACAATCTTTTGATCAAGCACTTTTAGATCTTTACAAAAGTGGTAAAATCACCGTTGAAGATGCCCTGCTTAATGCTTCAAACGCCAGTGATTTACAGATGAAGTTAACAAGTCATGATAGTGCGGCACAAGGTGAAGTCAATCTACAAGATAGTATGATCGATCTTAAAATCACCGAATAATAACAGATTTCAGGCTATATACTTTTCTACACTTTAGCCTGAAATATGAACCCCTAAGCACTTTTTTATCTTAGTTTCTGTATAGTCTCTGTCTTAAATTTTAAATCATAAAGGAACACAATGCTAGAAGGTATCGTTAGAGATAGTATCGGTAAAAAAGCAACTAAAGCTTTCAGACGAGATGGTTATCTAATCGCCAACATTTACGCTAAAGGATTAGAAAATATCAATGCTGCATTCAAATCAAATGAATTTATCAAAGCAGTAAGAGCAAAAGAGACATTAATCTTTGATGTAAAAGTAGGTGACAAAGTACTTCCTGTAATTATTCAAGAGTACCAAAGAGATCCAGTGACAAGTCAACTTCTTCATGTTGATCTTAGAGTTGCACAAGAAGGTATTTTATCAAAATACCTTATTCCAGTTAAAACAACAGGAACACCTAAAGGTCTTAAAAATAAAGGTGTATTAATCACTTCTAAAAAAAGACTACTTGTAAAATGTAAAGCAGAAGATCTTCCAAATGCATTTGTACTTGATGTAAGTGATCTTGATGTAGGTGACTCTGTACTCGTAAGAGATATCGATGCAATTGAAAATGTTCAAATTATGGACGCAGATAGAGTTTCAGTTGTTGGTGTAATTAAAGCTAAATAGAGCCTATACACAATTATGACACTCATTGTCGGACTGGGTAACCCTACTGACAAATATAAGCATAACCGACATAATATCGGTTTTATGGTCATTGATAAACTTGTCAATGACCGTAACGCTTCAAATATTACAAAAGCTCCTTTTAAAGGGGTGCTTTTTAAATCAAACAATCTACTTTTTTTAAAACCAATGACTTATATGAACCTCTCAGGCGAAAGTGTGGGTGCAGTTGATGCTTATTATAAACCAGATCAAATTATCGTCATTCATGATGAGTTAGATGTCGAATTTGGCAAAATACGCTTTAAAAATGGTGGCAGTCATGGTGGACATAACGGACTAAAATCAATTGATGCACATGTCGGGGCAGATTATGATAGATTACGTTTAGGCATTGGTAGACCTGCTTTTAAAGGTGAAGTTACAAAACATGTCTTAAGTGATTTTTCAAAAGAAGAGAAACCTTGTTTAGAAAATATTATCGATAAAGCATCTGAGATTGTTTTAGATCTTGCAGGCTCAGACATCAAATCTATACAACAGCAACATGCTTCAAAGCAGAGCTATTGTATATGAAAACCTATCAAAAGTTCATTGTAAAACTCTATCTTAAAAACTTTTTATTACTCTTTTTAGCCTTAGAGTTTTTCTTCATAGGGATGGACCTTTTACAAAATCTTGGGAGTATTTCACCCTCAGCAAACCTCAAAGTTCTTTATGTTTTTAACAGAGTGCTCTATTATGTTAACTTTACCTTACCTTTAGCGCTCATATTTGCAATGTTTTTATCTATTTTTAATATTATTAAATCCAATGAACTCATCTCACTTTATGCCTTAGGTATCTCAAAAGAGCAAGTGATTAAACCTATCATGTTAATTGCGGTTATCATCACACTGTTTTATATAGTATTAAACTTTTTTCCTGCTTTTGTTAATGCCTATGAAGAGTCAAAGAATATTAAGAAATATGGCCATCCTGATCAAATCACTTCAGAACTTTTACTCAAGTCCAAAGATACCTATGCCTATATAGACCAGTTGATTCCTGAAAAAAAAGTGGGACAAGATCTTAAAGTATTTATTACTAATGAACATCGTTTAGTTGAAATTCTTGAAGCAAAAAGTGCCATATTCAAAGACAATCACTGGCAACTGCAAAATGTCAAATCTACAAAAATACCAAACTTAGAACATAATATCAGTGACAAAAAACTGATAATAGAGCATTATGAAGTAAAAGAGATACTCCACGGTTTTACACCACAGATCATTGATACACTCTTTAAGAGACTCTCACGCCTCACTATTCAAGACGCTTTTTCAGCCATCACACTCTTAGATGAACAAAATCTAAGTAGCGACAAAATACGTGCGAACCTCTATACCTTAACATTCTTTCCACTCATCGCACCTATTCTTATTTATGGTCTCTTCTTTCCACTGCCAGCACAAAGACGAGGTACCAATATTGCCCTCTTAAGCAGTCTATTTATTTTTACGATTCTCATCATCTGGGGTGTACTATTTACCATGACTAAAATCACAGAAAATGGTGCAATTACACCTGAATATGGCATCATCATCCCTATTATTATTTTAGCACTTTTAGCGTGGTATCTCTCAAGAAAGTATCAAGTAAAACATATCTAATCTACTTCTGCTATAATCAGCCCTATGAAAAAAATAATTATAATTTTAATAGCACTCACCTCTTTTCTTTCAGCAAAAATGCAAGTTTGCGTCTCCATACTTCCTCAAGCTTTTTTTGTAGAAAAAGTAGCGCAAGATCTTGTAGATGTTGAAGTACTTGTCAAGCCCGGAGCGAGTCCTGCAACTTATACACCTAAACCCAGTCAACTTAAACTCATCTCCAATGCCCCTCTCTACTTTACTATTGGTGTTGCATTTGAAAAAAATTGGCTTCCACGTTTTACTGCAATCAATGAAAACATGAAGCTGGTAGATACTACAACAGGGATTAAAAAGCTAGAGATGCAAAGTGGTATTGATACCCATGAGCATCATGATCACCATGGACATGATCACGACCACCATACACATGAGGGATTAGACCCACATATTTGGCTTGATCCAATGCTTGTGAAAATACAAGTTGCTACGATTGCACAAGCACTCGCAAAAGAAGACCCACAAAATAGTAACTTTTATCTCAAAAATGCACAAACATTTACGCAAGAACTTGAAAAGATCTCATTAGATATCCAATCACGATTAAAAGATATCAAACAAAAAGAGTTTATTGTTTTTCATCCTGCTTTTGGTTACTTTGCAAATGCATTTGGCTTAAAACAAATTGCTATTGAAAAAGAGGGCAAAGAGCCAAGTGTTAAATATATCAAGCGGATTATTGATTTTGCACATGAACACAAGATCAAGACAATCTTTGTAGCACCACAATTTTCACAAAAGAGTGCAAAACAGATTGCAAAGCGGATCAATGGACAAGTTAAAAGTATCAACCCCCTTTCACGTGATTGGGATAAAAATATTTTAGACATTGCTAAAAGTTTTGAAAACTGATTTTCAACAAGAAGAGAACTTAGACGACCTAATCATCTGTAGGAAATGCGCAACCCTTCATAAAAAAATAATCCTCAAAGAGAACACAAAAGCGATCTGCTCCACATGTAAAAGTGTTCTCTATCGAAAACATACAGACCTCCTTAACAAAAGTCTCGCACTCAGCCTTTCAACACTCATCTTTTTTATCGTTGCCAATGTCTTTCCTATTGTCACAATTGACCTTGGTGGCACACTAAATGACATCTCTTTAAGTTCTGTTTTTATCACGATGATCGACCAACAGTTCTACTTTGCAGGACTACTATCAGCCTTTGTGATCTTTCTACTACCACTCTCTTTAAGCCTTATCTTTTTAACACTCTTAATTTTTATGAAAATAAAAATCTACGAAAAAGCTGTGAAAAAAATGCTCGTAATACTCTCTACACTTCTACCATGGAATATGGTCGAAATCTTTTTAATCTCCCTACTCGTTGCGATGGTTAAACTCATAGGCTATGCTGAAATCCATTTTGGTATCTCATTTTGGGCGTTAGTACTTTTTGTCCTTGTTAACATGTACATGACTAAAAATATTAGTATGCTTGCACTTTGGGGACTTAAGAAGAATATCTATGGCAAATAAAAGTATAAGATATATCAACTGTCCTTACTGCCAAGCAGTCAATATTGATGCAGGTGATGAAACCATCTGTCGTAGATGTGAGTCAACCATACACCATTTTGAACATATTAGCTTTCAAAAATCTCTTGCATATTTAATTACAGCTATGATCTTATTTATCCCTGCAAATCTATACCCTGTACTCATCACCGAACAGTTTGGGGTAGAGAGTGCCAATACAATTTTAGGGGGCATTGTCGTACTTTGGGAAGATGGTTCTTATCCAATTGCACTAATTATACTTTTTGCTTCTATTTTTGTGCCAATCATCAAGTTTATTTTAATATTATATCTACTCATAAGTACAAAATTTCATATTTATACGAAAAATGTTGATAAATTAAAATTATTTCATATTACAGAGTTTATAGGACCATGGTCAATGATTGATGTCTTTGTGGTATCGATCTTAGCAGCGCTTGTGCAAATGACAAGTGTTGAAATTCATCCAGGTTTTGGCATCAGTGCATTTGCCATGATGGTCTTTTTTACACTCTTATCAGCATTAGCATTTGACACAAGACTCATATGGGAGAGAGAAGATGGGACCACAAAAGATACCTGAAGTAGAAGTAACCAAACATGAACGCCTGACGATCTCTATCTGGCTTGTTCCTGTCGTAGCACTTTTAATCTCACTCTGGTTAGCCTATCAATACTTCTCAGAACTTGGTCCAGAGATCACCATCGAATTTAAATCAAGTGCAGGACTGAAAGCCAAACAGTCTCAGGTGAGATTCCGTAATGTACCAATAGGCACCGTGAAAAAAATCACCCTTAAAGAGGGTGGTGAAAGTGTCATCGTAACTGCTCGTATCAATAAAGATGCTGAACAGTTTTTAAATTACAATGCAAAATTTTGGGTTGTACGTCCTAAAATCGACAAATCAGGTATTACAGGTCTTGAGACACTGGTTTCTGGAAGTTACATTGAACTGCATAGTGCACTAGGAACAGATTTTAAAGACGAATTTGAAGGACTCGAAGAGCCCTTTTTAGATGATGAAAATATTGAGGGTAAGTACTTTAAGCTAAGTGCACCAAGCTCTTATGATTTAGAACAAGGATCTATCGTATTTTGTAGAAACATCGAAGTTGGAGAAATTAAACAGGTTAAACTCGCCGCGCATGGTGACTTTGTACAGTTTGATATCTTTGTCAAAGATCCCTATCACCATTTTATTAACGCACAAACGCAATTTTGGAATATGAGCAATTTTAGATTAGATATGAATCAAGCTAGACTTGATATCTCTCTTGCCTCTTCATCGCAGATTCTCTATGGTGGTATCTCTTTTAATACCCCTGGCAAAAGTCTGAACCATTATCCTTTAGAAAAAGAGCATGTCTTTCCACTCTTTGCCAATAAAGGAGAGGCCAGAGCTAAACGTATCGGTTTTAATCAAGGAGATATACACACCTTTCAAATGCACTTCGACCAAAATGTCGGCAAACTTGATATTGGTGCACCAGTGAGGTTTCAAAACTTTCAAATTGGAAGTGTAATCAATACAGAATCTTCATTTGATAATGATCGCAACAAGATCAATACAAAAGTACTGGTTGATATTGATCTTTCCACTTTTGAAAATGAGCATAATCGCTCAACTTCGTATCTCTCAAGCGCTTTACAAAAAGGCCTTATTGCACAACTTGCACAAACCAATCCATTGTTAGATAGTCTCTTTATTGAACTCGTTTATGATAAAAATCAAAGCAGACAAAAGATCATATCTGCCAACCCCTATGATATATTCCCCACCCGTAGTGTAACATTTGAAAATATCAGTGCAAAAATTGAAACACTGATCACTTCTATGACAACATTGGTTGAGGGCAGTACACTGCCAATTCAACAGATACTTAAAAATATCAATAAAACCTTACAAAACATCAATGCTTTAACCTCTAGTAATGGCTTAAAATCACTCCCAAAACAGATCAACACTACTCTCTCTGAGTTGCAAAATACCCTAAAATCTGCACAAACACTTATCAGCACTGAATCTAAAATGAGTGATGATATCTCAGCCTCAATGAAAGAGGTCAACAAAGCTTCAAAAACACTAGAGCGTGTACTTCGAAAAATTGACCAAAAACCTAATGCACTACTATTTGGAGATGACTAATGTATCACATTTTTTTAGCACTTATCACTTTTATACTTTTTAGTGGCTGTAGCACCAAAAAGAGCTATATTCTTTACAGTGACAAAACACCTATTATCAATCACACTTTAAATCAATCTATCGGGATCACTTCAATCAAACTGCCTGCATACCTTCAGCATAAAAAGATTCCCTATCTCTCACATAACAATGAGATACTCTACTTAGAGAATAAAAGATGGGTCTCCTATCTTGAAGATCAACTAACCAGCCGTCTTGTCAACACTTTTCAAAAAGCATTGAGTACCTCTAAAGTCTATCACTATCCACATAACACGGATACTAAAACAGATATAGTATTACATATCACTATTCATAAATTTATCGCAGATCATGACAGTGTAGACCTTGAGGCTTCATGGCAAAACAATAACTACAGTGAACGTTTTACGACACAAGTTCCAATCCATAGAGAAGAGGACGTCATCAGAGGGATGAATCAAGCATTTGAAGCATTAGAAAGTGCATTATTACGATCCTTGCAATAAATCAATGCGTTATGAGAAAATAAAATAAATCATTAGCTACAATGTCTTTATGAGTACGCGTATTAGACAAATCCATATTGACAATTTATCCTTTGCTTATGGTGATCATAACATATTAGAAAAAATCAATTTAGAGATTTTTAACAATGACTATATTGCTATCATTGGTCCCAATGGTGGAGGGAAAACAACACTTTTAAAATTATTACTTGGATTTTTAAACCCCTCTAGTGGCAAGGTCAATATCTTTGAAAAATCACCCATTAATGCACGTGAAAACATTGGCTATCTACCCCAATATATTAACTTTAACATGGATATGCCAATCAATGTATTTGATATTGTCTTACAAGGTAGACTGAAACGTCATAAACTTTTTTATACTCCAAAAGATAAAGAGATTGCCTTAGACAAACTTAAACTAATGGGTGTAGAATCATTAAAAGATAGAAAGATTAAAGATCTCTCAGGTGGACAACGTCAACGTGTTTTACTTGCACGGGCATTGACAAAAGAACCACAGATCCTCATCCTTGATGAACCTACCGCTTCAATTGATCCTGAAGGTCAACATGAAATCTATCAACTTTTAAAAACACTCCCTCTGACAAAACTCATTGTCAGTCATGACATTAATATCCTCTTTGAAGGGGTCAATAAAGTAGCCCATATTAACAAAAGCCTGCATCTACATGATGGAATCGATAGTGATATGCATCTCAAAGAGGGACACTTCTGTGAAATGGAAATTTTAGAGTATCTCAAAGGAACACAATGTTTGAATTAATGCAAAATGCTTTTTTCGCCTCCTTTTTACTCTCAATCTCTATTGGTATTATCGGCTCTTTAATGCTGATTAATCGTTCACACTTTATTGCAGCTTCCATTGCACATGGAAGTTACGGTGGTATTGGTATTGCGATCTACTTTGGTTTTTCTATTTTACTCTCTACTACTCTTTTTGCACTCTTTTTAGCACTTTTACTAGCCTTCATCACGTACCAATATAAAGAGAGAAGTGATACCCTCATAGGCGTTATTTGGGCGGTTGGGATGAGTATAGGTATTATTTTTACTGATTTGACACCAGGCTATCATGTTGATCTTATGAGCTTTTTGTTTGGTGATATTTTGATGGTTGCGGATAGTGATATCCACTTTATGATGGGGGTAGATATACTCTTGATCCTCTCAATCATACTCTTATATCATCGATTTTTAGCGATCTCTTATGATAGAGATTTTGCACTTATTCAAGGGCTAAGAGTCAAACTCATCTACACATTTTTGATGATCTTGATGGCACTCACAGTTGTGATGAGTATTCGATCGGTAGGGTTGATACTTGTCATTGCTCTTTTTAGTATTCCCCCTTTTGTTGCCGAAAAATTTACTATCGATCTTAAAAATATGATACTACTTTCTATGGTGCTAGCATTTTCATTTTGCCTTGGTGGATTAGCACTCTCCTATCAGTTTGATCTCTCGGCAACCCCTTCCATCATAATCGTAGCAGCAACCTTCTTCTTTGGGTCACTTTTTTATAAAGGCAGGAGTTAATATGAAAGATATTGTCATTGCAGTGATTATTGGTGTTGTATTTTATCTACTCTCTTTAATGAGTTTCACAACAGAACATGCACTACTTATTGGTGTAGTTGCATTTTTAGTGACGCTGTGGACAAATGCTGCACTACCATTAGGCGTTGTCTCCTTGATGCCTTTAATCCTTTTTCCTACATTCGGAATCATCGATACAAATCTTGTGGCACCAAACTATGCAAAAACAATCATCTTTCTCTTTATTGGTGGGTTTATGATGGCTATTGCTGTAGAAAAAATAGGACTCCATAAATATTTGAGTGCCAAACTACTCTCCTATTTTCCTAAAACAGCTCGTGGTATTATCTATGCTTTAGCCATTACAGCAGCACTTCTAAGTGCCCTACTCTCCAATACAACTATCACACTCATGTTGATGCCAATTGGTCTATATCTCACCCAGAACATACAACTCAAAATAAGATTTTTACTTGCTATCGCTTAT
>JAHZKW010000106.1 GCA_022600175.1 Campylobacterota bacterium
AAAATCCATTTTAGACTCAAAATACCTTCTCTGCTACCCTGATAAAATAAAGGAGTAGATCATGAAGGTAAAGCAATTGGCTGTTTTGGCTTTTCTATCTTTTTGACATTTATATTTTCACTTGGCTAGAATCATAGGCCTCTTGGGAGGCTTATGACCGCTATTTTTTAAAGCGAAACTTCTGTTCAGTGAGTGCAGTTTTTAAACTCTCTTGTACCTCCCCTTGGAACTCTAAACTACTCTCTTTGAGTGTACCACCTGTGCCTAGTTGTTTTTTAAGTTTTTTTAAAAGTGCTTGAAGCTCTTTTTTCTCTAAAAAAAACGCTTTGACGATAATGACTGTTTTACCTCTGCGTTTCTCTTTAGCGAAGTGTAACAGATGTTTCTCTGGTGTTTTGATCTCTTGTTTTGTTTGTTTTTTTCCCTCTTTTTCAAGATTCCATCCATCCTCAAACTTTGCGCCCATTTCAAACATTATGACTCCTTATCTTTTCTATCTTTGCTAGGACACGCTTTCATAATCTCTAACCAGTTGGTGTCAAACTTTTTTTTGATGTAGGATTCATGATGGGGTACCGTACACTGGCTACAATCTTGATGGATAATGCCTTCATGTTCTAATTGTCGACCCTCTTTAGAGTCTATGGCACACCAACTTTTAAGTGTAGTTGCATTGTCATTAAAGCGAAAATTGGGACAGGCACAGAGGTAACAGTTTAGATCTTCCATTTCATGGCACTTTTTACCCTCAGAAAATAGTGGACAAAAATCAATATCACTTTGAGAGATATTTTCCCAACGAAAGTAACTGATTAGTTCCTCTTTTTTTACTTTTTGAACAATGTTTTGATGTTTGTTAGCATGGTTTTGAAACCATGAATAGTAACTCATATCCATTCCTTTTATATTATTATCACAGAAAAACGTTAAAGGTAGTATTTTATTAAAATTATTCGTATTTATCAAAAAGCTTATAAGATGGGTGTTGTGAGTGTGTAGAAACAGAATATAGATAAATAATGTTCCACCAAATAAAGGTTAATATTTTTTATCTTTTGCCGATATTATTGTTAATAAAAATATTGTACGCAAAGGATACTTAATATGAAGTATATTATTTTTTTCTTAATAAATCTTTTTTTCTTTGGTTTTATGCCTTTACAAGCTAGTGTTTTTCAGGATGTTTTTCCAAGTCCTGCAAGTACATTGTCAGGTGGTAATATTACGCTAAATAACCCCTCTCAGGTGAATAATACCTCATCAAACACATTAGTTACGACAACTTTAAATAATAATGGAGGTACATGTGACGGACTCACTTGTACTAAAAGTAATACCTCTGTATCTGCATATGCATTTACACCCGATGTTGGAAATGGTACGGTAGGGGTTACTTCAGGTGATATTTACACTTCTAGTCAATCTTTTAATGATATTACATTGAATAAGGGAGAATCAGTCACTTTTAAAGGTGATCTTATTATCAAAGCTCAATACGGTATTACTTCGGGTGGTACGATTAATATTGAGGGTGATGTCATTTTACATACGACTACGTTGACACAAAATACAGATGCAACAATTAATATTATCAGTGGTTCATTGATGATTATTGCCAGTGGTGATGTCCTTTTTAATACAGCGAGTAATATTACACCGACAGCTTTATTGTGTTTTTCAAAATCGACAATCAAGTTTAATACAGGTGTTCAACTTACTGGGCTTTTTTATGCTGACACTCAGGTTATTGTCAATAATGATGTTGTTATTACTGGAGCCGTGACTTCTAAGGAACTAACACTTAATGCTAATGCAATTATTAACTATGGATTAAGTATAGGTGCTGATAGCACAGGGAGTATTGAAAACATTGCAGAGTATCGGTTTGATGAGTTTGGCGCAGGAGAGTGGAAAAAAGATTATTCTTCAAATAGTAATGACTTGGGTGGTACACCACATACTGTTAACACTGATGGTAAAGACTATATGTGTAATGCGATGCAAAATAGTAGTTGGGATTTGTATGTTCCACATATCCAGGAATATGAAGTAAGTGAAGGAACGATTTCTCTCTTCTTATATGATCATCACAATGTCTGGGATAGTGCACGGTTGTTATCTAAAGGGTGTTTAGTTTTAAAAGTAGAAAGAAATAATGGAGACCTTACCCAAGGAACAGTAACTGTAGATTTTAGCGGCAATCGTATTCGTACAGGAGAAACCTACTTTACAACCTTAAATGTTTTGGGTAATGATTTGGATACACAGTGGACACATGTTGTTTTTACGTTTGGTTCAAAGGGGATGAAACTTTATATCAATGGTGTTCTAAAAGGTACACATTCTTATACTGGAGGGTTGGTTGGCAATACAACTGATATTAATTTTCCAGGAATATCTGGGTATTTTGATGAGTTTTATATGTTTGAAGGGCAGATGGATGATAGTGACGTAACAACGCTCTATCAAAACAGTATCAACAATAAAAACTGGGATGGCTCTGATAGAGTTTGTGGTGCAGTTCAGACACAGATTTGTGGTACAGAACCTCTTGATATCATCATCATGAATGACCAATCTGGTAGTGTGGATACGCAAGAGTTTGAAGATAGTAAAACCTTTGTCACAAAACTGGCAAACAGCATCTCTAACTGGGGTGCAAGCGGTGTCAATATGCGTTATATTGGTTGGGCAGATCAGAGTCAGGGGTACCATGATCAAGGTTTTAAAACGAGTGCAGTGGATCTTATCAATAGCCTTCCTGCGAGTCAAGTTCCTGCAGGACAAACTGACTACAATGAAGCCATTGAAAATATTGGGTTACAAGCTATTCAGGAAGGACGTCCAAATGCGCAAAAGGTAGTCGTTGTGATCACTGATTCTCATGAAGATCATGATTTTGATGATGATGCAGCAGATAATGAGATCATTGCATCACAGCGGCTTAAAGATAATGGTGCAACATTGGTATTTATCGCAGTGGATGGCGCTTCACGGAATACAAATATCTTAAATAGTTTAAAGAGTGCGGCCTCTTTGGATAATGCAGGAGATCCATTTGTGTTTTCTAGTAACAACTTTACAGATTGGCATGTGCAAAGTTTTATCGATAATCTTTTAAATGGTTCAAGTGCGATATGTGAACCTCCTGAAGATAAGCAGTTTAGTTGTTCTGAAAATGCATATGTATTTTATAGTGATACATTTACATCGCCAACACAGGTCAATGAAATTGATCTACTCTCTGCAACAAATAATCCGTTGAGTCCAGATATTCACCCTAATAATATTAATGCTATTGGTTACAACGTAGTGGATAATATGATCTGGGGTTATGATATTGTGAAGCATAAAGTGGTTAAAGTGGATAAAGATTTAAAAGTAGCCTCTTTTGATGTCGCTGGGTTACCAGAGTACTCTTTTCACTTAGGTGATGTCTCTCCAGAGGGTATATTATATTTAGCTTCTACACAGCTTTTTAGTATTGATGGTGTGGAATCTGATGGTCTTTTACGCTTGTATCGTGTGGATGTTAATGCTTCGTCACCTACTTATTTACAAAAACTATCTGAAGTGACACTCTCAGATCAATCACTGCGAGGAGCAGATTTTGCATTTAATCCTGTAGATAAGCAGTTATATATGGTTGAGTATGATGGGCATATCTATCGTATTGACCCACTGAGTGGAACAGCCACAGATGTTGGAGATACTGGATTACTCTCTTCTTCATATTCAAATGACCCATACACCCCTAGAAGTATCTCTGTCGTGCCCGGATTTTTCTCTTCAGTTGTAGATTCCCATGTGCAAATGTTTGATGTGCATGGTTATTTTTATTTTTATGCTGCTAAAAATCGAAAATTTTATCGTGTTAATTTAACAGATCCGAATAATCCTAATACAAATGCGGTTGAGTTTTTGGGAATGAGTCTGCCATCAAATGGTGATGGGGCAAGGTGCGCAAATGCTGGTATGGGAAATTCACCTGTATTAACGATAGATAATGTAGTTGGCTCTGAAGGAGAGAGTGGTACTAAAGATTTTATTTTTACCGTATCAATGGATACACCTTCTACAAGTGATGTTAGTTTTTGGTACAAGGTAGTTGATGGTGATGGGACTAATTATGATGCTGCAACATTTGCTGATGATGATATGCAATCAGGCAATGCAGAGTTAACCATCCCCGCAGGTGCAGTTTCTACTACGGTTACAGTTAAAGTAATTGGAGATAAGAAAGTTGAAAATAGAGAAGAGTTTTTTGTTGATATTTATGATCCTACGAATGCAGTTATAACAGATATGAGAGGGTTCGGAGTTATTTTAAATGATGATCTTAATATTGAAATAAAAGCTGTAGATAAAACGTCTACTTTTAACCTCAATGCACCTATCTCTACACAAATTGTAAATAAAGATTTTGAGTTGACAGTTATGGCTTATAACCATACGACGGGTAATGTGGTTAGCGATATGAATATTACACAAATCAAACAGGATACAAATTTACTTTGGAGTGGGCTTATCACAACCAACACAGAAGGTATGGTCGATGTACCATTAAAGATAGCAAGGGCATTAAAAGAAGCCAATTTAACAATTTATGGTGATTATAATCGTACTAGTTACGATAGCAGTACCTCTGACCTCTTTGCAGTACGTCCTGATAGATTTAAGATTACTCTACCTAATGATAGTCCAAAAGCAGGAGCTAGTTTTCCTTTAGTGATAGAAGCACTTGATGCAGATAATAATCAGACACAAAATTACAATGAATTAGTTAATACTTCATTTAGGGTTGATTTTGATGCTAATACAACAAACGCATGTGTTTCAGGAACGATTGATCTTTCAGCAATACAGTTTACAAATGGTAGGGCAGAGCAAAATGTAAATTATAGTGAAGTAGGAAATATTGATTTTAATATTTCTGAGATCAGTGGTTTTGAATTTGCTAAAGTTGATACACTACACTCTGGTGCAAATGGTTTGACGATTGTTCCAGATAAGTCTTTAAAGCTTAATTTCATTGCTGATCGTTTAGTGGTCAGTGATTGGAATGTGAGTAGTGCAGGTACCCACCTTTATTACGCAGATAGAAATAGTATATTAGATATGGGACTTCGTTTAAATGCAGAGATAAAAGCACTCAATGCGTTAGATGATGTTGTGGTAAATTATGATGATGGGTGTCGGGCTAAAGATGCAAATTTAGAGATTACGTATAATAACTGGGCTGATACTTCTGGTAATAATACACTTTTATGGGTTGATTTAAATAATACTTCAAATGTGATAGCGAGTGGGGTAGTAAGTGGTGTACAAACAGGGGTTGCCTTTCCTGTAGGGATAAATAAAAGGCAGTTTCTTAATGGAAAAGCACGAGTAGAGCTTATGATAAATTTTGATCGTGCAGTGAATCTTGCTAAAAACCCATTAGAGTTTGATGTGAAAAAAGTAGGAGTGTATAGTGCTGATACAATTTTGCATGAAAATGAACCTTTAAATACATCAGCGATTCATTTTTACTATGGAAGGTTACATATCCCTGATCATTCAATGGCGGGAGATACAATCAATGCCAATGCTGATTATGAGATTTTTTGTGAGAAAAGTGGAGGGTGTAATGTGTCAAAGTTTGGATTAGCAGAAGGGCAAGAGGGACAAGATAGTATCAACTGGTATATCACAAGTGACTCTTTTGCAGGGGCGATTACCAATGAACAAAGTCGTAGTGCAGATATTTTAAATGCTAATAGTTTTGGGATGACCTTAAGGGCTTTTAATATCCCTACGAAAGATCGTGTTATGTATCAAACGTTGCCATATCTTACTTTTAACCGTTTCAATGCAAATGCCACACAGCATAGTTTTATCGTGAACTTTCTTTCTGATGGGGTAGAGTGGTCTGGTGAAGGCTCAACAGGGCAAACGCTCAATGAAGATGCTTCAACACAACAGTATCAAAAGATGGATTGGTAGATCGAAGTAGCGTTAAGATGCATCGGTAAAGTGAATATAAAAACTTTACCGATGTACGTAGTTATTTTGGATTGACAGTAAGAGTGAGACTATCCCAAGCGTAGTTTTGATTTTCATCATAGACTCTAAATTCTAATACATGGGTTCCTATACTAAAGTCTGATTTTGTAAATGTTTTATTGGTATCGGTTACATTCCCATCTTCTACCCATGCGTATGTAAGATTTGTATCTCGACAGACTGCACGTCCTGAGAGTGTGACATTGTCATCTTCTGTTACATTTTGATCTAACCCTGCTTTCGCGATCAGCGGAATTTCTGTTTGGTCTATACCTACAAGTAAACAGAGTCTTTGAAATGCAGTTGCATTTTGATCATCCATCACTGTTAATGTTTTTTCATAGATACCAGGAATATAAAAGGTTCTATTAAAGTCTGCCTCTGTACTGAGGATATTGTTATCCATATCTGTCCAGAGGTAAGCGGTGATATTGCCATCACTGTCATTACTATCACTTCCTGTAAATTGTACATTGGTTGAAGTATTGACCTCTAGTGTTCCAATACCTTGATTTGCTACTGCTGTAGGTGCACTGTTTCCTAGAACAGTTAAGCCTAGTTGTGAAGGTGTGGGGGTCTTTACCGCTGTTTGTGCTGTATTGATTGTCGTATCACTAGTAGTACTTGTACTACTGCCTCCACAACCGATAAGTGTTGCAGCACCGAGTGCCAACAGTGAGTATTTGAGTGTTGAAGAGAAGCGTGTGTATTGCATGAGAAAATCCTTAATAGTGTATTTAACACTAAATCGGATTTTTAGCAAACAATTTTAATTTCTAGCTCATGATTTTGCATGTGAGGCTAGTTTAAAATTTTATCGATGATCGCTTTATACTTTTTCTCAATAATATGTCGTTTTTTCTTAAGTGTATTGGTGAGCTCTTCTCCTGGTGTAAACTCTTTCTCTAAAAAGTGAATGTTTTGTAGTTTCTCAAAAGGTTTGAATCCTTCTTTGTCATTTAAAAGTTTATTGATCTCTTTTTTGAACTTATTGGTAAGAGGTTTGTTCTCTTTGAGATGTTCAAGTGAATCAATTGCTTGATGTAGTTTTTCATTAGCAAATGATTTGAGCTCATCAATATCAGGTACGATAAGTGCACCAAGACCTTTTTTATCTTGCCCTACTAATATGGTATCTTTGATAAAAGGAAGCATTGTGATGGTAGATTCGATACGGCTAGGATCGATATTTTCTCCATTGGCCAGTACGATAATCTCTTTGGCTCGACCCGTGATAACCAACTCCCCATTTTGTGTAAGTTTACCTAGATCACCAGTTTTAAAAAACCCATCTACGGTAAAAACCTTCATGTTCTCTTCATCATTGGCATGATAGCCTGGTGTGACTTGTGGACCTTTCACAAGAATCTCTCCCTCTTCACCTGCTTTAACAACATTGCCATGTGCATTCACGATTTTGATCTCTGAACCAGGGACGGCAGGTCCTAGGGTACCAAAGATCTCACAGTTAAGTGCTCTACCCGCAATTGCAGGGGCACATTCAGTCATACCATAAGCATTTACGATACGAATACCCAAAGCATCGATCCACTCATCAAGGTATTTTGGAAGGGTTCCCCCACCACTAACTGCAAGGCGGAGTTTGCCACCAAACTTCTCTTGGACAAGTTGCAACTTCTTTTTAGCGACAAAGTTTAAAGGGGTAAGCCAGATAATGTTGAGTAGTGCTAAGGTTTTAGTGATACTTTGGCTTATGAATGTTTTTTTTGTAAAAATGGGTAAGTGGTCTTTTAAAACTCTTTGGTTGTAGTTGTATTTTTTTGAGATGCTTACTAATGCACCAAACAGTTTCTCTTTTTTACTCCCTTGTGCTTTGATTGCTGCATTGATCTTAATGTACATAGACTCCCAAAGTCTAGGTACCGTTGCTACAATCGTAGGTTGATAGGTTTGGAGATCTGCTGCAAAGGTTTTGACATTTGAGTAGACTTGACAACACCCTTTGGAAATAGCGGTATACTCTGCGGTTCTCTCAAAGATATGCCATGTTGGAAGTATTGAGAGCCATCTGTCTTCATGTACGAGTTTGATAAGATCTGGGATGATAGCGACGTTGTGCATGATATTGGCATGTGAGAGTAGTACTCCTTTAGGTGTCCCTGTTGTCCCCGAAGTATAGATGATCGTCACAATATCTTCAGCGGTTAATGTTTCACGATGGGTGATAAAAGTGCTAAGCTCTGCTTCTGTGATAGTTCGATCTTTGAGGATGTCATTGTAAGAGTAAGTATGATCAAATAGCCCATGTACATTGTCTGCCTCGATGATAAAAATCGCTTTGAGATCAAGGCTTTTGATGAGTGTCTCATGTTTGACATAGAGTGCTCTGTTCTCAATGATCAGGTATTCACACTCGGCATTTTTCATGATAAACTCTAACTCTTGTGTGGGTGTGTCACTACCGCGTGGCACACTCAGTGCCCCTAAGGAAATAAGTGCCATATCTGTCACAATCCAACCATAACGGTTGTCACTTAGTAACATTACCTTCGAGTCTTTTGTAATCTTTTTAGAGGCAAATGCCTTGGAGAGAATCAATACATCATCGAAAAACTTTTCATAACTGACACTAAACTCTTCATCAAAAGCACGATAGATAAATGCCGTGTTGTCTCGGTAGTGTTCATAAGAGTGGATGAGCATATCAAATAGTGTTTCGATTTTGTGTTGTCTGTTCACATGTAAGCCTTCTTTATATATAAATGATATTATATATTCTTATATTTCAAAAGTACCTGAAAAGTCTCTAAGTGTGAGCTAATTACGCTATTAGAGAGTGTGCGTTAAAATAGTTATAAAAAATAAGAGTTATGTGATGAAAATACTCCATTTTTCAGATACCCATCTGGGATTTTCCGATCTTGATATTGTCAATGATAAGGGTATCAATCAGCGAGAAGCTGACTTTTACAAAGCATTTAGTGATGTGGTTGATGCGATACTTTTACAAAAGCCTGATTATGTGATTCACACGGGTGATCTCTTTCATCGTGCGAGTCCAAGTAACCGTGCAATCACTTTTGCACTTAAAGAGATTAGTCGTATCAGTGGGGCAAAGATACCTTTTGTGATTATCGCGGGCAATCACTCTACCCCTAGAACGTCAACCTCTAGTCCTATACTTGAAGCACTCCATACACTTGAATATGTCTATCCTGTTTTTGCTCAGAAGTATGAAAGTGTGGAGTTTGAGGATGTTATTTTTCATGCACTGCCACATATCAATGATGAGCGGATTATCGAGGGTGAGCTTGATCGTATGGAAGCGTGTATCAAAGATGATAAGAGAAATATCATGATGATGCACTGTTCTGTAGGGGCACATTTTTTGATGCATGAGTTTGGAGAGTGGGTGTATCCTAAAAGTAAAGAGTATCTCTTTGCTAAGATGGACTATGTGGCATTAGGACATTGGCATGGGTTTGGCTCTGTGGGTAAACACCCCAATGTCTACTATAGTGGTAGTACGGAGAGAACTTCTAGTAGTGATAAGAGAGAAGATAAAGGCTACGCGATTATAACCCTTGATAACGAGTTTGAGATCTTTTTGGAGACGATACCGCTTCGTAGATCTTTGGTATTTGAGATCGATAGTGAGCAGTTTGAAGCAGAGGTAGAGTGTCTTGATCTCACAGAGACTAAAGATGCGCTTGTAGAAGTGATTTTAAAGAACCTCACAACAGCCACTTCCATCGATATCTCAAATCAGCAGATTAACGAGATATTTGATCAGGCGTTGCATGTGAAAGTCAAAAGAGAGTTTAAAGAGTTAAAGAGTAGCCAGATTGCAGATGATATAGAGTCGATTTCGCTTGAGGGGTACTTTGTCTCACATATCCAAGAGAGTATCGAGGAGAAGTCTGAACAAGA
>JAHZKW010000107.1 GCA_022600175.1 Campylobacterota bacterium
ACTATATATATATATATCAGAGGATTTATTAATTATGAATAAAGAAAAACGTTTAATAATTTTAGAAATAACTTGATAGCTACTATATATTTATATAGTAGCTATCACTCCTTTTATATAAATAGTTCTTCATAAAATTATGATTATTATCATACTCAAGAGTTATTGTTAAAAGAGATTAGCTATAATCAACTCTATTTTACATATAGGGGAATATAAATGAAAAATATAAAAAAAGAGATCGTATCTACGGCACTAATCACAGCAATGTTGACACTAACAGGTTGTGGAGATAAAGAAGTCATACAAAAGGACAAAGTCACTATTCAAGAGGGAAAAATTGCACCAAAAATTAATATAGGATCAACACTAGAGGGACTCTCACTACAGGACCAGTTTGAAAAAACCCACACACTCAAAGAGAGTACAACCAAGGTCATTTTCGTTTTTACAAAGGCCACAGGTCATCTAGTAAATGAATATCTTAAAACACAAAGTGAAGATTTTTTGGAAAAGCGCGATATACAATTTGTAGCGGATGTTAGCCGCATGCCATCACTTATTCGTAAATATGTAGCAATGCCTGATCTTCAAAAATCAAGCTATCCAATTATGCTCATTATGGACGAAGAGGTGTCAGCTGCATACAAGAGTGAAACCCATAGTGAATCGATTATGATTGTTTCACTCGATAAGTACATAGTCAAAAATGTTAATTTCATATCAACGTTAAATGACCTGCAGCAGGAGGTTGAGTAGTTTTGAGATATTAAAGCATATTATATAACAAAGCTTTATCAGATAAGTTTTGTTTATATAAAGTTGTGCTAGAATCCTCCTTATCTAACTCAACTCTGTAATTTTTGTTACAATTTTTCAAGGAGGGATTTTATGAAATTAGGCTTTCTAGTAGACCTCGACCTTTGTATGGGATGCAAAGCGTGCGAGGTTTCTTGTAAGGTAGAAAACGATGTTCCGCTAAGCTCTTGGCGACTTCGTGTTAAGTATGTGGATCAAGGACTGTTCCCTGAGACTTCAAGAACGTTTACACCACTTAGATGTAACCACTGTGAAAGCGCACCATGTGAGAGAATCTGTCCGGTAAGCGCACTACACTATCTTGAAAATGGTATTGTCAATATTGATAAAGATAGATGTATAGGATGTGCGGGTTGTATCATGGCCTGTCCATACGGGGCAATCTATATGGACCCAGAATCTAATACTGCAGACAAGTGTACCTACTGTGCACATAGAATTGAAACCAGTTTGATGCCAGCCTGTGTTGTTGCCTGTCCAGTTGAAGCCAATATCTTTGGTGATCTCGAAGATCCGACAAGTCATATTAGTAGATATATTAGTAAAGATAAAAAAGTTCAAGTCAGAAAACCTGAGAAAAACACAAAACCAACACACTTCTATGTTGGCGGTGGACAAGCTCAGCTTAACCCACTTGCTGCAAAAAGACCTGAAGGTTACCACCTTTTCAACAATATCACACACTTAAAACACATAGGAGCGCACTAATGATTGAACATGCACAAAACATCAATAATGCCATCGTTACGATGGATGTTGCGCTTCCTGGCGTTGTTTGGGGTTGGATGATTACACTCAACATGTGGGCAAAAAGTATCGGTACAGGTGTAATACTTGTAGGTGCATACTTATTAGCAAGATATAGTAAAAATGAAGGTGATTTAAAAGGTCTTAAAAATGTAATTCCAATTATCTCATTTATCTTTTTACATATCTTTTTACTCTTTACCCTATTAGATTTACATCAACCATTTAGAATGTGGCATATCTTTTTCCATCCACATTTCACTTCAGCAATTACAGTAGGTGCTTGGATTGCAACTGCATTGACAGGTGTAATTGTGCTTATGACCTATTTTGTTCTTTTCAAAAAAGAGACAGGTGAACTTTATGATAAGTTGATGATAGCAGCAACTGTACTTGCAATACCTGTGACACTCTATACAGCAGTCATTATGGGTCAATCAAGTGCAAGAGAGTTATGGCAAACACCAGCTGAACTTATTCAGATGGCATTAGCAGCATTTATGATGGGTGCAGCTGTACTTGTTTTCTTCAGTGATCGATGGAGTGCTGAAGCAAAAAGAGATCTTGGTATCATTTTAGCAGCAAGTACATTCTTATCATTCACAATCTATATGGGCGAATATTTCCTTTCATGGAAGCTAGCAGAAGCAGAAGCAACTATGGCCTATATCCATGCAGGTGGAGAGTATAACTCAATGTTCTGGGCAGGTCAAATTATCGGTTTTGTTGCACCATTTGTTCTAGCATTTATGGCAACAAGAAATGCTAACGGTGCTATGCTAAAACTTGCAGCAGTATTAGCAATCATTGGTCTTTACATGGCAAAACATGTATGGCTAATTATTCCACAATTATTACCATTAAGTTAAGGGGAGCGGATATGTTTTTAGAAAGCAGAAGAAAATTTTTAAAAGGTTCAGCTTATACCGTAGCTGGTGCAAGCGTTGCTGCAGGTGTTTTTAGCAACGTTGTTGCCGCTGAAAGTGAGCCAACATCAAAGTTTACAGCAACTCCTGCACAACTAGACTTTTACCCACCAGTAGATGAGTGGGACAGCTTTAAAGAGCTAGATGGCAATGACTGGAAAAGAGGTGGTACTGGCCGTAATGGTGTACAATCAGAAGATAATCCTGATGGTATCAAAGTCAATGACTATACCATTGTTCCAACAGTATGTAACAACTGTGAAGCAGGTTGTGGTCTTACAGCTTGGGTTGATAAAAAGACATTAACAGTCAAAAAATATATGGGTAACCCTCTACATACAGCAAGCCGTGGTAGAAACTGCGCCAAAGGGTATGGTACCATGAGTCAGATGTATGACCCAGATCGTATCCCTTTTCCAATCAAAAGAGCACCTGGAAGTAAAAGAGGTGACGGAAAGTGGATTAGAATCACTTGGGATCAAGCACTGCAAGAGATTGGCGCAAAAATCAACGATACACTTAAAGTAGGTGATGAACTCTCTAAAAAGTATATCCAGTACCAAGTAGGTCGTCCAAATGAAAATGGTTTTGGTCATAGAATCCCGCACTCAATGGGCTTAGATGGATATAACTCACATACAAATATCTGTTCTGCAGGTGCACGTCAAGGTACAATCCAATGGGCAAATGATGATAGAAACTCACCAGATTGGGCAAATGCAAAACTGATCTTTTTACAATCTTCTCATGCAGCAGATGCGGGTCACTACTTCCAACAATCAGCAGGTCTGATTGCTGATGCACGTAAAAAAGGTGCAAAAATGGTTGTTGTAGATCCTCGTATGAGTAACTCGGCAGGTATCGCTGATCTTTGGATTAGTCCATGGCCAGGTACTGAAGCAGCACTCTATCTCCATCTCGCAAATAGAGTCTTACATGAGAGTGAGAAAAATGGAAAAGATCTAGTAGATCATAAGTTTATGAAAGAGTGGATCAACTGGGATCGCCTCATGGCAGACAAAGAACAACTTGCTAAGATGGTCGGTTATGGCTATATGAGTAAGATGCCAGAAGATGATAGTTATGAGTCATTTATTGAAATGCTTAAAGAGATGTACGCTCCATATACAAGAGAGTATGTTATCGCAGAGTGTAAGCTAGAAGGTCAAGAGCATAAACTTGATGAACTCTATGACATGTTTATCGAAGCTGGCCCTAAAGTATCAACTTACATGTGGAGAGCTGGTGCAATCGGACATAGAGGTGGATGGATGAATGTTAGAGCAAAATTCTTCCTTCTTGCACTCCGTGGCGCGATGGCTGGTGATATCGGTGGCGTTGGTATGCACCACTGGCATAAAATCTCAATCGGTAGAAAAGGTGACAAAGCAACTGAAGCAGGAAAAGCTCCTGGAAAAGTTGATGTATGGAATGAGCTTGTATGGCCACCAGAGTATCCTCTAGCAACATATGAGCTTAGTTACTTACTACCTCACCTTCTTGCTGATGAAGAGTGGCAGGCAAAATGGATCAAGAAAGGTCTAAACGTACCACAAAAAATTGCGCTTTATATGCCTCGTGTCTATAATCCAGTATGGATTAATCCAGATGGATTTAGATGGATCGACGTACTTAAAGATGAGAAAAAGATCGAGATGAGTATGAACCTAACCCCTACTTGGTCAGAGACAAACTGGTTCTGTGACTATATCCTTCCAGTAGGACTTGCAGGTGAGAGACATGATCAACAATCTGAGCCTAGTAAGCCAGAAAAATGGACAGGATTTAGACAACCAGCCCTTAGAGTAGCATTAGAGAAAATGGGATGGAAACCTAAAAATGAGAACCGTGCAACACTAGAAGCACACATGAAAGCAGGACTTGGTGAAATCTGGGAAGAGAATGAATTCTTTATGGAACTTCTACACACCCATGCGGATCCAGATGGAAGTTTAGGTGTAAGAAAATATTGGGCAAGTAAAAAAGACCCTAGCCGTCCTGTCACAATCAAAGAGTACTACAACGCAGGATTTAGTCTACTTCCAGGTCTGAAAGCTGCAGCGGATCAAAAGTATCCAGATAGTGAGTTCCCATGTTATGAATACATGAGAGATCATGGTGCTTGGACTGAAGCTACAGATATCTATAGACCACAAGAGAAAGAGCTTAAGATCGATAAAGCGAAGAAAACAGTTACTTCACATGGGCACACATATGATGCTGATCATATCAAGCAAGATGAGTTTGGTACACTATGGTCTGAAGGACATGGTGATAAAAAATCTATTGGTGTTGAAATCAACGGTAAATTCCATGAAGGTTTTGCAACACCGAGTAAAAAACTTGACTTCTACTGTGACTGGCTAGCAAATGATTGGAAATGGCCAGAATATGCGATACCTTTTTATCCAAGAAATTCTCAAGAGAGAACAAAAATGGTACACCTTGTCACACAAGTACACCATGACTTTATGAAAGAAGAGAACGAATTTGCACTCAATACTGTTTTTAGACTCTCATATAACATTCATACAAGATCTGTTAACTCTAAACACTTAATGGAGATTAGTCAAAATCATAACCCTGTTTGGATCTACACAAAAGATGCTGAAAAACTGGGTGTTAAAACAGGTGATGCAATCAAAGTAAAAATTGTTGATACCGTAAGTGGATTAGAGAGCGGTTACTTTGTCGCTATGGCAGTTGCTACTGAAGCAACACGTCCAGGCGTTATGGCATGTTCACACCATGCAGGTCGTTGGAAGCTTAAAAATGCAGTTGACATCCCTGGATTTAAACATAAACTTGGTGTAATGGGTGTAGGTGCTCCACTATATGAGATCAAAGATGATGGTAAAGAAGCAACGATGACACCAAAAGGTGGGATTGAGCCAATGAAACCTTGGGCATATCCAGAGTACAACAAAGATATGGATAATATCTGGTGGGACGGTTTGACTGGCTCATGGCAAAATGCGGTTGCTCCTGTACATCCAGATCCAATCGCAGGTAACCATGCATGGCACCAAAAAATCATCGTTGAAAAAGTAACAGGTGACGAACAAATTGGTGATATTTATGTCAACTATGAAAACAATATGGCAACATTCCGTGCGTGGAGAGATGAACTAACACGTCCACTTGATGAGAATGACACACTCAGACGTCCAAAACATATTAAACGTCCAGCAGTGCCACTCTCTGACAAAGCATACTCGGTTAATATCAAAAAAGGTTAATTAACCACATTTACCAAAGGGAAACTACCCTTTGGTATAATACCCATTAGTAAAAACCCAACAAAGGCTTATCGTGAACGAAAAACTCGTTGAATGTAAAAATAGAGAATTCCTTTATGCGCTTTACTCTAGAATTTTTCTGCTTGAGGCAGATCCAGAGCTTCTAAAAACAGTGGCACAAAAAGATATAAAAGAGTTCTTTCCTAACCTATATGATTGGGAACCATATCAAAAGCTAAGTGCACAAGAGCTAATTGATCAACATTTAAATATTGATTTTACAGAGATCTCTTTACTACATCTAACCCCTTATGAATCTTTTTACACAAGAGAAGATGCAATGATAGAAAGTGGTGGAGATAATCCTATTTATACCTTTTATGAACGTTTTAATTTTGTCGTTGAAAAAGATAAAGCAAGAGTCATCTCACCAGATCATATAGCAATCGAGATGGAATTTATGTATATGCTTATAGGTGCTGAAGCAAAAGCCATTGAAAATAGTGACTACAAAGCTGCAAAAGAGTATAAAGAGATGCAAAAAGAGTTTTTAGAAAAACACCTACTCACCTTTGCACCAATATATCTCATCAATGTTAAAAATGAGTCAAAAACACCTTTCTATCATGATGCAGCAATGACAGGATTAGAATTCCTCCTTAGTGATTATCAGCATTTACAAACAACATGAGCATTATCAATATAGAACTTGGCAATTGTGTCAAAGTCTTTAGTAAAAACGCATCCTGTACAAACTGTGCTGATATATGTCCTGAAAAAGTCATTACATATACTGACAACGTTCCACAAGTTGACTCTAGTTGTACAGAGTGTGGACTCTGTCTAGGTACCTGTCCAACTGAAGCTATTTCACTCAAATCATTTGATACACTTGAATTTATATTTAGTTTCTTAGAAAAAGAAGAGCATACAATTGCCTGTAAGAATGAGATACCATGTCTTGGGATTTTAAGTGTTGAACATCTTGTTTCACTCTCCATTCTCAGTGTACATGAAACATTGACACTCCAAAGTTGTGAATTATGTCATCAACAACTCACAACTTATGTTAGTGAAGCAAACTATTTGTTAGATGCACTCCAATGTGGTAAATCAATCACACTGGAACAAAAACTTGAAGAGACAAAAAGAGAGTCTGTTGAAGAACAAAGCGAAGATCGGCGTGCATTTTTACAACGTCTCAGTCTCAAAGGTGCAATAAAAAGTAAAGTCGAATTTGAACAAGAAGTACAATCACATGAGACAAGAACACTAAGCCAAGAAGATAGTGCCAATATACGAAAAAAAGAGTTACCTAACAAACGAAAACTACTCTATATGGCACTTAAACGTCTTCATAAAATAGATGAATTTAAGCTTATTGAAGAATCATACCTCTCCTTTATTTCACAAAAAAGAATAGAGCAAAGTTGTGATAACTGCTCAATCTGCTATCGTGTCTGTCCGACAGGTGCACTAAATAGTGATAAACGAGGATCAAAGATCCATTTTGATGCTCTCTCATGTGTCAAATGTCGTTTATGTCATGATGTTTGTGAACCTGATGCCATTAAACTTGAAGCATTTAACACCAAAAGTTTCTTTAAACCTAAAATTGATGAACTAATTAAGTTTAATGTCATGCGTTGCAATGAGTGTGCAAACTTTTTTACCTACCAAGGTGGTGAAGTAATATGTCCGAGATGTAAACTAGAAGAGGAGGAGGCAAAAGAGCTATGGGGTATCCAATAGAGATGATAGATAAAGAAACCGCTCTTTATGCTTTAGTAGGTGTAAATGCCATAGAAGAGGAAAATAGTAACCTATTTAACCAATATCTTCAAAACGCAAACTTTAATGCAAAAAT
>JAHZKW010000108.1 GCA_022600175.1 Campylobacterota bacterium
AAAATATATTTATTTATTATTTTTTAGCTCATGTAACTATTTACACTTTTTTATTAACCTGCTGGTAGATACTTAAATATTTCCATACCTAATTTGGAGAGTACTTCTGTACCACTATCAATATTTTTAAGACTTTTACCAAAATCTCCTACCTTTGTAAACCAACCTTTTGATTCTGATTTATCAGCAAGTAAAGACGTTCCTTCAGAAGCCAATATCTCAGCCTCTTGTGTATCAAGCTTTTCAAGTTCTTGGAGTGATTTTTCTAAAATATTTTCAATTTTGCTAATTTGATTATATGTTGTACTATTTTGTTTACCACCAATTGGACTGTTATTGACTGGTCCATTAATATTATATGTATCACCCATGATTAAAATCTCCTTTTGAATTGACTTTTTAAACTCTTCTAGATTATCATCAGAACTCAATTTTGATATTATATCCAAATTAATCATCATCGGTTCTTTATTTTTCTCAACAAAAAATTGCCTTAAAACCTGTGGCTTAATCTGAAAAGACTGATAATCTCGAAATAACATTACTAGATAATACATAATAAAGTGTGTTAAAAAAACGCTATTTTTACCCTCTACTTTGATCTGCATTTTATTCTCTTCTAGTACGATATATGCGAAAGTCTCATCATCCATCTGATCAAAGAGCACCACACCACTTCGCCATAAAAGTTCAGACTTTAAAATATGTTTTTCACTGAGTGAAATAAAACGAAAAAAGAAATTCTTAGGCACAACATCAAAAAGCACTACCATATAAATATTATCCTCATCACGCTCATCCACAAGATAAGGTTCAAGTAGTGTTATAGAAGGCTCATCAACTGTCACAGCATGTGGCAAAATAAGCTCTCTATTGACTTTTCGGCTCTCTATCGCCCAACCATAATTTTTAATCAAATCATATAAAACTTCTCTACCCTTTGTATCAAACTTAATGCGTTCACGTTTTGGACTATGATACTTTTGGATAACACCTCTTTCATCAATATACTTCTGTTTCCCCTCAAAAAGAATCTCTTTAAAATCATCTTGCGTAATAAAACCCTGTTTTGCTTTTACAAGGGATGAGTTTATAAGCTCATACACACCATAAGTCAACCAATGTTTCTGCCAGATAAATAGATCACTTTCATCAAATGCCCCTATCTCTTTTTTGTCAATAACAGGAAACACATACCCAAAAGCCATCAACTGTTTTAAAAACTCTTCTCTACTTCCAAAAGTCTTTTCATACTCCTCATTTGCATCATACTTTTCATAAATCTCTTTTACACTCAAGTAAGCACGGCTCTCTTCTTGATACAAAGCGTGGAGTATAGTGTATGTCTTATCGCTAATAGCCTCTTTTTCAACATTGCGATAGAGTGCATCTCTAAACGCTAAAAACGCATCTTTAAAATCTCTCTTCTCCGTATACTTATTTGAAATCGCATGAAAAGATAGATCAAACTGCTTTCCAAATCTCCGTTGAAGTCTATTTTTTCGATAGTTTTTAAAATCCTTGATATCCTCACTATCATCTACATGCGTATATACGATAAAGACTTTCACACCCTTGGCATCTAGGCTACTTTCCAATAACTCCAACCAACTATCAGGCTGTTCATCACTACGAGCATTACAAGTCACGATATAAGAGGAGTGGATATTGAGAAAAAAGGTATGGGTTGAGTGCATGATCACCTGACCACCAAAGTCCCAAAAATTGATCTCTATATTTTGATCACCACCTTGACCTTTATAGTGCATTTGGCTAATTTCTATTCTCGGGGTTGCTTCATAATCTTTCACCCTCTCAGCGGGGTTTTTTATTTTGGCAATCAAAGAGGTCTTACCTGCACCACCATTACCCAAAAGTATGACTCTAGCACTATTTTTAGAGCTTATCTTATCTTCAAGCTCCGCTTGTAGATAGTTAACCAATGATCTAAAACTCTCTTGTTTTAATACCTTATCATCCACATTGACAATAACATCTGTAAACTTCTCTAAGCTCTTTTGAGAAACAGGCTTTAATATATATTGTTTAAAGATAGCAAACTGATCACCAAGCCCAGCTAACTCCAAATCCCTAATATACAAACCTTCGTTAAATAGTTGTGCCTCTGATAAACCCATAATATACTCTATATCATCCATAAACAGATGATTAAAATTAACTCCTAGGTCAAAGACAATGTGTAAGGAAAGATCAAGAGCACGATCACGGTCAAATGCCTGAGCATTTGTACGAGTACGAGAAAGATCTAATGCAAGATCTAATGCAAGATCCAGCGTACGGACAAAATCTTGTGTAAGATCATGAGCACCAGAACGAGCATGAATGCGAGCAAGATCAAGAATAAAAGTTAAATTTTTTTGAAAAAAATAAAGATGAATCAATGAGCATAAATACAAGAGATGAAAAAGATAAGTATCAGTCTCTTTTATCCATTTTTTCTCCATTATCATTACGATTAATCTAATAAGATATCGATAGAGAACAACCTGCTTTTGTGCTCTATCTAAATTTTGAAATTTTTTTCTAATCTCATTTCGCAAATCTTGCATTGTTGTTTCCTATAAATATTTAGCTTATTTTAACATATTTTTACAACTCCACCACCTTCTCAAACATCTCTTTGATCTCACTCTCATGGCTTATCAAAAAGATCTGTCGATACTGCTCTTTGATCGTATGAAACGCCTCCATGATCTCTAGCCGTCTCTCTTCATCTTGGGAGCCAAACACCTCATCAAATGCCAAAAAGCCAACACTGCCACTACCGTTTAACTCACTCAGCGTCTTAGATATTGCGATTCTCAGTACCAGATTTGCCAGATCCACCTCACCACCACTAAAACGCTCTATCGAGTAGCGTTTTCCATCATCATAGATATAAAAGTCAAACGCCTCATCAACCTCGATATGCTGATACTTTCCCTTTGTGATCGTGCTATACATTTCACTTGCAAGCGCTGAGATGCGAGGAGAGACTTTCGAATTGACCTTGTTTTTAAACTCACCCATGAAGAGTTTTAGTTTTTCATAATCATTTTTATCATCAAGCTTGGTTTGAAGCTTTCGTTTCTGTTTATTATTGGTAGAGAGTTTCGCTTCGTAGGCTTTGATCTCACCCTTGATAGACTCTAAGAGCTTCTCTTTAATACGAAGTTGGTGCGTAATCTCATCTTTTGTGGTTAACATCTCTTGATGCACTTTGATAGTCTCTTCATGTTTCTTTTGATCATAAGGGTCTTTTTTGATCACCTCTGCTTGCGTAGCTTTCGCTTCTGTGAGTTTTGTGATCTCACGCTTGAGACGCTCTATCTGGGTCTCTAGTTTTGGGAGATCACCAAGGAGTCTCTCTATACCTATAAGCTCTTTTTGTTTAGGTTCAAGTCTCTGCTTTTCCGCTAGCACCGCTTCATGTCTCTTTGGATCATAAGTGATATCTTTTAACTTTTCAAGTGCCTCTTTATTTGCCAACCCTCTTTGCCGAGTCAGCATAAAATCTTTCTCTTTTTTACTCAGTGTCTTGGCATGGGCATCCAGTACTCTTAGTGCTCCACTGATCTCTTGCAACACTTTTTCGATCTCTTTTTGTATCGCTTGCTCTTTCTTTTTTTCCACTTCAACTGTTTTAAGCTTGGCTTGTCGTATCTCAACCTCATCTTTATAGATCTTTTGCATTGAGGTTTGTAAAGAGTCTAACACCCCATCATACGCTTCTAAAAGTGGTCTGGTACATGTAGGACAGTGAGAATCTCTACCCAATGCTTGAATCTTTTGCACTTTTTGTTGTGTATCCTCTATCTGTCCTTGATATCTTGAACTCTCATGATTTAACACTTTCTCCTCTTGACTCAATGTTTCCAAGCTTTTTTGAGAGAGCTCTAGTGCTTGCATATGCTTTTTTTGATCTGTTTGTAACACTTCTGACTCTTTTAGTTTTTGCTTCAGCTCTTTCATCTCTGCTTCAATATCTTTATACTGTATACGTAGTGCTGCTTGCTCTTTTTGAAGCCCCTCATACGCCAACATCTTCTCTTTAGCCGATTGTAGTGATTTTATCTGCTCCTCTAACGTTTGATAGGTTTTGAGAAGATGCTTCTCTGTATCATACTGCACCTGCTTGGTCTGTAGTGCACTCAATCGCTCACTACTTGCTTTGAGGTTCTCATTTTGATTGGCTAGATTTTGTGTGAGGAGTGATTGTTCACGCTCTAGCTTTGCAAACGCATCTTTTTGTACTTGGAGGGTATTGAGCATTTTTTGCGATGTGATAAGTGCTTTATCTTGTGCCTCATAGGTTTGAAAGATGGTATCTACCTCTTTTTGAATATCCTCAGCATGTTTGATTTTAGATGCTTTTGCTTCAACGATACTCTGCTCTTCACTTTCGCTTAAAAGAATCTCTTTGTAACTTTTGATATCACGATTCAAATCTGTCAATTGTGCTTTAATCTCAATCTCGATTTTATCGATCTTCTCCAATCCTAAAAGCTTTCGAATAATTTTCTTACGATCTTCATTTTTTAAAGAACTAAGCGCCGTAAGCTCCTTTTGAGAAGCAAACACCGTATGTAAAAATGCCTCTTTACTCATGCCAACAAGTTTAGAGACCGTTTTTGTCACCTCTTTTGCCCCATCACTGATAAGCGTCTCTTCACTATCATAAAGCTTCGCACGTGCAGTGAGTGCTTTACCACGCAGCTCTCTTACAACTTTATAATTTATACCGTCTATCTCAAACAGAAGTTCAACCGAGACACTCTCTTTTTCACTCGCTTTGGCATTTTTGAGATTCTCTTTGGCTCCTCTACTCTCACCATAGAGGGCAAACATGATCGCATCAAAAAGTGTTGATTTACCACTGCCGTTTTTCCCGATAATCCCCGTAAGCCCCTCAGTAAACTCTAGTGAAAATGATTTGTATCTTTTAAAGTTACTGAGCACTAAATTAGAGAGTATCATCATCACGCTCCTCATAAAGTGCAAAGAGTGCTTTTGATTTAGCAATAAGCCTCT